>DATEKA010000043.1:0-26662 GCA_035277685.1 Candidatus Acidiferrales bacterium
GACGCGGCGGCCGACGGCGGGAGCGATGATACGAATTTCCGCCATTAGTTGCGCGAACTGATCAGGGTAGAGCGATTGAGCGCCGTCGGAAAGGGCGCACTCGGGATCCGGGTGGACTTCGATGATGAGACCATCGGCGCCGGCGGCGACCGCGGCGCGCGCCATGGCGCCGACTTTGTCGCGGCGTCCCGTTCCGTGCGAAGGATCGGCGATGATGGGCAGATGAGAAAGCTGTTTGATTACCGGGATGGCGGCGATGTCGAGAGTGTTGCGCGTGTACGTCTCGAACGTGCGTATGCCGCGTTCGCAGAGGATCACTTTGTAGTTGCCGCCCGACATGATGTATTCGGCGCTGAGCAACAGTTCTTCGATGGTGGCGGATAGACCGCGCTTGAGAAGGACAGGCTTATCGATTTCACCGAGGGCCCGCAGCAAATGGTAATTCTGCATGTTGCGCGCGCCAACCTGAAGCACGTCAACGTAGGGCAGCATCTGATCAACCTGGGATGGATCCATCACCTCGCTGACGACCACGAGATTGTTCTCGTCGCCGGCGCCGCGAAGCAGCTTGAGGCCCTCTTCGCCGAGGCCCTGAAAGCTGTAGGGCGAAGTCCGCGGCTTGAACGCGCCGCCTCGCAGCATTTTCGCGCCGGCTCGCGCGACA
Organism: Candidatus Acidiferrales bacterium; assembly: GCA_035277685.1. Taxonomy (GTDB): domain Bacteria; phylum Acidobacteriota; class Terriglobia; order Acidiferrales; family UBA7541; genus Palsa-295. Next base: position 665 of record DATEKA010000043.1, read on the forward strand.
CGGCTGGCAACATCGTTGATTTGTTGTTGGGATTCGACGGCGCAAGGCCCGGCGGCAACGATCACCTCCGAGCCGCCGATGGCCACGCCTTTGCCGACTTCGATTACCGAGCCTTCCGGCCGCCACGTTCTGGCCGCCAGCTTGAAGGGGTGCGAAATCGGGATCAGGTCCTCGACTCCGGGCGCCGCTCGAAGCGCTTCCAGTTGAGCCCGATTCTGAGCGCTTTTGCCAACCACTCCGATCACGATTCGCTCCTCTCCGCGCGAGATATGCGCCTGAAATCCGCACTCCTTGATGCGTTCCAAGACATGGTTAACCTGCTCCTCCGTAGCATTGCCGAACATGTTGACGATCATTTCCGCTCCCCTGATGACGACTTCGAGACTTCCGCAATCTTCGCGGATGGGTACGAACCTAAAACCCGCAAGCCGACGACAAGCTTTCGCAACTCATCGAGCGCTTGCTTCGCGCCGCTGGCGCCCGAGCGCGTCTGCAAATCCAAATAAAACCGGTACTGCCAGGGCGAACCGTGCACCGGGCGGCTTTCGATCTTCATGAGATTGATTCCGCGATTGGCGAAGGGCGCGAGGGCGTGGAAGAGCGCGCCGGGACGGTGGTCCAGCTCAAAAACGAGAGACAACTTATCCGCGCTATCCGGGCTTGCGTCTTCCGGCGCAAGGAGCAGGAATCGAGTGTAGTTTTCGGGATCGTCTTCGAGGTGTTCGCGAAGGATCGAGGCGCCATAGATCGCGGCGGCGCGCCCGCCGGCAATGGCGGCGCGGGAGGCATCTCCTGCGCTCATCACTTCCCGCACGCTTCCGCCGGTGTCCTCGGCGGCAACTCGCTTCAGGCGCGGATGGGCGGCGAAGAAGCGTTCGCATTGCGCGAGAGCGACAGGATGGGACTGGACTGCAGCTATGTGGTCGAGAGTTGCGCCGGGCAAGCCGATTAAGTGATGAACGATGGGAATGATGACTTCACCGATGATCGTGAGGCGGCTTTCAACGAGCAGGTCGAAGGAGCGGTGAACGGAGCCGGCGAGGCTGTTTTCGATGGGGGCGAGAATGTAGTCCGCGGCGCCGTCGTTGATGGCGGTGAAAGTCGCGTCGAAGCTGCCCCGCGGAACGAGCGTAATGCCTTCGCCGAGAAGCTGTACAGCGGCCTCTTCGCTGAAAGCGCCCCGTTCGCCCTGGAAAGCGACTCGCGCGTTGGGCCGGGTCTTCATAGGGCGACCAATTTCTTCGGCTTGCTTCGGGCCCGGCGCGTTTTCGCTTTGGGATCGGCGGCGGAGCCGCATCCGTTCGCCACCTGAGTGCGAATGGATTCGTCGAGAAGCATCTGGTAAATGCGCTGGATCGCCTTGCTGTCGAGCGGGCCGGGATTCAGGGCCTTCATGCGGTTGAGGATTTCGCGCTCGCGCTCGGGGACGCGCAAGACAAGCCCGGCCTGGCCCTTCAGCCGGCCAACTTCGAGAGCGAGCTCCGTGCGAAGGTTCAGCAGGTGAAGCATCGCGGTGTCAATTGCGTCTATTTTTCTGCGCCAGTCGTCAATTTTCATAGTCGCCCGCCGTTTTCTCCGGAACAAACACGCACTAAAACGAAAAAGGCCGCGATTCCCGTTAGGGTCGCGGCCGGTATCTCGAAACTTCGCGCTTTCAGGTGCTGGTATTCGCCGCGCGAGTCTCGCCCGCCCGCTCCCCCGTAAAGGAGAAGCGGTAAGTAAAGGCGAAGTTGAAATAATACGAACGCATCGCGCGGTCCAGAGCTTCCTTCCTGCCGATCAAATCGAAGCGACACTATACGGGCGAAAGCGCGCCAGCGTCAAGCGAATTCACTCTGTTTCGTCATATAAGCAGGATTTATGATTTCAGCAAGAATTACAAATTGGACTTATCGTGGCGCCGTGGCGTTTACTTATCTGCGTTCCGAACACCCCGGCGAAAGGTTCGGGGGCGAGCAGATGGACGACGCCAGTGATTAGAACGGCCGTATCTGTAGCGATTCGATGGGGGCCACCGGTCTAAGCCGAGCTTGGACGGTTCGCCCCGCACCTGGACACAGGCCGCGGGGCTTTTTAGTTTCCGGGCGCGGGATTCCCGCGCAGGCGGCAGCCAGGGGCCGGATTCCATTGCTGCCGTGAAGCGACCACTCCTCGCGCTTCGGGGTCAAAGGTCGTGACCCTGAAGCGAAGCGGGGCTGAAAGATCGACACGAGAAAATGCACAGCGACGAAATCAAGAAAGGAATTTCGCGGGCGCCGGCAAGGGCCATGCTTAAGGCGACGGGTCTGACGGACGAGGACCTGGCCCGCCCGCTGGTTGCCGTCGCGAACACCTGGACGGAGGTCACTCCCTGCAATTTCCATTTGCGAACGCTGGCCGAACGCATGAAGGAAGGAATCCGCGCGGCGGGCGGGACGCCGATCGAGTTCGACACGATCGCGATTTCCGACGGCATAACGATGGGGACGGAAGGAATGAAGGCGTCGCTGGTTTCGCGCGAGATTGTGGCGGATTCGATCGAGCTGGTGGTTCGCGCGCACGCGTTCGACGCAGTCGTGGCGATCTGCGGATGCGACAAGACAATTCCCGGAACGGTGATGGCGCTGGCCCGGCTGAATATTCCGAGCCTTTCGCTCTACGGAGGCTCGATTGCAGCGGGCAAGTTTCAAGGACGCGAAGTGACGATCCAGGACGTTTTCGAAGCGGTGGGAGCGTGCGCGGCGGGACGCATGACGGCGGCTGAGGTCGACGAGCTCGAAAATGTTGCGTGTCCGGGAGCGGGCGCGTGCGGCGGGCAGTTCACGGCGAACACGATGGCGACGGCGATCACGTTTCTCGGAATTTCGCCGATGGGAGCGAACGAAATGCCAGCGACTGATCCGCGCAAAGAACGAGTGGCGTTCGAGTGCGGCAAGACAGTCATGAAGCTGCTGGCGTCCGACATCCGGCCGAAACAAATCATTACGCAGAAATCGCTACAGAACGCGATCGCTTCGGTGGCGGCCACGGGCGGCTCGACGAACGCGGTGCTGCACCTGCTGGCAATCGCGCGGGATGCGGGGGTCGAGCTAACGATCAAGGAGTTCGATCACATTTCCGCGAAGACGCCGCTGATTGCGGACTTGAAGCCGTTTGGGCGATTTGCCGCGCCGGACATGTTCAACGCGGGCGGCATGCGACTGCTCGGACGGCGTCTTCGGGAGGCGGGACTGCTGCACGATGGAGTGACGGCGTCCGGGAGAACCCTGTTCGAGGAAATGGAGAGCGCGAATGAAGCGGCGGGGCAGGAAGTTCTGCGGCCCCTGTCGAATCCGCTGAAAAAGGACGGTGGCCTGGCGATTCTCTACGGTTCGCTGGCGCCGGAAGGCTGCGTTGTGAAACTAGCGGGGCATGAACGGCTGTTGCATCGCGGTCCAGCGCGCGTTTTCGATTCGGAAGAGGCCTCGTTCGAGGCCGTGCAGCGGCGGCAGATAAAACCTGGCGACGTCGTCGTGATCCGGTATGAGGGGCCGCGCGGGGGTCCGGGAATGCGCGAGATGCTGGCGGTTACCGGCGCGCTGGTGGGCCAGGGACTCGGCGAGTCGATCGCGCTGATTACGGACGGACGCTTCAGCGGCGCGACGCACGGGTTGATGGTGGGCCATGTGGCGCCAGAAGCAGCGCGCGGCGGGCCGATCGCTCTGGTGCGCGAAGGCGACACGATCACGCTGGACGTTCGCGCGCGGCGGCTCGACGTGGATGCCGATCTCGACGATCGGCGGAAAGCGTGGAAGGCTCCCGCACCAAAGTATTCAACCGGCGTGATGGCCAAGTACGCGCGGCTGGTCTCGTCGGCATCGGAAGGCGCGATCACAAGCGCAGATCAAGTTTTTCAATGAGGAGATGAACATGGCGAAGATGTTCTGGCAAGACGACGCGAATCCGCGGGCCCTGGAAGGCAAGCGCATCGCGGTGCTGGGTTATGGGAGCCAAGGGCGCGCGCACGCGTTGAATCTGCGCGACAGCGGACTGAATGTGACGGTCGGATTGCGGCGCGGAGGGCCTTCGTGGACGCAGGCGGAGAAGGATGGCTGGACGGCAGTTGCGCCGGTGGATGCCGCCGATGGCGCGGACGTGATCGTAATGCTGGCCCCGGATATGGCGCAGCCGGCGCTGTATGTAAACGAAGTTGTGCCTGGTCTGAAGCCCGGGGCGATGCTGCTGTTTTCTCACGGGTTCAACATTCATTACGGGCAGATTCGTCCGCCGCAGAATATTGACGTGACGATGGTCGCGCCAAAAGGGCCCGGAAATCTTGTGCGGCGTCAGTATGAGGCGGGCGGCGGAGTTCCGTGTCTACTGGCGGTGCATCAGGATGCATCGGGCCACGCGCACGACCGCACGCTGGCGTATGCGAACGCGATTGGCGGGACGCGCGCGGGTGTGATCCAGACGACGTTCGCCGAAGAAACGGAAACGGATTTGTTCGGCGAGCAGGCCGTGCTTTGCGGGGGGATCCGCGAGTTGATTCAGGCGGGATGGGAAACGCTAGTGAAGGCGGGATATCAGCCGGAGGCAGCGTACTTCGAGTGCCTGCACGAAGTGAAGCTGATCGTGGATCTGATCTACGAGGGCGGGATCGCGAAGATGCATCAGTTTGTCAGCGAGACCGCGAAGTACGGGGATGTGACGCGGGGGCCGCGGGTGATTGACGCGCACGTCCGCGAGAACATGAAGAAAATTCTGGACGAAATCCAATCCGGGAAATTCGCCAAGGAGTGGGTGCTCGAAAATCAGGCGGGGCGACCGGAATATTCGAAACTGCTCGAGCGCGACCGCAACCATCCGATCGAGAAGGTAGGCGAGGAGTTGCGCGCGCAGATGTCGTGGCTGAAGCGGGAAGCGGCGGCGGCGCGAGGTGGAAAATGAAGGGTTCTCAATTTCTGGTGAAGGCCCTCGAACGCGAGGGGGTCGAGTTCATATTCGGCTATCCGGGCGGAGCGATCATGCCCGTGTACGACGCGCTGCTCGATTCGCCGATCAAACACATTCTGGTGCGGCACGAGCAGGCGGCAGCGCTCGCGGCCGATGGGTATGCGCGGGCGACGGGCAAGGCCGGCGTGTGTATGGCGACGTCAGGCCCGGGCGCGACGAACTTGGTGACCGGAATTGCGAACGCGTACATGGATTCGATTCCGATGGTTGCGATCACCGGCCAAGTGGCCACGCCGCTGATGGGAACGGACGCGTTTCAGGAAGTGGATATTTTCGGCATCACGCTCCCGGTGGTGAAGCACAGCTTTCTGGTGGACAGCGCGGCCGAATTGCCTCGCGTGGTGCGCGAAGCGTTTCGGATCGCTACGTCGGGACGGCCGGGCCCGGTTCTTATCGACTTGCCCAAGGACATCGCGAATACCGAGGCGGAGTTCGAGTTCTGCGGCAGCGAAGAGGAGTCAACCTCGACCGAGCCGGACCGGGAGGCAATTGCTCGCGCCGCTCAGATGATCCGGAACGCACAACGCCCCGTGATCTACGCGGGCGGCGGGATTGGCATGGCCGGTGCGATCAAGGAATTCCGCGCGTTCGTCGAGGCCACGCGTATACCGGTGGTTGCGACGCTGAAAGGAATCGGTGCGATTCCTACGAACCATCCTCTCTTTCTCGGGATGATGGGCATGCACGGGACGAAGGCATCAAATCACGCCGTGCAGGCGTGCGATTTGCTGGTTTGCATCGGGGCCCGTTTCGACGATCGCGCCACGGGAAGGCTCGCAGGCTTCGCTCCGGAAGCGCGCGTGATTCACATGGACGCGGACGCGTCGGAAGTCGGGAAGTTGCGGCAGGCGGATGCGCCGCTGGTCGGCGACTTGAAAAAGACGCTGGGCGCACTGACGACAGTTGGCCTCGATGGCGACGCCTGGCGGCATCAGTGCCTTTCGTGGAAACAGGCGCACGCCTGGAATTACGACGCGCCCGCGCCGGGAATCTATGCGCCGTGGTTTCTGAAGCGGCTCGCACAGCGCGCACCCGAGAACGTAATCGTTGCATGCGACGTCGGCCAGCACCAGATGTGGGTCGCGCAGCACTTCGATTTTGCGCGTCCCGAACAGCACTTGAGCAGCGGCGGCCTCGGCACGATGGGCTTTGGACTTCCGGCGGCGATCGGAGCTCAGCTTGCGTATCCGAACGCCACCGTGATCAATGTGTCGGGCGACGGCTCGATGATGATGAACTTGCAGGAGCTGGCCACTCTGCGACGCTACGACTTGCCGGTGAAGATTGTCCTGTTCGACAATCGCGCGCTCGGGATGGTGCGGCAGTGGCAAGAGCTTTTCCACGCGGAGCGCTACAGCGAAGTCGATCTTTCGGACAATCCCGATTTTTCGCGTGTGGCGGAGTCCATGGGCATTCCCGCGTTCCGCATCGAAAGCAGGGAGCAGATCGAGGACGCGATCGACGGCCTGCTAACGACGTCCGGTCCCGTGATGGCGCACGTTCTGATCGATCAGATGGCCAACGTGTGGCCGATCGTCGGGCCTGGCAAAACAAATTCGGAAATGATGGACCTGCCTGTAGGGCAGGCAGGTCTCGCGGTGGAAGCGAGCGGGCGCCGGAACGAGGTCCGCCAGTGAGCTTTCTGACGCTTCAGCTGCGCGTGAAGAATGAGGAAGGAGCTTTGCTGCGGGTTCTCAGCATGACGCGCCGCCGCCGCTTCGATCTGATCAGCCTGAACGCGGATTCGACGGCGGACGGCAATTTTTTCGACGTTCGCATGACGGTGCAGGCCGAGCGTTCGGCGCCGGCCTTCGTGCGCCAGATTGAAAAGCTGGTTGACGTTGCGCACGTTGAGGTGATCAAGCCGAACGCCGACGCCGGAACGCGTGCTTCTATGCCTGCTCAGCGTTAGAGGATGCCGCCGGCGCGGCCGTAAAATCTGCAAGCATAGCGGCCGATATCAGTGCGGCTCAGGACGTTCTCGAACTTCCCGTGCTTTCCCCGTATGATTTAGGGCATGCCCGATCCCGTTCCCTTTCGGCGCGCAGCCATTATCGGGACTGGCCTGATTGGCGGCTCGTTCGGTCTGGCGCTGCGCAAGCGTTTTCCCGGAATCAGCATCGCCGGCTTCGACCGCGAAGACGTGCTGAAGCGGGCGCTGGCGTGCGGCGCAATTCAGGAAGCCGCTTCGACGATGAAAGATGCAATTCCCGGCGCTGATCTCGTATACATAGCGCTGCCGCTCGCCGAGACGATTTCCACGCTTCCGGCAGTCGCGGCCTCGTGCCAACCAAGGGCCCTGATCACCGACACGTGCGGCGCGAAAGCGGTGGTTTGCCGTGCCGCGCACTCGATGATATCGAACCCCGCGCGTTTCCTCGGCGGGCATCCGATGGCCGGCAAAGAGATCTCAGGAATTGAACACGCCGATGGCGAGATGTTTCGCGGCGCGCCATATGCGCTGATAGCGGCTGAAAACGACACCGACCCGCGCGTGCAGGATTTTGCGGAACTGCTGAAGGGGATCGGCGCGAAGCCCGTCTGGTGCGACGCGGACACGCACGATTGGGCGGTCGGGATCGTCTCGCATCTGCCGCAGGTTGTAGCGCTGGCGCTGGCGCGCGTGGTTTCGGATGAATCGGACGAAAGCGGAATGCCTGTCAAACTGGCGGGCAGAGGCTTGCAGGATACGCTGCGGCTGGCGGGAAGTCCCTATGGAGTATGGCGAGACGTGCTGTTTGCGAATCGAGAAAACGTCTCGCGTGGACTTGAACGGCTTGCGCAGGAAATCGATCACCTGCGAATGAACCTCTCAAGCAAGGAATTGGAAGAGGAGTTTTGTGCGGCGAACGACCTTTTCGCCCTGCTCCACGAGGAACAGAAGACAGCAAAAGGTTAAGCCGTGCATGGCTTCGATGATTCGTTCAGGATCAGCGATCATTTTTCTAGCTCAGGCTCCGTATAAAGTATCCACCGGCGTCGAATCGATATTCTACACATTTTGCCGCTGGATTCTACCGAAAAGAGATTAGAACAGAAAATGGCGTCGTGCCAGTGGCGAACGTCCCTTGCACGCTGGCAGGGTACCCGCCATGAATTCGCAGCGCGCGTACATTCCGCGGCGCGGCCTGCTTGTGCTGCTCGTCTTCAACGATTTGCGCACCCGTGCGGCAGGCCTTGTCCAGCCGAGCGCGGGATACTGCTTGCTTGCTTCATGAACAGGCGATGCCGTTGAACGAATCAGGAACCGGCACCCGCGTACTAAAAACTCGCGACACTCGCGGCGACAGAATTTGCAGGGCGCACGGGCAACGGGACAGCGAGGGGCGCAGGCTCCCATCCTATCGCGCGGGTGATCTTGTTATAGGTGTCGAGAGTCGCGCCTTCGACCGAGAGGCAGGTCGCGTCGAAGCAGCGAAGGAATACGCCCCCATCCGCCGTATCGAACTGAAGATAGTTAGGCCGGCGAAAGACTTCCTTGCGGTCCTTGTATTTCAGCGCGAGCGCTTCGCTGTACTGCGCGAAGAAGCCCGCGGCGTCCTGGGCATTATCGAGCGAAAGACGAAACACGAGCGGCGTCGCCTTCGTTTTCTCATCTTCGAAGACAGCGTAGCGGTCTCCCGTCCATGCGGACGCGAGCGGATCGGCCCGGTCCGCGCCGAGATACTCTTTGAGAACCTCGTCCAGGCCGAATTCACCCATGACGTTTTCCTCAAGCAACTTCCAATCCGGGGGTGCGACCCCTTTCCAGTCCGGAAGCGAAACGGCAACGGGGGCCACACCCTTAAGATACAAATTCGGATGCATGATCTGCTGTGTCGAAGCGGGTGGATTCTGAAAAACCAGTCTGATATCGCTCCAGCCCGTGTGCGCTTTCAGAAACTGCTGGGTAAACGAAGTTCCGGCGAGATACGGAAAGAGCAAATCGTCGCGAATGTATCGCGGGGCCTTTGACAGGTTGGGATCTTTCTCCATTTCGCCGACGGCTCGGGTGCGAATCAGACCGACAATATCGGGAAGATCGCGAACGCCGACTTTTTCGTCTCGCAATGAATAGTCCACCATGGCGGCCATGGCGGAGCCTTCACTGACGGAGTCGCGGGCCAGTTCGGCATCGTCATTGGGACGCGCCGCCTTGATCCAGGCGTCGAGGTGGAACGACTGGTCCTGGAGGGCGTGCGTCAACTCGTGCGCCATCACGGGCTTCTGATCATCAACGGAAATCCAGTCCGCGATGTAGAACTCCTTTGCCTTCGGATCGTAGAGACCCGCAATCTGATCGGTCAGGACGTCGAGCATGAACGATTCCAGCGGGAATCCTTTGGGGATCAGCCCGAATGCTTCGAGGGATTTCTGATCGGCGTAACGCTGCGAGTCGCTTCGGTCTTCCTTCTCTTCCGCAATCAGGTAGTTGCGGATTTGTTCTTTCGAGCGAAGGCTGTTCTTGAGGGGTTCGAGGATGGGAAGATCCAGGAGCTGGCTCATTTGAACCAGAACCTGGTTTGCCGCTTCGATGAACGCCTCTTTTGACTGCGGCGCAGATGGGGCCGATGGGGCGGCGGTTCCCGATGGCACGTTCGGGGATTGCGCCTCCTGGCGCCCCGCAGCGGTCAGAGCAAACACCAGGGTCATCAGCAAGCCGATGGAACCCAATTTTCGATTCACACTGCCTCCGCTACGTTGGATGTCGAGAGCGGCAGAACGGTTTTGATGGAGGCGATTTCTCCGAACCGAATCCTACCAGCGGCCTTGCTTCTGGCCCAGTTTCACTTTCGGCGGCACGGCCTCGTGCACATTGTCAGAGCCTGTTGACTCGAACGGATTCAGGGGAAGAGCGACTGTAAACGTCGCGCCTTGCGGGGTTTCGTTTCGCACTTGGATCTCTCCGCCATGCTCTTTGATGATTCCGTAGCAGATACTTAGGCCCAAACCGGTTCCCTTTCCAACCGGTTTGGTGGTGTAGAACGGGTCAAACACGCGGTGCGGATTGCTCACGCCAGGCCCGTTGTCCGTGATAGAGAGCCGCACGTTTCCGGCTTCGACGGAAGTACGCACCCAAATCTCGCCTTTTCTCTTGGCCTCGAGGATGGCGTCCACGGCGTTGTTGAGTATGTTCAGCACCACCTGCTGGAGCTGATGAAAATCGGCGCTGATCTCCGGAAGATCGGGATCGAGACAGCAGTGGACCTCGATGCGATTCGACCGGAAATCGTACTCGCGCAGGGCGAGCGTATCCTCGACGACGCGGTTCATCTGTGCCTGGCCGCGCTCCGGCTTCCGCTGCCGGGCGAAACTGAGCAGGTTTTGCACGATGTGATGTGTTCGCTGCGCCTGTTTGTACAGCTTGTCAAGATATTCGGCGCTGCGGCCGGCGACGTTCTCCTCGGACTTCAGGAGCTCACTGTAGCCGAGGATGGCGGTGAGAGGATTGTTGAGCTCGTGCGCCACTCCGGAAATGAGCTGGCCGACGGCGGCCATTTTCTCACTCTGCAACAACTGCTCCTGGGTGTGGCGCAGGCTCTCGTAGGCTTCGCGCGTTTCTTCGAGGAGCTGCGACTTGTCGATCGTGATCGCGATCTGATTTGCGACGGCGGCAAGGAGGTTCAATTCCGCCGCAAAAAATTCCCTCATAGTTCGCGATGCGATCACCAGCACGCCCGTGATTCGATCTTTGGTCCAGAGGACAGCCACCTGCGAAACAACGATTCCCTCCTCTCGCTGGAGTTCGCGGAATTCATCGGAGGCTGCCAGCGCAGAGCCGGAGAGAAGTGTGGCGTGGGTCTGCCGGACCTGTTGGAGGAGCAGCTCGGGTACCAGCAGAGGCGCCTGTTGACGCGCATATTCGGACGCGTACCCCACCGCCGCAACAGGTTTCAAGGCGTGCGCGGGCTCGTCAAGGATGTAAATACCGACGATGTCGGCCGCAAAAAGCTCGGCGATTTTGCTGACGACGTGCGCCAAAGCGTCCTGGAGTTTTGGTGGTGAAGCGAGAACATCGGCGATCACATTCAGCGTGAGCAGTTCGCGATTTCGCCGGCGGATCTCGTTCTCGGCGAGTTTCTGGTCGGTTACATCCAGGATAAAGCCCTGATAGGCAACGATCGCACCGGAATCGTCGCGCGCGACAAAGCTCGACTCGTGAGCGATTCGAATTTCGCCGTCCGCGCGACGAAAGCGAAATTCAAAGCCGGCGACTTCCCCGAATTCCTGAAGGAGGCGCTGGAGCTTCTGACGTTCGGAAGGGTCCGCGTATAGCTCGGAGGGAATATCCGCCTGGAGGAGCCGCTGGCGATTGTCGTAACCCAGCATGTGCATGAAGGTCTCGTTGAAATCGAGAAAACGCCCATCCGGCGTGGCAATGAACACTCCTTCCTGAACTTTTTCGAAGAGCGCGCGATATTTGCTTTCGGCCTGCCGCCTTTCGGTGAAGTCCTTCAGGACGTGAACCGTGCCGAGGCGATTCCCTTGCGAATCGTGGAGGCCTGAATTGGTGACTAGGAAATGGCCGCCGAAGGTGGGGTCAACCTGCTCGGACTTCCCTGCGGCGCCCTCGCAGTAGGGACAGATTATCCAGCGGGCATCGCCCTGCCTCAGCAGATCCCGCAGCAGTTGACCTTCCACCAGGTCCGGCTCGAGTCCGAGGTGCCATGCAAGAGACCGATTCGCACGCGAGACGCGCCCCTCATCCGAATGGACGAGGATCAGTTCGTCAATCGAATTGAATGTATCGAGCCATTGGCGTTTCGAGGTGGCCGCCTCGTTTATCAAGGACGCGTTGCCGACCGCCAGACCCAGCAGGTTCGAGACATTCACCAGGAAATCGACCTCGTCGCTTTCGAATGATCGCTTCACGGACGAGGCGATGCACAAGAGACCGATCGTCTTTTCCTTGTTCGCGACGGCGACAATGACTGCCGCCGACAGTTTCTCGCTTTCGAGCCACGCGGGTGTTTTCGCTGCTCCGAATGCGTCGCGGGAGATCACGTGCGGAGATTTTTGCAGAGACTCACGCAACCAGTCGTCTCCCGCGGACAGGCGCGCGCTGCTTGAGGCGAACCGGGAGCTAAAGCCGACTGCGGCCCGCAATTCGAAGGGAGAGACTGCCGATTGGCCCGTCCGCAGAAAAATAGCGCCGTGAGTTGCATTCAGGCTGGAGGTCAAACCTTTCAAGACCTGGTCGAGCGTCTCCTGCAACTGAGGAGAATGAGTGGCTTCGGCCGCAATAAGGGCCAGGCCTCGCAGTTTTTCACTCAAGTCCTCAGTTCGGGCCCTCCCCGCTTCCAGAATCACAACGGCCATGGCCACGCCGGCGGTAACTCCTAAAAGACCATGCGTCGAAAATCGGAACAGCGCGAGCGATTCGGCACCCCACGCGGCCCGGTCCAACGAGTGCAGTCCGTAAACCACTAAAGAACCGGCCAGCAGCTTCCAGCCAAATCCCTTTCGCTGGAGCGTGGAACGCCATAGGAGAGCCCCGCTTGCGATCAGCAATGCACTGCCCGAAACGCACGTGCACCACAGCGAAACGGTAAGCGAGGATCGTGAGATGAGAAAGAGGGCGAGCACACCGATCAAGCCGAGCGACCACAAGTGCCGCAGCTTCTCCCTTTCCCCACGGCACTCTAAAACCGTGGCGAAGAAAAACGCAGCAGCCAACCACGAAACGCACGCGGGAAGCAGCCTGACGGCCGAACTACCGTTCCAAATATAAGAAAGCTCAAGCGCCGCCGCGAGGATGTACAACATCCAGCCTGTAAGCCAATACCTGAAAAAGCGACCGTGGAAGCCTGGAGCCAGCAGAACGTACAGAACAAGGAGAGCAAGCGCGGCGGAGCAGTCAAGAAATGCCGCAACCAGAAACCCCGGATTTGACACAAGGGCCATGTCGTTCTGTCCGAATTTACTGTTTTTCTACTGCTTCACACTCGCGAGAAGAGCCGCCTAAGGAAAGCCTGCTTTGAAAAAGTAGCATCGGGTACTCGTTAGGGCAACAACACCCAATTTGGCATGTGTCTGGCCTTATAATCCCCTTTCGCACCAATCTATAATGGCGAACAACAGAGACCAATGCACAAGGAACACGTTCTGGTAGTGGATGACGAAGAGGCGATTCGCGAGGTCGTCTCCACACTTCTCGAAGCTCAGGGCTATCAATGCACGACGTGTCCCAACGGCCGCGTGGCGCTGGATACCTTCCGCACAGACTCGTTCGACCTCGTCTTGAGCGACATCGTCATGCCGGAAATGGACGGCCTCAAGCTGCTCGCGCAGTTGCGCTCGCTCGATCCGGACGTCCCCGTGATCATGGTGACCGCAATGCACGACATCTCGATTGCGCTCGAAGCGATTCGCGCCGGCGCCTACGATTACATTCTGAAACCGTTCGAAAAAGACCAGCTCCATTTGAGCGTGCGCCGGGCCCTGGAGCACCGGCGGTTGGTCCTCGAGAACCGCAATTACCAGACCGAGCTCGAGAATCTGGTCAGCGAGCGCACGGAACAACTCTCCGTGGCTCTGCGAGATCTGGAACAATCCTACGACCACACTCTGGAGGCGCTCGGGGGCGCGCTTGACGCAAAAGACGCAGAGACGGAAGGTCATTGCCAGCGCGTCACCGCGTTCACGATCGAGATCGCGCGCGCGATGGGAGTGGATAAGACTCTCATGCGGCACATCGCCCGCGGGGCGTTTCTTCATGATATCGGCAAGATGGGTATCCCCGACCAGATCCTGCGCAAACCCGGTCCTCTAACCACCGAAGAACGCGAGATCATGCGGCGTCATTGTGAAATCGGCTATTCCGTTCTCGAGCGCATCCCGTTTCTAAAAGAGGCCGCCGAGATTGTCCTTTCGCACCAGGAGTGCTACGACGGTTCCGGTTATCCACGCGGACTCAAGGGCGAACAGATTCCGATCGGGGCCAGAATATTTGCGGTGGCGGACACGCTCGACGCGATGATTTCGGATCGTCCGTATCGCAAGGCCCTACCGATTTCCGCGGCTCGCGACGAAATTCGAAGATTCTGCGGCCGGCAATTCGACCCGCGAGTCGTCGAGGTCTTCTTTTCCATTCCGGACCGCGTCTGGCTCGACCTTCACGAGAAGATCGGCGACCCGTTCCGCCTCACGCAGCTCGAACACGTCTGAGTTCCGGGTCCGCCGAACGGGCGCCCGCCGAGGTCTTGCGCCAGCCACCGCACACGGCTAGTATTCCCGTCTTCGGCTTGAATGATGACCCTCGTTCCCATCAAAACGGCGTCGACCACTGGGTACTGCGATTGCATCTGCGGCTGCTACGAGCTCGCCAGCTTGCGCGATGACCAAACAGGGAAGGGTTATTGCCAGCGGTGCAGCAAAGAACATCTGGAGATGAATCGTGGAGTTGGCATACCTCAGGTCCCGCCGTCGAAACTGCCTGATTCCGAAGGGCCTCCGCTCGAGCTGAAGACTCCTGCGCCAGCCGACCCGCCTGGCCGTCTTAAATAGCTATCCGGCGCGGCGATCACCGGCGTGTCGCCTAATTTGCCGCCCAGGATTGCGAATTCGACAGTAGAATGCTGGCGGAATGAATGCCTCTCTCGGAGAGCTCCTTCCATTTTCTATGGCTTCTTCACGAATTTGGGCAACCGTAACTCTAAGTTTGGCGCTCTGCGCGCCGGCTTCTCTCGCGCAAACAAGTTCCGGCGCCGGCGCGCAGCGGCCGCGCGCTCGCGACCTGGGCATTCGCCCCGGGGTCTATGAGACGGGCGCGATCAACGCAATCACCGATGTTGCCGGTGTTGAAGTCGGACAAGTAACAATCGTTCGCGGCGACGACGTTCGTACCGGCGTCACAGTCATCCTTCCGCATTCGGGAAACATGTTTCAAGTCAAGATAGCCGCGTCGGTTTATGTCTCGAACGCGTTCGGGAAACTCATTGGTTCAACGCAAGTGAACGAGCTTGGCCAGATCGAAACGCCGATCGTCCTCACGAACACACTCAGTGTCTGGGATGCGGCGGCCGCGCTCGCGTCCTGGGAGCTTGGACTGCCAGGCAACGAGGACGTGCGCTCGATCAATCCTGTGGTCGGCGAAACGAACGACGGCTGGCTCAACGATATTCGCGGGCGGCACGTCGACGCCGCTGATGTTCGGCAAGCCATGGCCAATGCGCGAGGCGGCCCGGTGGACGAAGGATCAGTCGGCGCGGGTGAGGGGACCATAGCGTTCGGATGGAAGGGCGGAATCGGGACGAGCTCGCGTCACCTGCCGCCCGGCGACGGCGACTATACTGTCGGCGTCCTCGTGCAAACGAATTTCGGCGGCCGCCTGACCATCGCCGGTGTGCCCGTCTGGCGTTCGCTGCAGCCCGGCGATTTCATGGGCGACCGTGCTGATGGTTCCTGCATGATTGTCGTCGCGACGGACGCGCCGCTCACTTCGCGACAGCTTCATCGCTTGGCGAAGCGCGCGATCTTCGGGATGGCCCGCGCCGGCGCGACTGGCAGCAATGGCAGCGGGGATTTCGTCATCGCGTTCTCTACGACGAACCGCATCGCCGCATCCGCCCGCGCACTTGCGCCGCTCGAACGGCTCAACGAAGATTCTCTCTCGCCGCTGTTCGAGGCCGTAATCGATGCAACGGAAGAAGCCATCGACAATTCCTTGCTGCGCGCGACCACGGTGCGGGGTTGGGAGGGGCATGTGGCTCCCGCGATTCCGATCGAACGTCTGCGCGGTCTCCTTGGCGGCGCGACAAAGCACTGAGAGCCCTGGCCTTGGTTCTTGCTCTCTTTCGTGGCGTTTGCGGCGCACTGCGTTATAATCCCCGAGGCCCGGGGCGATTTACGCAAGAATCGGAGGAAATATGAAACGAAGCGGATTCGCATTGGCCGCGCTGGCTGGTTTGTTTATCGCGCCGATGGCCGCTCCTTCGCCCGCAATGGCGCAGGACAATGCGACCATGGCCACGACTACTCTCAAGGTCGGCGACACGGCTCCGGATTTCACGCTGCTCAGCGACCAGTGGAAGCCCGTCAAGCTTAGCGATTATCGCGGCAAGAAGAATGTGATGCTTGCGTTCTACGTTCTCGCGTTCACCAGCGGTTGAACGAAGGAACTCCAGGCCATTCAGGCTGACTTGGCCAAGATTGATTCGAGCAATACGGTCGTGTTCGGAATTTCGATTGACAGTCCCGCGGCAAACGCGGCTTTCGCGAAGCAAATCGGCGTTACCTTTCCGCTGCTCAGCGACATGAACCATAAGACGCTTCAGGATTACGGAATCCTGAAAAAATACAACGTTTCGGGCGGCCAGTATGACTGGGCGCGGCGGACCACGTTCGTGATCGACAAGGAAGGCAAAATCAAGCATATTGATTTCGACGAGGGCGCGATCAATCCCAACACAGCGGTTGCTGTGTGCGGCGCTCTCGAGAAGAAAGCCGCGCCATAAACGGCTCTGGACTGGCATTTGCGCGGCTGGGCTGATTTGGAGCCGGGCTTCTTCTCTTCAGCAAGAGTGGGCGTCTCCTGCCTTTACGAAGGCCTGTTTCACAGCACGCGCGAATCGCGGTCGATTCCTGACCTTCGAGTTCCGACTCGACTTGGTCGCGTGCTCCTGCTAGCATCCGAAGAGTTCCCCAGGCTGCGGTCGTCAAGTCTCGCGCTAAGAGAGTCGCGGGAGCCCTGCCATGTCACTGATTGAAGCTCTGCTGTTGCTTCTCGTTCTTTCTCGAGTCATCGGCGAAATCGCCGAGCGCTTGGGCCAACCGGCGATGGTGGGGGAGATCGCCGCTGGCATTCTGCTGGGCCCTTCTGTCCTCGGGTTGATTCAGCTCACCCCCGAAATCAAAGCCATCGCCGATCTGAGTGTGTTTTTGCTCGTCTTTCTAGTCGGGATGGAGATGGACCTTGGGGAGCTCTGGAAAGCATTCCGGGGACGGGGCGCCTGGGTGGGCGCGGCAAGCTTCCTGATACCCATGGGACTGGGAGTCCTGCTCGGGCTTGCTCTAGGAATGACGCGCATTCGCGTAATTTTTGTCGGGCTCTGCATCGCCATCACGGCATTGCCGGTTAGCGTCCGGATCCTCAGGGATATGGACAAGCTCCAGACCGACATCGCGCAGCGGATCATCTCCGCCGCAGTGACAAACGACGTCGCTTCGCTGCTGCTTCTCGGAATCATCCTCGATGTGAGGGGCAGCTCGTCCACGCGAACACTGATCTCGTCCGTTGGCCTAGCGTTTGTAAAGGCCGTTGTTTTCATGGCTGCTGTCCTTGTCGTATCGCGGCTGATTCGGCGCTATGGAGTCGGCAGATTCCGCCGGCCGAAAAACATCATTGATCCCTTCCTCGCAAAACTGAAGGGCCAGGAGCCGCTCTTCGCCGTCGTCCTGCTGTTCGTCTTCGCCTTCGCCACTTTTGCAGAGGTGCTCGGGTTGCATTTCATTGTTGGCGCGTTTTTTGGCTCAATGCTGCTCAGTCACGCAGTGCTTGGGCGCAAGAACTACGAGGAAGTTCAAAAAACAGCGTCCAATATCACAATGGGCTTTCTCGGACCCATCTTTTTCGCGGCGATTGGACTCCAGTTTGACGCGGCCAGCTTACGTAGTTGGCGGCTGGTTGTCTCCGTTCTGGTAGTGGCATTCTTGGCTAAAGTCGTCGGAGGTTACGTCGGAGGGCGTTTGGCGGGCCTTGAGAGCCGGCAAAGCTGGGCTTTAGGCTTCGGGTTGAATGGGCGCGGCATCATGGAACTGGTTATAGCCAACATAGCTTTGGCAAATGCGTTCATCGGCCAGCAATTGTTTACCGCGCTCGTCCTCATGGCGGTCGTGACAACCATTGTTACGCCGATTCTCTTGAAGCGCGCCTACGACCGCCTGCCCGAATGTGAGAGCGAACCGGTGGCAGTCGCCGCCGGCGGCATGGACGCGGACTCGGGCGCCTGAGCGTAGCAAGGCTTTCTCCTTCAAATCACGACCGCAAATCTGCTGAAAAGTCATATACTACCCCGCGCATCGGGGCGTTCAACCAGGAGGATTGCGGACGATGAAATCCATTTCGGCGAAACTGTCGCTGTTGGTTGCCTTGATTCTTGCCGCGGTTCATGTTTCCTCGGGCGACCCGAAGCTCCTCTTGCTGCAAACCCCGACGCTGAGTAAAACGGAGATTTCCTTCGTGTACGGCGGTGACATCTGGATCGTTGGCCGCGAGGGCGGTGAGGCGCAGCGCCTGGTCACCGGCGCCGATCTCGCAACCGGACCAATTTTCTCGCCCGACGGCTCGATGGTCGCTTTCAGCGGCGATTACGACAGCAATGTGGATGTTTACGTCGTGCCGTCGAGCGGTGGCGAACCGCGCCGATTGACGTATCATCCCGGCGCCGATATCGCCGTCGGCTGGACACCGGATGGGAAAAGCGTCCTGTTCCGCTCGCCGCGCACCAGCGACAACGATCCCCACCGTCTCTTCACCGTTCCCGCAACCGGCGGCCTCCCGGCGCAACTTCCCCTGGATATGGCGGAAGACGGCTCCTATTCGCCGGACGGAAAGCACATCGCTTACGTTCCCATCTTTCAGTGGGAGCCGGACTGGAAAGGCTATCGTGGCGGCCAGACGACTCCGGTCTGGATCGCAAATCTTGCCGATTCCAGCGTGGTAAAGGTTCCCCGCGCGAACTCGAATGACGGCAACCCGATGTGGGTCGGAAAAACGGTTTACTTCCTCTCCGACCGTGAAGGCCCTCGCACGCTTTTCGCATACGACACGGAAACTCAAAAGGTCGCGCGCGTCATCGAAAACAAGGGCTTTGATATCACTTCAGCCTCCGCCGGCCCGGGCGCGATTGTCTACTCGCAGTTTGGCGTCCTTCACCTTTACGATTTGAAATCGCGTAGCGATCGCGAGGTGCACGTCACAGTGTCCGCCGACATGCCGCAGTTGCTTCCCCACTGGAAAAAAGTCGGCGACAACATTCTCGGCGGCGATATTTCGCCCACCGGCGCGCGCGCCGTTTTCGAAGCTCATGGCGACATCTTCACCGTACCTGCGGAAAAAGGCGATATCCGCGACATTACCAACACCACCGGCGCGGCCGAACGCGAGCCCGCATGGTCGCCCGATGGCAAATGGATTTCCTACTTTTCCGACGCTTCCGGCGAATACGAACTGCATATTCGCGATCAGAAAGGCCTCGAGGCGGCGAAGATCATCAATCTGGGCAAGCCTGCGTTCTACTACAGTCCGGTGTGGTCGCCCGACAGCAAGAAAATCGCCTACGCCGACAAATTCCTGAATTTCTGGTACGTCGACATTGACCATCCCACGCCGGTGAAAATCGACACAGCGCAGTTCGCGGGCTTTGGGAATGAACTCGCCGAATCATGGTCGCCCGACAGCGAGTGGATCACTTACGTGAAGCGCCTGCCGAACTACTTGCACGCCGTCTTCGTCTATTCGCTTGCGACGAAGAAGGTCACACAGATCACAGACGGGATGAGCGATTGTGCCAACCCGCAATTCGACAAGGGCGGCAAGTACCTCTACTTCCTCGCCAGCACGAACACCGGCTTGAGCGCCGCCGGCCTCGACATGACCAGCGACGAGCACCCTGTGACCAGCAGCGTATACCTCGCGGTCCTTCGCAAGGACCTGCCTTCACCGATTCCGCCCGAAAGCGATGACGAGAAGGCCTCCGGGACTCCCACGGCACAGAAAGATAGCTCCAGGTCGGCCGACGAACAGAAATCGCCGGAATCCTCGCAGAAAAAAGACGAGACGAAAACCGAAGAGAAGGGCGATAAATCCAAGCAGCCGCCCAAGGTGACCATCGATTTTGACGGCATTCTCCAGCGCATTCTCTCGCTGCCGATCCCGGCCGCAAACTACTCGGATCTGCAAGCCGGCAAAGAGGGCGAATTCTTTCTGGCGGAAGCGCCTGTCGTTCAAGTTTCTTTCGGTCCGCCGCAGTTGAGCATCTCCAAATTCGATCTCAAGTCGCGGAAGGTACAGAAAATCGCCACGGGAGTTCAAGGTTTCAGCGTTTCTTTCAACGGCGAGAAAATGCTGTACGCACAGGCCCATCATTTTTTCATCGCGGACACGTCTAAGCCGGCCGAGCCCGGCAAGGGAATGCTGAAAACCGACGACATGGAGGTCCGCGTCAATCCCCGTGAAGAATGGAATCAGATGTATCACGAGGTTTGGCGCATCGAGCGTGACTTCTTCTACGACCCGCATTACCACGGCTACGACATCAACGCCGCCGAAAAGGAATTCGTGGCTTACTTGCCCGGGCTGGCCAGTCGCGACGACCTGAACTTCCTGTTTCGCGAAATGCTCAGCTACATGTCGGTCGGCCACATGTTCGTGCGCGGCGGCGATGAACCCGACACGCCGAAGGTCAGCGTGGGCTTGCTCGGCGCCGATTACACGGTCGAGAACGGCCGCTACCGTATCGCCAAGGTATACAGCGGCGAGAATTGGAATCCCCAACTCAAGGCTCCGCTCACGGAGCCCGGCGTCAACGTGAAAGCCGGGGAATATCTTCTCGGCGTCAACGGGCACGACCTGACGTCAACCGAAAACATCTTCCGCGCATTTCAGGAAACCGCGGGCAAACAGACGATGATTCGCGTCGGCCCGAATCCCGACAACAGCGGCTCTCGCGAAGTTACGGTCGTTCCGATTCCAGACGAGCACGCCCTGCGTCACCTTGATTGGATCGAAGCCAACCGCCGTAAAGTCGACGAGCTCAGCGATGGCAAACTCGCTTACGTCTATCTCCCCGACACCGCGGGCGGCGGCTACACGAGCTTCAATCGCTATTTCTTTGCGCAGGTTGGCAAAGAAGGCGCAATCCTCGATGAACGCTTCAATCACGGCGGCCAGATCGCCGACTACATCATTGACTACCTGAATCGCAAACCCGAGGGACTCGTCTTCCCCCGCGATGGCGAGAGCATGGTCGAACCGTCCATGGCCATCTATGGCCCGAAAGTGATGGTCATTAACCAATTCGCCGGTTCAGGCGGAGACGCGATGCCCTGGCTCTTCCGCAAGGAAAACATCGGGCAACTTGTCGGCATGCGCACATGGGGCGGCCTGGTCGGCATCGGGGGCTATCCGGAATTGATGGACGGCGGCCTGGTCACCGCGCCGCGCACGGCAATTTCCGGAATCGCCGGGAAGTGGGAAGTGGAAGGGAACGGCATTCCGCCCGACGTTGAAGTCTGGCAGGATCCAAAGCTGATTCGCGAAGGACACGATCCGCAACTCGAAAAGGCCGTAGACGTGGCGATGCAGGAGCTGAAGGAGCACCCCCTCCCGCATTACGCGAAGCCGCCTTATCCCGACCATCACCCCCATTTGCCGCCGCTGCCTAAGCAGTAACGGGCAGTCGCGGCACATGCCCGTCCTGATCAGGGAACCGGCGGTTTTGCCGTCCGGCTTCTTGAGACGTCCGGAACCGGCGAGAAGAATCGCTGTTCAATTCTTGGCCGGCTCTCGGTTTGATCTGAAGGAGCTTCGGTTTCGGCCTCGCTCTGGCCCGAGGCGTTTCGCCGTCTGTACACGAGCGCTGCGATCACGCCGACAAGACACAACGTGGGAATCAGCAGGATCAGGATTCCGTGGCGCAGCGCCGCGCGGCCCTGCTCGCCCGACGCCGCTGCACTCTCGTAGCACGCCGCACATCCTTGCGCCATTGCACTTCGCGCCATCGCAAGCATCAGCGAGATCGCGGCGATTACCCCGCCCGCGCGCGAGTCCAAAGACCAGCGCGGAGTGCGGCAGCTTGCGTGCCACGGCTGGCTTCCGGCCACTTTCGATGAGGGTGCAATTTCTCCAGTCGCGTTCTTCATCGCGCCAGCATCAACAGCGAAAACAGAAATACCCATAGGACATCCATAGAATGCCAGTACATCGCTGCAACTTCAGTCGCAGTGCGCGGCGACAGCCGGCCGGTCGGACGCGTCAGCACCCACACGAGCGCGACGATCCCCCCCGCCAGGTGCAAGCCATGCGCCGCCGTAAACAGATAGAAGAAACTGCTGCTCGCATTGGTCGCCAGATAAACGCCGCTCGCGGCCAGTTCTTTCCATGCGACGATTTGTCCGGCAAGGAAGAGAACTCCACAAATCGTCGCAGCCTTCCACCACCGGCGGAATCCCACTTCGTCGCCTGAGCGAAAACGTTTTCGCGCCCGCACTAACGCCCCGCTGCTCGCAATCAGAACCAGCGTGTTCAACCACAAGATTCGCGGCAATGCCGGCAGCGCAACCCACCCACTCCCAGGCATTCCCTTGCGCACGATGTACGCGCTCACCAGCGCAACGAAAAACATGAGCACAGCGCCGAGCCCCATGCTCATTCCGGTCACGTAAGCACGCTGCGGGACGCGTCTTCCACCCGCGGCTTCCTGCCACCCGTCACCGCCATAGCGGCCCTTCCCACCCGAGCCGTCTTCGCCATTCTTGCCGCGAACCGCGACCGCGCCACCTATACTTTGTGTTGCCTCTATCGCCACCATTATCCCTGTCCCGCCCCTTTCTCCGCCGGCAGCGAGTCCTGCATCACAAAATCCTCTGCTGCTCCCGGCACGCTATACTCGTAAGGCCCGCGATACACGCGCGGATAATCTCCCGCGAAGTTATCGTGCGCAGGCGGCGAAGCCGTGATCCACTCAAGTGTGGTCGCGCTCCAGGGATTTGCCGGCGCCTTCTGCCCGCGACGCAAGCTCCAACAAAAGTTCCAGAGAAAGAAAAGCTGCCCTGCCGCCGTCGCAAAGACCATCCATGTGATGAACCGCTGCAACGGCTGCAGACCTGACAAGTACGCGACTGCCGTGAAATCCGCATACCGCCGGATTCCGCCTGCGAGCCCCACGAAGTGCATCGGAAAGAAAATCAGGTACGCGCCGACAAACGTAAACCAGAAGTGTAGCTTCCCCAGCCTCTCGCTCATCATCCGCCCGAACATTTTCGGGAACCAGAAATATGTCGCTGCAAAAACTGCGAACAGCGCGGCGACGCCCATGATCAGATGAAAGTGCGCCACGACGTAATACGTCGCGTGCAGCATGTTGTCCACGGCAGGTTGCGCGAGGAAGAGTCCCGAAAGCCCGCCCGTCACGAAAATGGAAACGAACCCCAGTGCGAACAGCATCGCCGTTGTAAACCGGAGCTTTCCGCCCCACAGCGTTCCGAGCCAGTTGAACGTCTTGATCGCCGAGGGCACGGCAATCGAAAGCGTCAGCAACGAAAACGCGAACGCCGAGTACGGGCTCATCCCGCTGACGAACATGTGGTGGCCCCACACCACGAATCCCAGCAGCCCGATCGCACACGTGGCCCAAACCATTGCTTTGTAACCGAATACGGGCTTGCGCGAAAACGTTGAGAGCAGATGCGAGGTGACGCCCATGCCCGGCAGAATCGCGATGTAGACCTCCGGGTGGCCAAAAAACCAGAACAGGTGTTCCCACAACAGCGGCGATCCGCCGCTGTGCCGCTCGAGTTGTTCGCTCACTACGGTCGCCGCCGGCACGAAGAAGCTCGTGCCCGCTGTCCGGTCGAGCAGCAGCATGACAACTGCCGCGAGCAGCACCGCGAACGACAGCAACGCCAGAATCGCCGTCACGAACCACGCCCACACTGTGAGCGGCATGCGGAACAAGCTCATTCCAGGCGCGCGCATGTCGATCGTCGTAGAAATGAAATTCAGCGCGCCCAGGAGCGTCGCCATGCAGAACAGTCCTATGCTCACCAGCCAGATGGTCTGCCCAAGACCCTCGCCCGGGCCCGTCACCTGGCCCAGCGCGCTGAGCGGAGCGTACGCAGTCCAACCGCTGATCGGTGCTCCGCCCGGCACAAAAAACGCGGACAGCATGCACACGAAAGACGCAAATGTAATCCAGAAAGACAGCATGTTCAGCCGCGGAAACGCCATGTCCGGCGCGCCAATCTGGATCGGCAGAAAGTAGTTGCCAAACCCGCCTTGCGGCGCCGTGGTCAGGACGAAGAAAACCATCAGCGTTCCGTGCATTGTCAGCAGCGATTCGTATTGCTCGGGCGTCATGATTCCGCCGGCGACGAAGGGCAAATGCAAAGAAGGCCACGCGAGATGCAGCCGCATTAAGATTGACAGCACCACCCCCGTCAACACCGCCACGAGCGCCAGGAAGTAGTACTGAATCCCGATGATCTTGTGATCCGTGCTGAAAATGTATCTGCGCACGAACCCGCGCGGCCCTCCCGCCGCGGCATGCTGCCGGGCCACCTGCGTGCGTACTGAGATCTCTGTTTCGAGGCTCACGCGTTGCCCTCTGCTCGTTCGCGAACTTTCATTGCCCGCCAGCCGTCTGCAACATCCGCTCCTGCCGTTTCAGAAAGCTCTCGTACTCCGCTTCGCTGACGACATTTAGGTAGCTGTGCATCCTGGAGTGGCCAAGTCCGCAGAGTTGCGTGCAAACGATGTCATACGTGCCGGTTTTGTCTGCCGTGAAGTGCAGCGGGACCGTGAGTCCCGGTACGGCGTCCTGCTGCAGCCGCAACTCGCGCACAAAAACGCTGTGGATCACATCCTGCGAGCGGATCAGCAGATCGATTTCGCGATTCACGGGAACTGTCAGCGCCGGAACAACGATGTCGTCGCGCCCCGCCGGATCGTTCGGATCGAGCCCTACTGGATTGCCGTTCGAAGGACTGATCAACTTGGGATTCGTCATCCCGAATCGCCCGTCCGGTCCCGCGTAGCGAAACTCGTAAACGAACTGGCTGGTCGTTACTTCAATCGGAATCGCCCCCGGCGCGGCCGTGGTCAATCGCACGGCTCCCCACGCCTTGTATCCCAGCAGTCCCAATCCCAAAAAAATCACGGTGGTTGCAGAAGTCCAAAGGATCTCGAGTCCCGCGTTTCCGTGCGAGTAGCGTGCGCCCTGTCCTCGATCGCGATAACGAAAAATCGCGAACGCCAATCCCAGTTGCGCGACAACAAAGATCGCTCCTGTAACGGCGAGCGTGAGCCGGTATTGCCGGTCGACCTCGTTTCCAACTCGAGTGATCGCCGCCGGAGGACCCCATTTTCCCCAGAGAAAGAAATAAACTGCAATGCCAACCAAGACCGCCAACGTGATCGCCAGCATCGTCGCAGCGGCCGCGCGCCCCTCTTCTCCGGCTCGAAGGGGCCGCCCTCGCGTCCGATCACGAGCGAAGCGGCCCTCCGGCGCGAAGTGGCTGGATCGCCGCCTTCGCTTCATTCTGTTCACTACATGCTTCCCCACTGCTGATCCTTCCTCACTCCGCCCACAAACTATTCCCCCAGGATACGCAATGCCGGGTCCGCATCCGCCGATTGCCGTGTGACGCGGTCGGTAGCCCGCAAGGCGCCGGGATAAAATGTCAATCGGCCGCTTAAGTCCCAGCGCAGCGCCCTGCCGCCAAAAACGCCGAGAGCGCGTTTCCCTGCCTCCGGCCCAGGTTTGGTGCGCGGACTCCATCTCTTATTTTGTTGTAGCCAGTGACTTCAGGTAGGCGGTCATGGCCTCGGCATCGCCTTTCGAGAAGCGGTATTGAGGCATGGGCGCGCGAGCAACCTTGCCGTCCGGCATTTTTCCGGTCGTGAAGAATGTGACAGCCTGTTCGTCGTTCAAGAAAACCAGTCCCGCAATGGAGGGCGCTGTATCGGCCCAAATGGAGGGCGGAAGAGGGACGGCGGGTTTGAAGTCAAGCTTCGATCCCTGCAGATACTTCCCTTTTACCGGCGCGCCATGTGCGTCGTGCATCGTGTGGCAATCGCTGCACATTGAAGTACGGTTCACAAGATACTCTCCCCGCGCGATCTTCGCACTCAGGGGCGAGGGAGCGGACCGGGAACTTGGGACAAGAGCCAAGGCCAAACACAACCCAGCGACGCAGATGGCACAACTCGCAATGCGCATAATTCCTCCATTGTAATCTTTGGGACCCGCGGATTCTTGGTCCCCCTCTTCGTTCGGACCTCAGATAAGGACTTATACAGGAGGTTCGCCAGCCTGAGCAATTCCC
>DATEKA010000044.1:0-3614 GCA_035277685.1 Candidatus Acidiferrales bacterium
CCGTGCCGAGATATTGAGTGCTATTACCGTGGGTGGTCGCTTCGGCGAATTCACTCGCTTGTCGTAATCCTGGCTGCGCATGAAAACGACTGACGGTAGCACGAAACGGAAAAGGCGGGTAGAGAACGAATGTACCTAGGAGATACCGATGACAAATGTCTCTAGTGCGCCAGAGACGTTTGACTCTATGACGTTCGACAAGGATGAAGTGGGCGGGCGAGGCGGCCACACGGCAAATGCTACTTGTCGAGGCCGAGAGGCGGGAGGGAGCCGACGAGCTTGACGGTTTCGAGGCTGACGGTGATGACCTGACCGATGAGACGGAGGATGTAGGTGGGGTCGTCAGGGCGGTTGGGGTCGTTGGTGATGCCGCTGCGCTTGTCGGTTGAGACCTGGTACTGGTCGATGACCCAGTCGAGGGCGGAGCGGTTGCCGAGGCGGTATCCGAACGCTTCGGGAGGGATGCCGGAGAGGGTGAGGAAATCGTTGTAGACGATCTGTGTCTTGTCTTTGCTGAGGCGCATTTTGGTGACGTAGTAATCGAGTTTCTTGCCGGGCTTTTCGATTTTCTTCAGCTTGTATTCGGGCTGGTCCTCGTAGTGGACGTGGATTTCGGCGAGGCGCTTGCCGGTTTTTGCGAAGGCGCGGAAAACTTCCAAATCTTTCGACGGGCCAGCCTCAGGGGTTGAAACCCCTGGGGAGGTAGCCGGGTTTATGTCGGAGCTGAAGCTCCGACCCCCTAAGGAGCCGGTGGGTTGGGGCGTGTCGCCAGCGGGCGCAGAGGGCACGGAGGCGAAGGGGATGCGCGGGAGTTCGCGGCGGAGGTTGGCTGCGTAGCGTTCGCGGTATTCGGGATGGTGCAGGACGGCGTAGACGTAATGAAATATGTCCCATTTGGTGATCGACTTGTCGGCGTAGTGCGACCGGAACTGTTCGAGCGCCCAGTCGGTGATGTTCTCCATCGGGTCGGTGCCGTCATCCTTGTATGTGTAGAAGGGAAAGCAGCATGTGTCGCCGTTTAGGTGTAAATCAGGGAGGGCGTCTGTGCACAAGCACGAGAACGCACGCTTGTCGGAGACCGCCGAGCAGCACAAGACTGGCGTTGCGGCCGAGCCCTTAGGAAGGTACCGGTGGAATCTTCCGGGTCGATCTTGTTTGGCCTCTGGGGCGGTGCCGGGCTGAAGGCCCTGCCTGCGGCAGGCAGGCCCGGCGCTACATTTAAGTCCAAAGCAAGACCTCGGGCGGGACCTGGCTACGGCGGCAGGGACGCCACAAGATCACCGATCGCGCGTGATAATGCTTGTTTCGCGAGCGGCAAGTGTACAACGGGTATTCCAAAACGGGGCATACGAACTTTATGTTGCCGTTCCAGCTTCTCGCGCGTGATTCGGGGGAAGGAGGCGGCCGCTTGTATCTTCGCTTTGGGCGCTGCGCTGAAGGCTGGAGCCCGCCAGCGGCAGGCGAGCGCTTCATTTAACAACGTACGTACCCAGAGAGTTATCCTTTCTAACGAACCGGGTCGGAGCAGTCGAACGCTACGGGAATTCAGCTACAGTTCTATCGTCCGCGCCGTTTGAGGACGGTGGGTCTTCGGTCTCGCCCCCCGGGCTAATCCGCCTGCTTGACCGAAGTCGCCATGACCGTTTGTTGCGGCTCCATCAAGCCGTCGGATACAATTGGTTGTTTCGGCTCCATCCCGCATCGCGCTGAAACGCCTGACATGAACCAAATCCTGTTGCACAACACAATGTCGAACCGGCTCGAGCCGCTCGACCCCCTCCACCCCGGCGAAGTGCGCATCTATACCTGCGGGCCCACCGTCTACGACTTCGCCCACATCGGAAACTTCCGCACGTTCGTCTTTCAGGACGTTCTCCGGCGCTTCCTGCGCCAGCGCGGCTACCGCGTCATGCAGGTAATGAATCTCACGGACGTGGACGATCGCATCATTCACAACGCCTCCGCCGCCAAAGAAAGCATTCGTGAGTACACGGAGAAATACATTCAGGCGTTCCTCGACGACATGGACGCTCTCCATCTCGAGAAGCCGGAGGAAATCGTCCGCGCCACCGATCATATCGACGACATGGTTGCGCTGATCGAACGCCTGAAGGAAAAGGGCCTCACTTACCAGAGCGACGGCTCTGTTTATTACAGCATCGCAAAATTCCCGAAGTACGGCCGGCTCTCGAAGATTGACATGAGCGGAATTCAAGCCGGAGCGCGTGTGGACGTGGATCGCTACGAAAAAGCCGATGCCCGCGATTTTGCCCTGTGGAAGGCGCCAAAACCCGGCGAACATTTCTGGGAAACGCGCATAGGGCCGGGGCGTCCCGGCTGGCACATCGAGTGCTCCTCCATGGCCATGAAATATCTTGGCGACACGCTCGACATCCACACGGGAGGCATCGATCTCGCGTTTCCCCATCACGAAAACGAGATCGCGCAGAGCGAGGCGGCCACTGGACACCCGTTCGTTCGCCTCTGGTTGCACGCCGAGCATCTCATTATCGACGGCGAAAAAATGTCCAAGTCGCTCGGCAATTTCTTCACCTTGCGCGACCTCTTCGCCAAAGGACACAAGCCCTCGACCATTCGCTACCTTCTGCTTTCCGTCCCGTACAGGCGGCAATTGAACTTCACGCAAGACGGCCTGACGCAAGCGGCGAACTCAACCGGGCGTATGCGCAATTTTATGACTCGGCTCAGGGGCGCAAGCCTCCCGGAGGGCTCGATTCCCACCCTCCAGAAGCGCACCGAGGAAGCGGAGGCCGCCTTCGATGCCGGGCTCGCGGACGACTTGAACACCGCCGTCGCGCTCGCGTCCGTCTTCGACCTAATCCGCGACGCAAACAGCGCTATGGATAAAGGCGAAATGCGCCAGCAGGATGCCGTCCGCGTGATCGCCGCGATGGAGAAGTTCGATCAGATACTCAATCTGCTCGTCGATGACGATGACGAAAAGCTGGCGAAGCTCGGATATGCCCCGAAAGCGCGAATGAACCCGGAGCAAATCGAGTCCATGATTGAACAGCGCAACGCCGCGCGCACGATGCGGGATTTCAAGGGCGCCGACGAAATCCGCCGGCAACTCGCAGAGTCTGGTATCATACTTGAAGACACGAAGGACGGCGGCGTCCGCTGGAAATACAAATGAACCTGTGCTCGCCACATTCTTTGCCTCATCACCAGCCTTCTCACGATCGCCCCAACCTGTTCGGCGTCGATTAAGTCCCCTTCAATCAGGCAGCACCACCCGGAGCGCCACGGCCAAGGTCCGTTCGCGCACGGCTCAAAATCTGATTGGAGGAACGAAAATGCAGACGATTGAGATGAAGTTGCCGAACCTCGTAACGAAGCTGCCCGGCCCCAAGGCCGCGCAATTGGTGAAGGAAGACAGCGAAATCTTGTCGCCGTCCTATACGCGCGATTACCCGCTCGTCGCCAAGACGGGACGCGGCGCGTTGATCGAGGACGTTGACGGCAACACATTCCTGGACTTCGCCGCTGGAATCGCCGTCGTCGCCACAGGGCACTGCCACCCGGAAGTCGTCGCTGCGATCCAGAAGCAGGCGGCAGAACTGATCCACATGTCGGGCACCGATTTTTACTAT
>DATEKA010000045.1:0-7590 GCA_035277685.1 Candidatus Acidiferrales bacterium
TCATCGTCAACGGCCACGGCGGCAACGAAGACCTTCTTCCCTACTTTGCGCAAACGCAGCTCGACTCCGCGCACGACTACGTTGTCTACGTCCAGTGGGGCGGCGACAGCATGCACGAAAGCCCGCTGCACAAAGATGCGATTGA
This sequence comes from Candidatus Acidiferrales bacterium, assembly GCA_035277685.1. Taxonomy (GTDB): domain Bacteria; phylum Acidobacteriota; class Terriglobia; order Acidiferrales; family UBA7541; genus Palsa-295. Next base: position 146 of record DATEKA010000045.1, read on the forward strand.
CATGCACGCGGGCCAGTCGGAAACCTCGAACGTCATGGTCTCGCGTCCGGACCTCGTTCACATGGACCGCGTTGGCCAGGAGTCCGGCGCGGACCTGATGCGTCTGCATCTCCCCGAATCCGTCTATACGGGAATCTGGTGGTACGCGCGTTTTCCCAATCACTACGCCGGCGACGCCTCCACAGCCTCGAAAGAGCTCGGCGAACAGGACATGAAAAATTGGATCAGCACTATCGCCGGCGCCATTCGCGCCGTGAAGACCGATAACGAAAGCCTTAAGCTTCAGAATGAGTTCTACGAGAAAAGCGCGCACCCGCTCGACAGCCCGCAGTAGGCGAGAGATTAGCGAGCTTCTTCGCTGCGTGTGTCATCGCGGCCAGGACGCATTGACGATGCGCCAGCTCGGAGCCAGGTCCGTCTCTACCGCCATCTACAATTTTCTGGCATAGCCTCATGCATCGGCGTCCTCGCTTTGAAAATCAACCGGCGCAGCCAGATCGCGGTTCTAGCGCTTTGCCTTTCTCTTACTTGTACTCTTGCCCTCAACAGTACCCTTGTCCCGCGCGCGCTCATACTTCAGCGCAATCAGGCCGCCAGCATAAGTCTTACTCTCGGTCAACGTGAATCCCCGCTGCGGGAATCCCGCCCGGAACATCGGAATCCCTTCGCCAATCAACACCGGAACGAGTCCCAAATAAAGCTCATCCACCAAGTCTTCCTTCAAAAACTCACGCGCCAATTCCCCGCCGCCCGCCAACCAGATATTCTTCCCCTGTTTCTTGCGCAATTCTTCCACAAGTTTCCTCGGCTCTTCGCGCACAAAAATCGCCCCGCCGCGTTCTCCTTCCGGCAACGACCGGGAGAAAACAAAGCAGCGCAAGCCATAACTTTCGAACTTGCCTCCACTCATGCGCACGCCGGCCTCGTACGTCTTGCGCCCCATCAGTCCCACGTCAATGGTCTTGAAGAAAGGCCCCATCGAGTAGTTCGAGCGCTTCACGTGCAAGAAATCCAGCGTCCCATCCGGCCGCGCGATGTATCCGTCCAGGCTGGCTCCCACGCCATAAATAATCTTTCGCATGAGCTCCTCCTCGCCCGCTAAACCGAAAAGTCACAAGCCATTTCCTACTTGAATCAAGTCGCCGTACCTTCGCTTCCGTTTGACTCGCACCGGCCGCGTGGCCTAACATTCGCCCGCCATAATGGTCCCTTATTCGGACACGTTTCGAGCAGCCATCAACGGCCGGGGAGCGCGCAGATGAGCGAGTGGAAATACCTGCAAAGGGATGTTTCCGAGCAACTGGCGCAACTCCATTTCTTTTCGATGAGCAAGCGCCACGCGGACGGCGAAGTCACCTTCCGCATCACCGTCAAGGAGTTTGCCGCTCCTCCTCCGGGCCAGCGCCTGCGCTTTTTCGCCGAAGCGGATAGAGCCGTCAATCAGAAGACGGCGGCCTTCATCCCGTGCGGCTGGGGCGACTCGGTTCTGGTGGCCCTGGGCGATTGCGTCCGCCTGATTCGCGAATTTCCCTACGAGGAGTCCTAGCGTGGCTGCGAAAATCGTCACATTGCAAGTCAAGCGCCGCGAACACAGCCCTTCGGTCACGGTTATCGAATTGGCGGGCAGCATTCACGCCGGGCCGGACTGCCAGCGGCTCCAGCAGGAATTCGAAGCTCTCGCGCCCGGAAACGCAATGCGCTTCGTTCTCGACCTTTCGGGCGTCAGCCACATTGACAGCGCCGCCATCGGAACCATCGTCATGTGCTTTTCCCGCGTCAAGAAGTCCGGCGGAGTTCTCTGTCTCGCGGGCGCCCACGGCATGGTCGCGGGCACGCTGAAGCTCACGCAAGTGGACAAAGCCATCCGCATGTATCCCGACGCCTCCACCGCCGCCGAAGGCTAACAAAAACACCCACCGTCCCCGAAGTGCTCGCCGCTAGTTGCGCGAGCCGGTATTCCCGAGGGCTTTGGAAGCCTGAGTTATTCCCGCGAGCGAGCCCCGGCGCTCTGGGGCGTTCGATAGCGCCAGCAGAAATTCCATTCGCGCCATACGAGGACGATTCTGCTCCAGCAACAAGTCTCCAAGCTGTTCCCGCGCTGGAATAATCGGACCTGGAGTCACGGGAAGCTTTTCGACGCCGTCTTCCCGCTCCGCGGCTTCCCGCAACAGTTTCACAGCCTCATCCGCCCTTCCAGCTGCCTGCGCCGACCACGCCCGCGCTTCGCTTTCCTGAATCGCCACCTGCTCGGCCCAGTAGCGGCTGTATTCCGCGCGCGAGGTGCGGACTCGCTGTTGCAGTTGCCGCAGCTTCGCGATTTCCAGCCGCGCGTCGGCGGCATGGCCGCTTCTGGCCAGGCCGATCGCGCGCGCCCATATCGCGATGGCCTGCACGTGCGGCGGCGCGCCGCTGGATGGCAGGATGGCCGCGGCTTCCGTCCACTGACGCCGCTCGACCGCGTAACGCACCGGAATCGCCGTCGCGGCATAGGCTATCTTGAAGTCGCGCTGGTCAAGCTTGGGCATCGCCTTCACTTGCTCGAGTATTTCGTGCGCTTCCTCCTCGCGGCCTTCCTGAAGATACGCATAAACCAGGTAATCCATCGCGTGCAGTTCTTCTCCGATATCGCCCTGGTCGCGGGCGGCGGTCCGCGCTGGCCGGTTGGACGTTACGGAATCGTCCCACATGCCGAGCCTCGTGAAAATGTGCGACGGCATATGCAGAGCGTGCGGCGCCGAGGGTGCGACCTTCGAGTATGCGCGCGCCGCAGGCAGGCCTTTTCGGGCCATTTCCTGGTTGTCGCACGCATGAATCAGATAGTGAGGAACTCCCGGGTGGCGCGGGTAGCGCGCAAAGAGGGGCTCGAGAATCTCGACGGCGCGTTTCTGCTTCGCGTGGCTCTTGTCGAAAGGCGAAGCGTCCGCCAGCAGCGCGAGCGCGTAAAATATTTGCGCCTCCGCATCATTCGGGTAAGCCGCTGCAAGTTCTCCCATCGCGCCTGCATACTTCGACGCACGGTCCCGATAGGAAATCTCCGCGGAATCTCGCTCATACAAAAGCGCCAGCGCAGCGATGAATCTGCGTTCCCGGTCTGAGCCTCCGCCGATGTGCTCCGCGCGCCCCACCTCCTCGCGCCCTTTCCGCAGAGTCCCAGGGACGATCGGTGGGTCCCAAAGCTGGTGGAAATAGGTCATGGCGACGCCCCAGTGGGCAATCGCGCATTTCGGGTCTTTCTCCGCGACGCTCTTGAAGCTCGCTTCCGCCGCGGGATAGGCGAACGAGTGAAGCAGCGCCACGCCTCTTTCAAACTCCCTCTGAACGTCCGCCTGGCAGGACGTGGCAAACGAAACCGAGCCAAGCTTTTCAGGAGCTGGGTGCTTGTGTGTTTCCTGTCCCGCCCAAAGAACCGGCGACAGAAAGGCCGAAACGAGGAGCAATCGCGCCAGCCGCGCGACCGCATAACGCTCTCGTATGGACATGGCGCTCCTCCTGTTCTCCGTATTCTCCGCGCGCTCCGTTGCTCTCTGCGCTCGTTGTCCTGGTGTGGCTTCGGGGCTTGCCTACCTTCTGGCCGCGAAAAACTCGCGCAGCAGCGCCGCCGCCTCCTCCTGCGAAACTCCCGCCTTAACTTCCACGCGATGATTCAGCTTCGGGCTATCCAGCACAGCGAAGCACGACCGCACCGCGCCCGCTTTCGGATCGTCCGCGCCGTAGGCCAGCCGCGCAATTCGCGCCTGAATCATCGCTCCGGCGCACATCGTACACGGCTCGATCGTGACGTACATGGTAGCGTTCAGCAGCCGGTAATTGCCGATGGCCGCAGCCGCTTCGCGCAACGCGACCATTTCCGCGTGCGCCGTGGGATCGCAATCCGCAATCGTGCGATTCCCCGCCCGCGCGACAATTTTGCCGTCAGCAACGACCACCGCGCCGACCGGGACCTCGCCCCGCTCCGCCGCCGCGCGCGCCTCCTCGAGCGCCACCGCCATGAATTCCCGACCTTCGCTTTCGGCTATAGCCATCGGCGTCCCGCGCTCAACCAGCTGCAACGATGCCATCTTAATCCTTTCTTCGGTTCCGGCGTGATTTTCCGCCTGCCGAACAGATCAAAAGTGTATCCATCAATTTTTGCGGTTTTGTTGACGGGCAAAGACTTACGCGGATTTTTTCTCGACAGGTGTACTTACCCTGGTAAAACAGCCGCTCGCCGCCGCACCGAAACTGGCCGGCACACCTTCAGGCGCGGCCGACGAGCGAGGGACTTCTGCTTCCCTTTCCAGAAAGGCAGCGGGGGGCCAAAAAGAGTACCGAGCCAAGGTATGGCGAACGACGTCGAAATCATATCGGCGCTGTTGCCTTACTGCGATGCTATGTTTGTGGACAACGAATGCAAGGAGCTTTTGCGAAGCATCCCGAGGCAGTACAAACTGGCATTCAGATGCCAAGTGTTCTCATGCAACACGGGCATGGAGTTTATCCGGTACCTAACCGATCTGAGAGACTCCGTTTCGCCAGAACATCTGAGGCTGGTCGAAGAAGTGTATGGCCCAGACCCGCTGAAACCGCCAAGCGGCATTTACGGCGTAAATCGGGCGCGAAAAGACGTTGCCTGATCGCAATGCCTTCGGTGGTGTGGAGCACATGGACGTTTGATCGGTGGGAGGGGCCTACAAGGCCGATTGCGGATGAGTTGTGGCGGCACAAGAGGAGAGGGATTTTGGCCCAGCGAAGATGCTGGGCGTTTTTGTTTGGGGCTCACAAGGACACTGCATGAAAGCGGTGGCAAGCCACCGCACTCCCAAGGAAGCGGAGCCCAAAGGGGCAGCCTTCGAATCCGCTCATGATAAACAAGCTACCGAATTCCCAAAGAGCGGAACTTCTGCAGCGTGAGACGAAAGCGGCGGCTACGGAGTGGCGAACTGGGACGGTTCGACTGCAAAGGCATCGGGGATGGCGATCCTGTCGCACGGAAAGCTGAAAACCATCCTTTGGAAGGCTGCCGATGCCTTGCGTTGGAACCAGCCAGCGGAGCACCAAGGATAATTCGAAGCGACGCGGGCAATGTGGTGATGCACCGGATTCTCGTGAACATAGTGCAGGCGAGCGAAGTAGGACTTTTCGAAGGTAAGGTGGGACTCCCAATACTGGAACCACACTTTGCGACCCGGCGTACGGTCGAGGCGATTCACTTCCGCTGCCGTGACGGAGTGGAAGTGGCGCACAAACGTGGCGAGTAGACTTGAATCATCCAGGAGCGCTACAAAATGGTAGTGGTTGGGGAAGAGCGCCCAGGCTTGGGTGCGTATTCCATACTTGTCCGCAAGAGACTGAAAGTGGCGAAGAAGAAAGTCAAGGTGGCGGCGCGATTGAAATATGGGATTCTTGCGGTAGGTCGCGGCAGTGACGATATAGGCTCCCGATGAATCGAGGAAGTGGGCGGGACTGTGAGACCAACCAGGCATGGACGAAGCAGCCGAGATTGTACCCGAAATTAGCGGAATGCCAACTCTGTGGGAGTGCGGTGGCTTGCCACCGCTTTGGGCGGTGCGTCATGACTCCTGGCAGCGCGGTGGCAAGGCGCGGTTTGATTTATGGAGGCGGGGCGGATAGAATTGGCGGATTACGGATGAGTTGTGGCGGCAAAATAAGAGAGGGGTTTTGGCCCAGCGAAGGATGCTGGGCGTTTTTGTTTCTGGAGGGAGGGAAGCAGGGAGGCAAAGAAAAGCACTGAGCTGGCCGGGCAAATGGGGCCAGCGGCTGAAGCCGCGCCGTAAATTGGTTGTGGTGGCGGCGGACGGTACGACTGAAAGTCGTACCCTGACACGAAAAGTCCAAGGCAAAATCGCCGGCAAGATGCCGGCGCTACAAAGACGAAAGGCGAGCAAGGTTCGGGATGACAATGAAACCGAAAATCGGCGGAGAGATTCTTCGCTGCGCCTGTTTAGCGATAGGCGGGCTCAGAATGACAGATTACTTGGCACCACAGGAGAAGGGATGATTGACGGAGCGATAGCGGAAGGGCTGACGTTCGACGATGTGCTGCTGTTGCCGGGCAAATCGTCGATATTGCCGGCGCAGGCGGACACGCGCACGTGTCTTTCGCGGCGGATTGCGCTGAACATTCCCATCGTGGCGGCGGCGATGGACACGGTGACGGAGTCGCGCCTGGCGATCGCGGTGGCGCGGCAAGGCGGCATCGCGTTCATTCACCGCAACATGACCATCGAGCGGCAGGGCGAGGAAGTGGACCGCGTGAAGCGCTCGGAAAGCGGCATGATCGTGGACCCCATCACGATCCAGCCGGAAATCAGCGTGCGCCAGGCGCTCGACATCATGAACAAGTACAAAGTGTCGGGCTTGCCGGTGACGCGTGGGCCGAAGCTGGTGGGCATCCTGACGAACCGCGATCTGCGGTTCGAGCGCAACCTGGACCAGCCGGTAAGCAACGTGATGACGAAAGACAATCTCGTCACGGTGCCGGTGGGGACGACGCTGGACGAAGCGGAGCGGATACTGCAGACGCATCGCATCGAAAAGCTGCTGGTGGTGGACGACGGATTCAACCTGAAGGGCTTGATCACAGTGAAGGACATACAGAAGAAGATCGAGTTCCCTGCCGCGGCGAAGGACGAACATGGGCGGCTGCGCGTCGGCGCGGCCGTCGGCGCCACGGGAGATTTTCTGGAGCGCGCGCAGGAAATGGCGCGGCGTAAAGTGGACGCGCTGGCGATTGACACCGCGCACGGGCACTCGACGCGCGTGATGGACGCGATTCGCGCGGTGAAGAGCAAGTTGCCGGAAGTGCAATTGCTGGCGGGAAACGTGGCGACGGGTGAAGGCGCGCGCGATTTGATCGCGTTGGGGATCGACGGGCTGAAGATCGGGATCGGGCCCGGGTCGATTTGCACGACGCGCGTGGTGACGGGCGCGGGCGTCCCACAGATTACGGCCATCATGGAGTGCGCGAAGGCGGCGAAAGGCACCGGAGTGCCGGTGATTGCGGACGGCGGCGTGAAGTTTTCGGGAGATATCACGAAGGCGCTGGCGGCCGGCGCCTCGTGCGTGATGATCGGCGGGCTGTTCGCGGGAACGGAAGAGTCGCCGGGCGAGACGATTCTTTATCAGGGGCGCACGTTCAAGTCATATCGCGGGATGGGGTCGATTGGGGCGATGGAAGCGGGGTCGGCGGACCGTTATGCACAGGAAGACGCCGCACGCGGGAAATCGGTACCGGAGGGAATCGAAGGGCAGGTGCCGTACAAGGGGCCTGTGGCAGGGTTGGTCGAACAACTGGTGGGCGGGCTGCGCAGCGGGATGGGCTATTGCGGCGTGGCGAATTTGACGGAGCTGCAGGAACGCGCGAAATTCATTCGGATTTCGGCGGCCGGGCTTAGAGAAAGCCACGTCCACGACGTGATTATTACGCGAGAAGCGCCGAATTACCG
>DATEKA010000046.1:0-13478 GCA_035277685.1 Candidatus Acidiferrales bacterium
TTTATTTATCTCTTCGAAGGCGCGGGCCTGGTTCACACCCGCGTTGTCGAGTTACGTAAGGCAATGCTTGACCGTGGCGACCAACTGGTCACATCTGCCTTGACCCTGGGCGAGATTCTCGTAAAGCCAATCGAAGCCAACAATGCGGAGCTCGCAGCGAAATACGAGAAGGCCGTCTCCACAACGTCCCTGATCGTCGCGTTCGATGCCCGAGTTGCAAAGGTTTACGCAAGACTGCGCTGCGACCGTTCAATCCGCGCTCCGGACGCAATCCAGCTTGCTTGCGCCGCTACGGCAAGTGTTGACCTCTTCATCACGAACGATGAACACCTGGCCGGCAAGCGTGTGGAGGGCATCCAATTCATTGTTCCGCTCAGTCGCGTGCCTCTGTAAGCCGCCTCCCCGACTTTCCCCAGCTCAATCTCCGTGCGAGGCGCTCGGACGAAGGCGCAGGAAGATTGCTGCGCCTAAGGGATGGGGTCCGTAGATTGGTTTAAGCGCGTCGGCGACGCCGTAGGCCGTAAATTGAGCCCCCACAGCAGACGCGACGTGCGGCACGAGATCGAAATCGTGGTCGTACCCGAACGTGTATGCTTGCACCCGGCCGATCGGCCTCTCTTCAAAATTCGGCGGCAGCGGTTGCTCTCCTGTCAGCAGTTCGTTCGAGCGCGTAACGTTTTCAATGCGCGTCCAAACAGAGTTTTTCGCCCGGAAACGCAACGTGGACTCCAGCAAATAGCTATTGAAAATCGAATGGTCCTGCACGGAACTCGTGCGGCCCCACAGGATCGTGCTCGCCCAGTTGCCATCGCGCAGCGGACGGTTGTACATAATTGAAGCCGTCATGCGCGCCTGATCCTCCGCGGGGGAAAGCGCTTCGGGGCTTGTAATTCGAGCATAGGAGTATTGGCCGCTCCAGTTTTTCCCCGGTTGCAGCGTGAGGCGCATTGACCAGGAATCGATCTTTCCAGAGTCGATATCCCAGCGGAATTCGTCCGGCTCGCGCCCGTGAAAACCCGACGCCTCGACGCGAGCCATTCCGTAGGCGAGGCCGGCGGTCACCACATCGTCGGCAATATGCGTCGAATCTTCCTGATGGTGTCCGAGCGTCGCAACGGGATTTTCCGACGCCGAATCCCGATGCGGGTAAGCCGCCGGCCCGATCGCCGGATCGCCCATCGGAGCGACATAGAACGAGAGCAGCCCCCGCTCGCCGAGCTTCAGATCGTAGAGGGCGGCGAGTTCCATGATGAAGTCGTGCGGATGTTGCGCATCCACGATAGGAACTCCAAAGGCTGTTTCGCCTTGCTGGAAAAGCAGCGGGTACCGCCGGTCCGTCACGGTCGCCGGCTCAAGACTCAGCATGACACGCGCGGTAAATGTGCCGGCCCCGAGGCTTCGCTGGGCCATCGGCATTAGCCAATTCGTCGAGAAGAGTTTGTCGCCGCCGCGTCTGCTGCTCTGTTGTTCGTCCACCAGGAACACGTTCGCGTGGAACATGAGCGACCAAGCGCCCTTTGTGCTCATGAGCATGGGAGCGGGAGTCGAATTTGGCTGCGCGCTCGTGCCGTCCGACGTGTGATGGACGATTTCTTCCTCGAAAGTCTCCGGTTGTGCGTGCATCGACCCGCCGCCGCTCATCTGCATGCCAGACACTGGGGCGTGCTTGTTCTCCTGATGGTGTTGCCGCCGTTCGTCTCGTTTTCGGGTTTCAACTGAAGATTGCGCCGAATTCTGCCCGCAAAGCTGAGTGCCCGCTGGGAGATCGGCGGCGAAGAACAGTGTTACCCCCAGAAGAAAGGCCCAACCGTAGAAAGCCTTCGCCGTCCGGCGCGTCATACGCCAGCCTTCAACGAATGCGCAACTCGTATGGCATGCGCACTTGGACCGTTCCAGCCGAGTCCAAAATGTGCTGGAGCGTGGCCTGAATGGACGATGCGGCGGACTCGTTCAGATCGTGCTCGCGTTCGAAGAGCAACTGCCAAAATGTTTTTTCCTCCGGAAAACGCTCGATGTGCACCGTCTGGCTTGCCGGGATGCGCGCAAGCAGCTTGGCGACCTCAATCGCGCGGTCCAGACCCCCAAGATCATCCACCAGTCCAAGTTGTTTGGCCTGCGCGCCGGACCAAACCCGCCCTTTGGCTATCTTGTCCACCGCTGAAACAGGCATGTGCCGGCCCCGTGCCACGCCCTCCGTGAATTCCACATACGTTTCGTTAAGCGATTTTTGAATCAGCGCCTGTTGGCTGGGCGTGAAGTTCTGCTGGTTGGAAAAGATGGTCGCGTTATCGCTCGTCGCGACGTAATCCGTGCTCATTCCAAGCAACGCGTAGAGTCCGGAGATGTTGAGTTTCCCCGTCAGCACTCCGATCGAGCCCGTGATTGTGTCCGGATCGGCGACAATCTTTCTTGCGGGTGCTGCAATCCAATATCCCCCCGACGCCGCGACATCCGACATTGAAACAACCACCGGCTTCACGGCGTTGGCCAATTCCACTTCGCGGCGGATCACTTCACTTCCGGCTACCGAACCTCCTCCCGAATCAATGCGTAAGACGATCGCTCTGATGGAACGGTTCTCGCGCGCCGCGCGAAGATCGGACGCGACACTATCTCCGCCCATGATGAAACCGCCAGTCGGACTGTCCTGCGAATCGCCCGACACGATCAACCCTGTCGCGTGGACCACAGCGATTGCGGGTCCCCCAGGCACGTTCATGAAGTTGCGATATTGCCTGAGGGAGACCGGATTCCATTTCCTGCGCCCGCGCTTGAAGTAATCCTGCACCTGATCCCAGTAGGCAAGCCGGTCGACAACGTGATTTTCGACGGCATCGCTCGTGAGCAGCGGCCCGTGTTCGACGAGCTGTTCGAACTTCGCCCGGTCGATGTTCCGGGCTTCCGAGGCCTGGTCCACGTACCGGTTGTAAATGCCGTGGAGAAGAGATTCAACTTCCTCTTTATGCGCGGGAGTGAACTTCTTCTCGGTGTACGTGTTGGTGGCGGTCTTGTACTCCGCGATGTGGTAGAACTGCGGAACGATCTTGAGTTTGTCGAGCGTTCCGCGCAAAAAGAGCGCTTCTGCCATCATCCCGTGAATGCCGACGGATACCGTTGGCACCAGCCAGATTTGAGAGCAGCCTGTGGCGAGAAAATATTCCGGATTGCCGACGCCGTCGTATCCGAGGTAGCAGATGCTGGGTTTTCCGCTCTTCTGAAACGCGATCAGGTGGGAACGAATTTCCTCGATTTTCCCCCAGCCGGCTTCGATCGTAGAGACGCGTACCACAATTCCCGAGATCCGTGGGTCTTTCGCTGCCGCGTCTATCCCTTCGAGATAGTCTTCAAGAACGGGCGCGACATTGCCGTTTAACGCGCTCAGCAGGTTGAGCGGCCGCTGTTCTTCTATGGGACCGGCCGCATCGACCACCAGAACCGAATTTGGCGTCAGCCGCGCCGGTTTCCACACCACCCAGAAAAACACGACCAGGAACAGGACCACGATCCCGATGACAATTGCCCGCCTTTTTGCCCAGGTCATCGCCTTTCGCCTTTCCGGTTTGAAGCGCAAGCTGCGGTCAACAAAGTTAACACTCGTGGGCGGGAAACCGAAGGGTGAAAGCAGGGCGTCGAGCCGCCGCGCGATCCCGATTCAATCAAACCACGCCGCCAAATTCAGCCACTCAGAAAAAATCGGCCCGGCGGGATTGAACCGCCGGGCCGTTGACGCTTTCTCGATGCGGACACCGCCGAAGCGGCGCGTTGTCCCGTCAGAACTGATAGATCAGAGACAGCTCCATCACTCTGGGATTCGTAAGCGTGCCGCTGTAGGTTCCGAAGTTGCCCGCGTCCCACTCATCCTGCACGGAGCGAACGTCGAATCGGGTCGTGTTGGCGACGTTGAAAACGCTCCAGCGCGCCTGAATCGCCTGGCTTTCAAACCGGGGAATCTTCCAGGACTTCTCCAAGTTCATATCCCATCCGAAGTAGCCCTGGCCACGGATGTTGTTTCGAACGCCGCTTTCTCCTGGATACGCGTAGTCGAAACCGGCGCTTGCCTGCGTGGGATCCGTAAACACGTTGGGCGAAGCGAAGCCGTTGCTTCCGGGGATCATCGTCGTCGACATCGAGATTGGTTTCCCGGTCACGTCCGCCCAGCCCATTTCATCCCAATTCGTCGGCCAGACGTAGCCCATGAACACACTGAACGGGAAGCCCGAGGTCCAGCGCGTAGTTCCCGAAAGCTGCCAGCCACCAATGAGAGCATCGGCCCAGCCGCTCACGTCCCCGCCGAACCGGCGGCCCCGGCCGAACGGCAATTGGGCCACCCAATATGCGTTGATCTGATGCCGCAAGTCATAATCGCTGGGACCGTACATCTGGTTCGGGTTCCAGGGATTAATCACGCTGTCTGTCAGGAAGTGCGCGCCGCGCTCCGCCTGCGACTCGATGTCCAGCGATTTCGCATAGGTGTAGTTGAATCCGAAGAGCAGGCCGTGCGACATCTGCCTGTGCAGGCCGACTTCCAGAGCGTTGTAGTTCGAGTACGCCATAGACCGCCAATCCCACAGCGAAGAATACTGCGGGTTGTAAAAGCTTTGTTTCCCGGATACCGGAATCGTCGGTCTTCCGTGACGGTCAACCTTATAGAGCGCGGATGTCTCGTTATAGAGGTTTCCGCAGCCTGGCCCGAAAACGTCGTACATCGCCACGAGCAGGTCCGTAGTCGTGCCCCCGGCGCACGCCAGCGTGTATGACGATTGCGACTGGAACATGTCTTGCCAGTATTGCGCGGTTGGCCCGACCGTAGAAGCGTTAATGGCGCTCTCGGGCGTATTGGCGCGCCACAACTCCGAAAAACGCTTCGCCGCAGCGAAATAGTCGATCCCGCTCTGCGGATCGACCAGGTCCAGAGGCGTGGCGATGTCGTCGAGAACGAGCAACCGGTGAGCGAAATGCCCGACGTAGGCGACGTCCAAAGTCATGCCGCCCGGCAATTCCCGCTCGATGGAAAAATCAGCCGCGTAGGAATACGGAGTCTTAAGCGACTGATCAATGCCGCGGGCGATTGCCTCGACTCCCGTGTACGTCACGGGGAAGTTCGACGGAGGGGGCGGCTGCACCATCGCAACCCCGTTGTTATCCGTTGCTGGAATCGTGTTCATGCCCGTGATTCGGGGAGCGCTGGCGACCGTCTCAAAGCTCGCCTCGCTGGGCAGCGACGTCGAAACACCGAACGCCCCGCTCGCGTCGTAGCTCTGCGACAGCGCCGGACCGAAGTTGTCGTAATACATTCCGAACCCTGCCCGGATCACAGTCTTGTCCTGCCCCAGAATACTCCCTAGCCAACCCCAACTCGACTGCGGCGACCAGGCCAGCCCGATGCGCGGCGCGAAGTTCTTCGTCTGCGCGCTGTACAATCCCGGCTTTCCGTAGTACGAACCGGCCGGAGCGAATGAAATCGGCGTGCCCCCCATCACCTGGTTGTCAGGGATGCCTTTGAGCATGGCGGCGGCGCGCTCGTTGAACCACGTACCCATGTTCACCGACGGCGTTACTTCCTGGCCCGCCGTCTCCGTAATCGGCGTCATCAACTGGTAGTTCAGGCCATAGGTAATCGAGAGATTGTGCCGCGCCTGCCACGTGTCCTGGAAAAACAGATCGTAGCTGTCCGCGGCCCAGTGGCGAGTCACAGCGCCTCCCTGAGGGATGGGCGTCGCCGCGGTGCTGCTTGTAATTCTGTAGTTGTACCGCGTGTTCACTTCGCTTGCCATGCCCAGCATGGCTGCGAGCGGAAAATCGTAGGAGTGGTTGAAATCTGCCGCGACCGCGGGAAACACGTCCGCGCTACTGCAATTCGTGTAGTTCTGCGCCACGCAGGCGGGATTGAACTCATCATTGGTGTTCGCGAGCCCGCCTGACGTTACGTAATCGGCATTCGTCAGCGCGCTGCTGAACGAATTCGTCCGGCTCGAACTGTTCCGGCGGATGAGGAGCAGGTTGCCGCCGAACTGGAAGTTGTGCGTCCCCCTCTGCCAACTCGCCGTGTCCACGATGTTGTGAACGGGCGCGGTAAATCCAAATGGGTACGTAATGCCCTGGTCTAACCCTCGCATTTCCACCCACGGCTGCGTTGAATCGCCGATGTACCCGTAGCTCTGGTGGGTAAGTCCGTAGCGAAAGTTATTCACCCAGTGCGGGCTCAGAACCGCCGTGTAGCCTGCCACGAAGCCCTTGCTCAGCTCGAGCGTTGTGTCGAGCGGTCCGAAGTTCGGAAGGAACTGCTGGTCGAAGAAGCGGTCATCCACCCCGGTACCGCGCCAAAACAGCGTGTGGTTACCGTTGCTCGTCAACTTGTAGTCCAAACGGGCGATATACCAGTTATCGGACTCCCGCGTCGGCGCGGCAAACCGGTAGTCGCCATAGTTGAGGCCGTCGCCGAAACAGCAGGAGCTATTCGGTATCGGATAGCCGCCGAAATAATTCAGCGCAACGCTGCTCGGACCGATTCCCAGGGGGTCCATCTGCGCAAGTTGCGTCGGCCCGAGTGCGTAGAACCCGGATTGGACCGCATAGCTGCCGCCACTCGCGCCCGTCACGTTCCCCCCCGGACACTGGCTTGCGTCGTCGCAGGCGTATTGAATAATTCCGTCGCGCAGGGTCGCGCTCGGGACGATTCGATCGGCGCTCGCCTGTGTCGACGTCCGATTCCCTTCGTAGTTGAAGAAGAAGAAAAAGCGGTCCTTGAGGATCGGTCCGCCGAGCGTTCCGCCAAATACGTTTCGGACCAGGTGCTCGGGGGTGTTGGGCAGTCCGCTTTCCGCCTGGCTCTGTTTGATGAACCAATCGTTGGCCTCTCCCAGGGTGTTGCGATTGAACTCATACAGCGAGCCGTGAAACTTGTTTGTCCCGCCCTTGGTGACCATGGCGATCTGAGCGCCCGAAGAACGTCCTTCCGTAGCGCCATAGTTCGAGGTCGTTACGCGAAACTCTTCGGTCGAAAACGGCGTGGTCGGCAATACGCCATTGAAAGCGTATCCGTTGAATTCGTCATTGATGCTCACGCCGTCGAGCGTAATGTTGTTCTGATCGCTCCGCTCGCCATTCACCGAGCCGGCTCGTGTGTCGTAGTTGTCCTGCAGGATGTTGTCGCCATTGTAGACCACACCCGGCTGCAGGCTCAGCAGCAAAGGCATGTTCTCTGCGGGCAGCGGCAGATTTTCCACTTCCACCGTTCCCATCGTCTGACCCAGAGTCGCGTCCGTGCGATTCACCGCCGTAGCCTGCTCCGACACCGTCACCGTCTGTTGCGCCGCGCCGATCTTCAACTGCACGTTGACCGTCGCCGGCAGGTGAACCAGCAACTGTACCCCGCCCTCCTTGTAAGCCGCGAATCCCCCCGCGTCCACTTCCAGGTTGTAGGTTCCCGGCAACACCTCGGGAAATAGATAGTTGCCCTGCGCGTCTGTGCTTGTCGTGCGCTCAACATTTGTGCCTGCGTTCATCAAGTGAACGCTGGCGCTCGGGACCGCCGCCCCGCTTGGATCCGTCACAGTCCCGCGCAAGGAAGTCGTCGCTTGACCCCACACCACGACCGCGCAAAGCAGCGCGGCGGAAAACACACATGCACTGCGAATAATGCGGTTCCACCCCATCTTAAGCACCCCCAGAATTTTGGAGTCCCTGTGGCCGGCGAAGACGCCTGCCCCTGAAGTTTCTAGAAGGACATCCTGAAGCCGGCGAGCAATTTAGTCAGCCGCCGGCCTTGTGTCAAGGAAGGAATCACGGACTGCAAACCTCGTTAGAAAATTCCCCCTGCTTACCTCATTAGAAATGTCCCTTCTTGAGTTTGTGTTTTCGTTGGTTGCTGGTCGTTGGCTTGGCCCGGAGCGCGACGCTGCGGAGCCCGTAGGTCGCTCCCTGTCACCTGGCCGCGCCCCTCCGTGTTCGCGAGGCTGAAGCTCAGAAAAGGAGCTTCAGCGCGAGCTGCATGATCCGCGGATCACGAGCGCTGCCAATTTTGCCGAACAAGCTGCTACCGAAGCGCGTGCTTTGGAAACTATTGAAGTTCGTGTGGTTCAGCAGATTGAAGGCCTCGGCGCGGAACTGGAGAGTGAACCGCTCGGTCAGGTTCGTGCTCTTGAACAGATCCGCATCCCACCGGGCCGTGGGCGGACCCTCGATCGTGCCGCGACGTTCGTCCCCGGGACGTATCTCGCCACTCGGCACGAAACCGAATGCCGCGGTGTTGAACCACTCGCTGATCGTGTGGGGTGCCCCCGCCTGCGGGTCCCCGATCAGGTCCGGCCGCGCCCCTGAGAACGTGGCCGAACAGAGGCCAAGACCACCCCTGTCCCCCGACGAGCAAGATGCGGATGCCGTGTAGTGCAGCCCCGTGTTCAGGTAACCGACGCCGCTCACCTCCCAGCCTCCCAGAACGTGCCCGGCGAATCCCTGCTGGCTCCTGTAAAACGGAAGCGTGTAGATGTAAGCGGCGGTGAATACCTGGCGCCGGTCGATGTCGGCGGGGCCGTAATCCGCCTTCAAATCGTAGGAGTACTGCGGCGCACGGTAATCGTTCGACGCCGTGGTCAGGTTCTTCGACCAGGTGTAGTTCACCACGATCATTGAATTTCCGGTCAGGTGCTTTTGGAATTGTGCCTGCAGCGAGTTGTAATTCGACGTGAACGCAGGCTCGAATAGATTGATCGCGTCCCACCCTACGTACGGCCGGACAAGGTTGAGCTTCTCGAGATTCGAGAAGCTGCCGGTAAATGGGGTGGAAATTCCCGCGTTCACATAGTCGCCGATGTGCGGCATGTTCGCGTCGATTACGCCCATCAGGTGCCGCCCCAGCGCGCCGTAATAGCCGATGTCAATCATCGTCTTCGACCCGATCTGCCGCTGCACATCGAGGTCGAACATTTGCGAGTAGGGCAGCGTCCAATTGTTCGGTGAAGGCCCGCCAATCGTCCGAGGGTAAGGATTGATTACCGTCTGGCCGCTGCTGGGATTTGCGAAGTCCGGATTCGATATATTCGTGGACTCCACGATCGGAGGATTCTCGCTGGCAAACTGCTCGACCGAGTTGACTGCCGGCGAGTCGAAGAAGATTCCGTACCCGCCGCGGACGCTGGTCTTCCCGGTGCCAAACGGGTCCCAGGCAAACCCGACGCGCGGGCCGAAACCCTTGTGGAAGGTCCTGGCCACGGCCTCGCCGAACGGCGAGTTCTTGCCGCCGACGATTATTCCATTCGTGTACCCGCCGGAATCCGCCCCTCCGGGGAAGGTGCCATCGGGATTTAGCGCCGGCGCATTCGCGGAACTGAACAGCGCGGGATCGAATGTGGAAAGGGCGCCGTTTCCATACGTCGGAGCCAGGAACAGCGAGTATCGAACCCCGTAGTCGAGCGTCAGATTGTGGCGGATGCGGTACTCATCCTGCGCGTAGAATTCGATTTCGTGCTGGTGCACCAGCGCGCGAAAGTCCACGTTGGTCTGGCTGAACTGAAAGACGCTGCCGATGAGGAAGTTCGCCCACATCTGCTCGAAAGTGCCTTCCGCCGGGCCGTTCGCGTTCGGGCTCCCATCGAAGAAATAGTACGCGCCGTTGGCCCCGCCGCCGCCGTTTACGTTTTCATCCTTCGTATAGTAGTTGTAACTGGCGCCGAACTTGAACGAATGAAGGCCGTGCACCCACGTCAGATTTTCGAACACATTGTGGTTCTTGTTGTAATCGCGATAAGGACCGAAGCCGGTTAGCCCCTGCCCGCACGCCACCGCCGTAAACGTGCAGAAGTCCAGGTCGGGAACACGCTTCACTCCGGTATCGAACGCCAGAGTCGGAGCGATGTCCGGCGAGTTGGCCGAGCTGAGAAGCCCGATCGGAGTGCTCAGCACCGCGCCCCACGAGAACGCATATCCTGCGTCACTCACCAGATTGGGGCGCACCACGTACGTTGCGTGCGCCACGAAGCTGCGCCCCGGCGAATTCGTGGAAGTCGTGGCCACGCCCGGAACGCCCAAACCGGTGAAAAGACCCGCCGGTTCTTGCGTGGGAATCGAGTCATCCAGATATCGTCCGAAAATGCTGAATTTTGACGTAAAAGTGTGGTCGATCCGAACGCTCTCTTCGCGATAGTTGAATACGTTGCGTCCCGCCCACGTCAGCGTTTGATCCGTCACGTTGTTGACCGGCTGTATCTTCGAGAAGATGTCCTTCACGTAAGCTGCCGCCACCGGGTTCACATTCGCAACGGTGGTGCCCGTCGTGGCGCAGTTCCCGCTGGCGTCGTACGACGTGCAAACCGCGATTGGAAACGTACCGCCGATTTCCGCCTGCGTCGGAAGTTCGCCGCTGGTGAACGTGTTGTACGTAATGACTCGCCGCCATTCCTGCGAATAGAAGAAGAAGGTCTTGTTCTTCACGACCGGGCCGCCTACCGTGAACCCAAAGTCGTTCCACCGGAGCGCCGGTCGGTCAATCCCGAATTTATTATTGAAGTAGTTGTTGGCGTCCAACAGATCGTTGCGGAAGAATTCGTATGCGCTACCGTGGAAATCGTTCGATCCCGAACGCGTTACGACGTTGACGATCCCGCCGGAACTGCGCCCGTTTTCCGGCAAGTAGTTCCCTCGCAGCACCTTGAATTCCGCGATCGAATCAATACTGGGGTAATTCAGCAAAGTGAGATTCGCGCCGCGATCGAAATTGTCCGCGCCGTCCACGGTCCAGCTGTTTTGCGTCGGACGATTGCCGTTAATCGCGAAGTTCACTTGGTTCGATGTGCCCACCGGGTTCGACACTCCAACGTAAATCTGATCGGAGGCCAGGGCCGTGGACACGCCCGGCTGCAACGCCACCAGTTGTTCGTAATTGCGCGTGGGCAGCGCGAGCTGTCTCACCTCCGTGCCCGTAATCAAGCCCGCGGCCGTTGGCGTAGCCAAATCGACCGCCGCCGAAGCTTGCTCGACTGTCACCGTGGAGCTCAGCGTGCCAACCTGCATCGTCGCGTCGACGGTTCTGTGATCGTTAACGTTCAGCACGATGCCCGAGCCGATGAATTTTTGGAACCCCGCGGCTTCGACCACAACCTCGTAACGGCCCACCGGCAGATAGGGAGCCACGTAGGTTCCGTCCGATCCGGTTTTCAAGGTGCGAACGGTCGCGCCGCGGTCCGTGTTGACGATTGTCACTGTGGCGCCGCTTACCAGAGCGCCGCTGGGGTCCTTCACCACCCCTCGAATATCGCCCGTAACCTCTTGCGCGATAACCGGGCCCACCGCGAGCGCAAACAGAACAGCCGATAGACACACTCCACGTCGTAGCATACGCGTCCACCCCATTTACCACCTCCGAGACGTCGTGAGTGGCCGTAGCTATATAGCTCTGCGCCGCGGGAGTCAATAGAAAACTTCAACGGGAGAGCGCTGTGGGAAGGAGAAAGTCACATCTGGCGTGGCGTTCGGCAAAGGGCGCCTCGCTCTTCGGCGGCCGTCGGATTAATGCAGCCCCTGCCGCACTCGAATCGTAGGACCGCCCGTCCCATTCACCGTCCTGCGGATGTTACGAGTGACCTGGCTATATAGCTCTATACCATCGGAGCCAGCGGAAAAAGCAGTAAGAGAGCTGCGCGAGGGCAACGCGGCCACTACTCTCGTTTCGCCTCCCGCAAGAAGCGTGCCGCTTCTTCGGGCGGAGTCGGATTGATGTAGAACCCTGTTCCCCACTCGAAGCCCGCCACCTTCGTGAGCTTCGGCATGATCTCGATGTGCCAGTGATAATGATCGTTGATTTCCTCGCCGATTGGCGAGGTGTGAAGCACGTGGTTATACGACGGATATCCCAGCGTGGAGTCCAGCCGGTTGAGAAAATCCCGAAGCAGCTTGGCGAGATTTCCGTAGTAGGGCGTGGGCATGTTCTCGAACGCCGAACTGTGCTGGCGAGGCAAAACCCAGGCCTCGAACGGAAACCGCGGCGCATATGGCGCGAGCGCGATGAAATAATCCGTCTCCTGAATGATCCGCGAACCCGTTTCGAGGTCCTGCCGGATCATGTCGCAGAAAATGCAACGCTCCTTTTCGTCATAGTACCGCTTCGAGTTGTCCACTTCCTCGCGCACGCGCTTCGGTACGATCGGCAGCGCGATCAATTGCGAATGCGTATGTTCCAGCGAGGCGCCCGCCGGCTCCCCGTGATTCTTGAACAGGAGAATGTACCGGAACCGTTTGTCGTTCTTCAGGTCGAGAATGCGGTCGCGATAAGCCCACAGCACTTCCTCCATGGCCTTGTCGGTCAAAGTCGCCATGGTGAGCTGATGATTCGGTGTCTCGACGATCACTTCGTGCGCGCCGATTCCATTCATGCGGTCGAACAGGCCCTCGCCCTCGCGATCGAGCCCGCCTTCAATGCCCAGCGCTGGAAATTTATTGGGCACGACGCGGAGAGACCACCCCGGAGTGTCCCGCCCGCTTCCGTTCCGGCCATAGGCCAGGATTTCGGGCGGCGTCTTTCCTTCATTTCCGGTGCAGAACGGGCAATTCGGATTTCCCTTTATCGTTACGCTCTCCCGCGCGAAATCCGTGGGGCGCTTGGCGCGATCCGTCGAAATGATCACCCAGCGGCCCGTGATGGGGTCCTTGCGAAGTTCCGGCAACCTTTCCTCCTTCGTTTGGCAACCGCGCCGCGGCCGCCCCGGCATATACCGCAAACTACGTATTCTACTACGGCGCGCAACGGCAGGAGTCCAGGAGAAACGCTCTTGTGCGGCATTTGAACTCTCCGGCGGTCTTGCTTTTACTTCTGCCTTCTGCCTTCTGCCTTCTGCCTTCTACCTTCTGCCTTCTACCTTCTGCCTTCTACCTTCTGCCTTCTACCTTCTGCCTTCTACCTTCTGCCTTTTGCCTTCAAAACGCCCCTTTGTGCAGCCGCACCTCCGGACACGAACCCGCATGGTTCTCGATGGCCATCACATCGAAACGGCACTCGGCGGACTCGAGTCTCCGGGCGCGTAGAAACTGCTTGGCCATGCGCGTTAAATTCCGCCGCTTTTCCCAGTTCACGGCATCTTCCGGCCGCGCCTGCGCCTTCGACGGATCCGCTTCCTCCCCCACGCCGCGCGTCTTCACCTCGACAAACGCCAGCACCCTCCCGTCATACCCGACCATGTCGATCTCGCCCTTGATTCCCGGCGACCGAAAATTCCGCGCGATCAGCGTATATCCGTGCCGCCGCAGATACCAGTAAGCGTACGTCTCTCCGCGAATCCCCGTCCGCCGCGCGCGCTGCTTGGCCGCCATGACGCCTTCGCCACCATCAGCGTCCGCCAGCCCCTTTCGCGCTCCAAAATTCACGAATGCGAACATCAATCGCGCCAGCATCAGTTCCTTCGCTTTCGCCTTCACGCAGCGCCGCGCCTGCCGGCGGCGGGCGAAGTCTTCAGCGCGGCACCGGACATTTGCCGCAACGTTGTCATTCT
>DATEKA010000047.1:0-29327 GCA_035277685.1 Candidatus Acidiferrales bacterium
TTGCGGACGCCGTCTTTCAGGGTGACGACTATCTGATCGTCGTGCTGGCCGTCGTTCTGACTGGGGCGCGATTCGACGCTGCACCCGCAGCCGACCAGGCCGAACGCCGGGTCGTTCACGACATAGCTTTTTGCGGAGCGCAGAAAGCCCCAAAGTCCGGGACCGCTCTCGAAGGTGCGCGGCGGAGCGTTGTCGAAAATTCCCGGCGTGCAGATGAAATGGTTGAAGCCCATGCCGTCGGACGTGACGTTGTGCATGACGCTCATCACACCGGCGTAGCCCTTGAGGAAGGCGTCGGGATCGCCCGACTGCTCGAACCAATCGAGCAGAGCCATGCCGTTGAGCGAGGCGTTGTACCAGCAGCAGATGTCGCCGCGCTTGTCGTTGCCGTAGCGGAACCAGACGGGCTGATTGCCGCCGCGGAGGGCCTTTAGCACCTGGGCTGTCTTGCGATTTTTCGCGGTGTCTCCGAAGAATTTGGTGAAGAAGTAGACCTGCTCGTGCGCGGTCTGGTCGATGATGAGCTCGGAGCTGTAGGGATAGGGATCTTCGACCATCTGCTGGTCGCAATCTTTCATCTGCGCGAGAAGGTTGTTGTATTCGGTTTGCCAGCCTTCGGCCTTGATGTCGTTCAGGATGTGAATCGAGTTCGAGCCTTCCATCAGGCCGATGTGGCGCCAGGGGCCCGTGCTGAACCAGCGCATGCACGTGTGATAGGACATGCGGAGATAGTCCTCGGGCTTTTTGCGCGTGAGGAGGCCGTAGCGTTTTCCGATGCGATAGAGCGCATGATAAATGTTGGCCGGATGGACGTAGTTGTAGGAGCGGAAGGTGGCTTCAGAACGCTTCTCGTCCCAATCGCCCCAGCCGCTCGAGGGATAGCGGTCTTTCCAGTAGAGCGAGGCGCGGACTTCGTACGTTTCGGGATTCTGGATGTACTTGAAGAGGCAGTCGGCAACGTACGTTTCGAGCGCGCTCACTTCTTCCCTGCTTGGATAATGGACGTTCTTCTCGGCGAGAAACAGCGGTTCGGAGAAACCGGCCTCATCGCTGCCGCCCACTTCCCAAACGGAATCGGAGTCAAGGAACATGCTGCCGATGCGGTAGTCGAAGGGCAGGAAGCAGTGGAAGCGGTGATAGGGATCGGTGGGATCTTTGTAGAACTGGCGTTCGACGACGAATTTTCCGCGCGTCTTCAGCAGGGTGGCAACGTCGGGAATGCAGTAGAAGGCGAGATTGGTCCAGCGGCCGTCGGCGTAGTGGAGGCGCATGTTTTTCTGGCCGCGGCCTTTGAAAGAGAGCGTCAGAAGTGTGCTGTCGCCTTTGCGCTCCTGTTTGGCGACGGTGATGTTGTCGGAGAGGGCCTTGATCTTGTCGATTGGGGATTTCGACTTGAGCTCGACGAGGGCGGGTGTGTCTTCCTGGACGACCATGGACGGAAGCACGCGAACGCCGAGATTGCCGGCATTGTAGAGCTCGTCGCGGATGGCTTCATAGCTGGGAATGAAGGCGAAGCGGACTTGGTACGATTTTTTCTGGCCGGGCTGGAGGACGAGGGACGTGTGGCCGTTCACCCAGGGATTGCTGTTCCAGCGGCGCTCGTTCATGGTGGCCCAGGAGTGAATCGCGAGCAGATCGGGCCCGCGCCAGCCCTGCGTGTGTTCGTGGAAAGAAGTGCGCTCGTCTTTGTAAATGCATTCGAGGGGCGTGTCGCCGGTGGTATGGACCAGGAGGAACGGCGCATCGCCAAGCGGGCGCTCGATGAGGGCGTAGGAGCTGTGTCCCGAGATGAAATGGTGCACGAGGACTTTCTGCTCGTGGATAAGCTTCTGGCGCACGGGCGTGAGCGCGAAATCCACATTGCCGCCGCCGCTGATCGCTGCCGCGCCGCCGGGCTCATAGTAGAGTTCGGCGTAATCGTCGTTGACCATCAGCGGCAGGGCGAGTTCGCCGATTTCGAGGATCTGGCCGGTCATGTTTTCGAGTTCGATGTCCCAGAGGAGCGAGCTTCCTTCGCCGGCGCGAAACGACATGTTCAGCCGATAGCTGCGAATGCCGTCGTCATCGCGCGCTGCGCCGTTGTAGGAGACGCTGAAAACGTCGTCGCGGAAGCGGAGACCGCGCACATCGCCGGATTTGGCGGTGAGTTCGCGTTGCCAGCGGCCTGAAACGCGGAAAATGTCGTTCTGTCCAAGCCGAGCGGGCTGCAACGGGCCGTTGAGCGCCCAGACTGTGGTGACGACGTCGCCGGTGAAACGCGAGTCGAAGGGATCAACGCCGGGCGTGTTGATTTCGTTGCCGAGGAAGTTGGTGCCGAAGGGGTCGCCCTTGCGGGTGATGGAGGAGATGGAGCCGTAGCGCTTGTCGAAGCGGACGAGCATCTCGCCGGCGGCGATTTCGAGCTGATACTGCTCGTGCTCGGCGAGCAGTTCCTGGGAGGAGCGCGAGAGGATGCGCTGGAGGCGCCGGCGGCGGTCCTCTTCCTGGGAAGCGGACTGGCGCGCGTCATTTGCGCCTGCGGCAGTCGCCGCGCCTGCGAGGAGGGTGGCTGCGCCCGCAGCGGTAGCATTCTTGAAGAGGTCGCGTCTGGAAATTTTGCCCGGCATGTGTTCCTTTCGAGCGGGCCTGCGAAGAAGGGCGGCAGACTCACCAAAGGGAATTTATTTTTGGGAAGGCGAGGAGTCAAGGGCAAAGTAAACGTTTTCGCGCGGCGGGAACGTTACCGCGGTCGAAGACCCGCGGCACAAGACGCTTGCCCACTTTATCAGGCGTTCCAGGGATCCAGCACCTGCACACCGGTAGACGCAAAATCGCCGACATTACGCGAGACGACGGTTAAATCGTGGTGAAGAGCGGTCGCAGCGAGCAAGCCGTCAATCGTGGACAGCGGTTTTCCTTGCCTTTTGGCGCGAGCCGCGAGCAATCCCCATCGTTCCGCAGCCGCCAGATCGATGGGCAATGTTCGGCCAGCAAACCGGATGCGCAGTTCGGTTTCGACCCACGTTTCGAGGCGCGTTCGGCGCGTGCCTTGAGGCAGGGATGCGAGCCCCTTGCGGATTTCTCCGAAGGTCAGAACGCTCAAGTAGAGCAAGCTCTCGTCGGCGGCTTCCATCCACCGCAAAACGTTGCGATCCGGCCTCGCGCGGACAAGTTCTGAAATACAATTCGTGTCGAGCAGGTATCCGCTCATAGACGGACGTCTCGCGGCTCGTCCTTCTGCCTATCGAGCTTCAGGTGCAAGCCGACGAGCGGCGATTCGCGAAAGAATTGGACGATGCTCCTGGCCTGCCTGGCTTTGCGAGCGAGTTGGCCGTACTGCTCGTCGGAGATCATGACGACGCGCTCTTTGCCCTGACGGGTAATGAATTGAGGGCCTTCGGTTCGCGCGCGGCGAAAGAGTTCGCTGAAGCGGGCCTTGGCGGTTTGAAGCTGCCAGGCGGGCTCGCGCCTGGCATCGTCTTGCCGTGCTAAGGAACTGTGTCTGGGCCGCTTTTTTCTTTCCTTGCTCACGTTCACCTCCTGACTAGTCTGACTGGACAGTATACCACACGCAGCAGCGGCCCGCAAGGCCGGTCGGAAGTGTCTCAACGGGAGTAGCTCATGGATGAGTATGGGCGTTTTGAATGGGCGCTCGTATTTGACGCCTCTAAGCCCGGCCCCGTATATTCGTTATTTCATCTCGACGTAAATTTCATTCGTATAGGCGACGTAGAAAGCAAGATGGCGCGAGAGATACCGAAGGCGTACGAGCCGAATGAAGTGGAGCAGCGCTGGGCGAAGGCCTGGTTTGAGCAGAAGCTGTTTCGCGCGGAAAATTCGGGGTATGGTCCGCGATTTTCCATTGCCCTGCCGCCGCCAAATGTGACCGGATCCATCCATATCGGCCACATGCTGGAGCACACGCAGATTGACATGCTGGTGCGGTGGCACCGGATGCGTGGCGAGCGCACGCTGTGGCTGCCGGGAATGGATCATGCAGGGATTGCGACGCAGTTCGTCGTGGAGCGCATGCTGGCGAAGGAAGGAATCAAACGCCAGGACCTGGGGCGCGAGGAGTTCGAGCGGCGCGTCTGGAAATGGAAGCAGGAAAGCGGCGGAGTCATCAAGGAGCAGATGATCCGACTGGGCGCGTCGTGCGACTGGACGCGCGAGCGATTCACGCTGGAGCCGGCGCTGTATCGCGCAGTGCTGCACGCGTTTTTGCGGTTCTATCGCGAAGGACTGATTTATCGCGGGCGGTACATGGTCAACTGGTGCCCGCGGTGCCAGACGGCGATCAGCGATCTCGAAGTGGTCCACCACGAACGAACCGGGGAAATCTGGAACATTCGCTACCCGTTGATTGGCGCTGACGGAAAACCGAGCGGGACGGAGTTCCTGGTGGTCGCGACAACGCGGCCGGAAACGATGCTGGGCGACACGGCGGTGGCGGTCCATCCGGATGACGACCGCTATCGTGGTTATGTTGGGCGCAGGGTTTTGTTGCCGCTCATGAACCGCGAAATTCCGGTGATCGCGGACACCTATGTTGACCGCGAATTCGGCACGGGCGTCGTGAAAATCACGCCGGCACATGACCCGAACGATTTCGAAGTTGGGAAGCGGCACAACCTGCCTGAAATTGATGTGATGACGCCGGATGGGCACATGAGCGAGGTTGCGGGAAAGTACGCGGGAATGGAACGGTTCGCGGCGCGCGGGAGAATCGTCGCTGATTTGAAGGAGCTGGAGCTGGTCGAGTCGGTGAAGGAGCACATGCACGCGGTGGGGACGTGCGACCGCTGCAAAGCGATCGTTGAGCCGCGCGTTTCGACGCAGTGGTTCATGAAAATGGCGCCGCTGGCGGAGCCGGCGAAACAAGTGGTGCGCAGCGGACTCATCGAAGTCGTGCCCGACAATCAGCGAACGGTTTTGCTGAACTGGCTCGACAACATTCGCGATTGGTGCATTTCGCGGCAGCTCTGGTGGGGACACCGCATTCCGATCTGGCACTGCGCGGACTGCAAGGAGATGGTTCCGGCCACGGATTCGCGGGTGGAGATTGTGGACGGCCATGCGCGAGCGGCGGGCGTCCCGACAAAATGCCCGAAGTGCGGCGGCTCGAAGCTGACGCAGGACCCGGACGTGCTGGACACGTGGTTCAGCTCGGGGCTGTGGCCGTTCTCGACGCTGGGCTGGCCGGACGACACGAAGGACCTTCGCGAGTTCTATCCGACGAGCCTGCTGATTAGCGGCTACGACATTCTTTTCTTCTGGGACGCACGGATGATCATGATGGGCATCCATCTAATGTCCGATCCGAATTTGAACACCGGCGACATTTCGACGCTAATTCCCTTCCGCCAGCTTTATCTGCACTCGCTGGTACGCACGGCGGAAGGCGCGAAGATGTCGAAGACGAAGGGCACGGGTGTTGACCCATTGCAGATGACAGAGCAATACGGCACGGACGCGCTGCGATACATGCTGGCGAGCATGGCAGCTCCGGGGACCGACATTATTTTGAGCGAAGATCGCGTGTTGGGCGCGCGGGCGTTTGCGAACAAGATCTGGAACGCAGCGCGATTTCTGTTCGTCAACCTGGAAAAGATCGAGGCGCAGGGCATTTCTTTGGAAGACCTTGCGGCGCCGGAGATTCGGGCTCGCGCACCGTATGCGGTTCCTGGCGAGGCGTCGCTCGCGCACCGGTGGATTTTTTCGCGGCTGTCGGCTGTCTCGGCGGAGGTCAACGACGCACTGGAAGGTTTCCGTTTCCACGAAGCATGCCAGACGATCTACCACTTTTTCTGGGACGATTTTTGCGACTGGTACATCGAGTGGCTGAAGCCGCAGCTCGCCGAAACGAATCGCGACGTTGCCGTTCCCGCGTGGAGAAATATTCTTACCGTTTTCGACGCGGCGCTGCGGCTGCTGCATCCGGCTATGCCGTTCATCACAGAGGAACTTTGGCACAAGTTCCCGCAGCGAGCCGGCGCATCGCGAGTGGCGGCTGAAGCGCTTGCGTCGTCGCAATTGGCGGACGGCACCGGGGATGCGGGCGCGCCCGGCCTGGTGTCGATTGCGCTGGAGGATTATCCGCAGCCGAATTCGGATTGGCCGGACCGCAACGCAGAGAACGAAATGGCGCTGCTGCAGGAAATCATCATTGCGGCTCGAAACGTACGCGCAGAAATGAAGATCGAACCGAAGAAAAAGGTCCCGGCCGATCTTTCGGCCGCGGATGGAGGCTTTCGCAGGATCATCGAAGTGAATCTTGAGGCGATTCTCCGCCTCGGGGCGCTTTCGAGCCTGAAGGTTTCGCAGGGACGCCTGGATTCCGCGGGCGCGGCAATCCGCTCGACGGCGCAATTCGATTTGCGAATTGCGTATGGCGAGGCGGTGGATAAGGCGGCCGAAATGGCAAAGGCGAAAAAGGAAATCGAACGCCTTGAGAAAGACATTGCCTCGAAAGAGGCGCGGCTCACGGATGAAAGCTTCCAGAGCAAGGCTCCCGTGGAAGTGGTCCGCAATATGGAAGCGACACTCGCGGATCGCAAAACCGAGCTCGTGAAGCTCCGCGCGCGCGTGACTCAACTGTCTTCGTAACAGATCCTGCGTGTCCGGAGCTCTTCGCGAACAGGCGTGCGCTACAACGGCTAAGCCCGCTCCATTTCTTGCGATTCTTGCAATGCTTCCGGCGCGGCACCGGGCCGGCGCTTGTGGCTGCCGGGGCGGTCGAGTATTCTTCCAGTTCCTCAATGGCCAAGAAGCAACAGACTGCGCAGCCGGGAACAACGGACCGGCGGATCGACGCCCTGCTGACATTGCTGGCGGAAAACGCGACTATCGTCATCAGCGGAGCGAAAATCGCGAAGGAGATCGGCGTTTCGCGGCAGGCTGTGTGGCGCTGGATCCAACTGCTTCGCGAGCTCGGCGTGAAGGTGAAGGGGCATCCACGAACCGGCTACCACATCGAGAAAATTCCGGACATCCTGATGCCGCAACTGCTGAGCCACCGGCTGTACGGGACTCCGTTCGCGCGGCGAATCGTGCATTATTTCAAGGCAGAGTCCACGAACACGATTGCGATGCAGATGGGGGATCAGAACGAGCCACACGGCACGGTGGTGGTCGCCGAAGAGCAAACGGCAGGCCGGGGCCGCGCGGGGCGTTCGTGGATTTCGGAAAAATCGGCGGGGATCACCTGCTCGATTCTGCTGCGGCCGCCGATCGCGCCCGCGCAGGCGCCGCTTCTGACTCTGGTGGCGGGTCTCGCAGCGCGCGATGCCGCGGCCGAAGAACTCGACGTGGTCCCGGATATCCGGTGGCCGAACGACCTGCTCATCAAAGGGAAGAAGTTCTGCGGCATTTTGACGGAGATGCGCGCGGAGCCGGACCGCGTGCACTTCGCCGTGGCCGGCATCGGGATGAATGTGAACCAGCCGAAAATGCCAGGGGCGCTGGCTGACATCGCGACTTCGCTGCGAATCGAAACGGGCAAGACGCATTCGCGGCTCGAGGTGCTGATCCGGTTGCTGCGCCACCTGGACCGCTACTACAATCAGTTCATCGAACGGGGACCGGCGCCCATTTTGCGGCGTTTTTCCGAGGTTTCGAGCTATTTTCAGGGGAAGCGCGTGCAGATCAGGACGAGCGCGGAGACATTCACCGGGGTTACGGCCGGCCTGGAGCCGAGCGGCGTGCTGCGCGTGCTACGCGACGACGGGCGCGGCACCGAAGCGGTGATTTCGGGCGACGTGGGAGACGCGTGAGCGATGCTTTTGACGCTGGACGTAGGCAACACGAATACGGTGCTGGGCGTTTTTCGCGAATCGAAACTGATCGCGCACTGGCGGCTGACAACTGCGCGCGATCAGACCGTGGACGAATACGGAATCCTGACGCGCAATCTTTTCTCGCTGGCCGGGCTCGAGCCGAAGGAAATCCAGGGCGTGATTATCAGCTCGGTGGTGCCTCCACTGAACCGGACGCTGGAGGAAATGTCGAAAAAGTATTTCGAGCAGACGCCGCTGTTCGTCGAGCCGGGCGTGAAGACGGGGATGGCGGTGCTGGTGGACAATCCGCTGGAGGTGGGGGCGGACCGCATCGTCAATGGCGTGGCGGCGTTTCACCATTACGGAGGGCCACTGATCGTGATCGACTTCGGCACGGCGATCACTTTCGACGTGATTTCCGCGCGCGGGGAATACATCGGCGGCGCGATCGCACCGGGACTTGGAATTTCGTCGGAGGCGCTATTTGCGCGCGCGGCGCGGCTGCCTCGCGTGGAGATCAAGGATCCGGGCAAGGTGATCGGCAAGAATACGGCCGCGCACATGCAATCGGGCCTGTACTACGGGACGATCGACATGGTGGACGGGATGATCGAGCGCATCAAGGCGGAGCTGGGGGCAGAGCCGGGGGCCGAGGCCGCGAAACTGAGAGTGATCGCGACGGGCGGGCAGGCGGGTCTGATCGCGCGCGGCTCGAAGTACATCGAAGATACGGACGAGTTCCTCACGCTGAACGGCTTGCGCATCATCTGGGAACGGAACCACGAGGGCGCGGGAGAAAAGGCCCCTGGGCAAAAGAAAGCGCCGCCGCTAAAACGCCCCGCGTGATCGCGGAGTCCCGTTCTTTCGCGTGCTGACCTGCCCGGCACAGGCCGCGTTCGTTCGCCGCAGGAAATCCTGAAAGCAATGGAAGCGTTCAACTACTTCAATTACTACACGGAAATCGAGGAGCACTTCTGGCGCAAGCGCGGGGCGCACCTGCTGGTTTCACCGCTCGATTGGGCCATCGTTGAAACGTGGCAGAAAGCGGGCATTCCTCTGCCGCTGGTCCTGAAGGGCATCGATCGCGCATTCGAGAGCTGGAGCCGTTCACGGCGCGGCTCGAGCGGACGCGCGCTGAAGAGCCTGGCTTACTGCATTGACGCCGTGCTCGACGCGGCAGCGGAAGCGCAGGAGGCCGCGGCGGGAAGCGGGCCGCAGGTTCCGTCAACGCGAAGCGCCGCCGAAGCATTCTCGCGCGACGAATTGAAAAAATACTTCGAGCGGAACTCGCATCGGCTGCGACAGGCGGCTCGAAAACAGCGCGCCGGCCGCGCGAGCCTCGGCTCGCGGCTTGAGGAGACGGCATCGCGGCTGGACGAGATGCAAGCGTTGCTCGATGAAACGATTGCGCTCGACCTGGAGGATCTCGAGCGGCGGCTCACCGTTCTCGAAGAAAAACTCGGCGCCGCGCTTTCGGCCGACGCCGATGAAAACGAGATGCTGGAGATCCGCAGAGAAATGGATCGCTCACTCGCGCCATACAGGCGTAAGATGTCGGCCGAGCAACTGGCCCAGCTCGAACGGCAGTACCTTCAAAAACGGCTGTACGAACGCTTCGATGCGCCAAGGCTGAGCCTGTTCTATCTAACGTAGCGCCGTTGTCTACTAAAATGAAGCGACGCAGCGACTCCAGCGCCCGCCAAAAGCCGCAGGCTGCGACTCCAAACCCTTCTTCCGCGGCCACGATCGACGTCACCATCGAAAAGCTGATCTACGGAGGCGACGGATTGGCTCGCCACGAAGGCGCGACCGTATTCGTGCCGTTTGTGCTGCCCTCCGAGCGCGTCAAGGCGGAGCCGGTCGAGCGAAGGAAAGATTTCGTGCGGACGAGGCTTGCCGGGATCGTCGAACCATCGCCGGAACGCGTCGCGGCGCCATGCCCGCACTTCGAAGTTTGCGGCGGATGCGACTACCAGCACATTCCATACGAAGCACAGGTGCGCTACAAAACCGAAATTCTGCGCGAAACGTTGCGCCGCACGGGAAAGATCGAGTGGGCAGGCGAAATCAAGACGCACGCATCCGAACCGTGGAGCTATCGCAATCGGGCTCAGTGGAAAGTGAGGCCGGCGGCGGAGAGCCGGCCGGCAAGCGCCGGCGCAATGGAAATCGGTTATTTTCGCAAGCATTCGGCAACGCTGTGCGCGGTGCAGGATTGCCCGATTCTGGCGCCCGCGCTTCTGAAAGTTCTGCTGGAATTGCGCGGCGCACTGGCGGCCGACAGGCTTCCGCGCGAGCTCCGCGAGATCGAGGCTTTTACGAACGAAGATGCGAGCAGCACAGGCGCGCGCGTGCTGCTGACGCTGACGGTCTCAGGGTTCCCTTCCCGGATCGCGGAACATGTGAAGAACATTCAAGCGCTGCTGCCGGAAGTGGAGAGCATCCTGATCCACGACCCGCGCCAGGGCCGGATGGAGCTTTTTGGCCCGGGATTCATTCGCTATGCGGCAGCTGAACGCGTTTATCGCGTGGGGCATTTTTCCTTTTTTCAGGTGAACCGGCGTCTGGCCGAGGAGTTGGCGCGCGCGGTTGCGGGAAACGCGGGTGAGGGCGAGCTCGCCCTTGATCTTTTCGCCGGTGTTGGACTCTTCGCCCTGCCACTCTCGGAACGTTTTCGAAAGGTGATCGCGGTCGAAGCGAATCCGGCGGCTGCCCGCGATCTTGAGATCAATACTGCAGGAAAAGCCGCGCTCGAAATTCGCGCAGCGAACGTCGGAGAGTTCCTGAGCACCTTCAAGCAAGGTGCTGATCTGGCCGTGGTCGATCCTCCACGCGAGGGGCTTATGCCGGAAATCGTGCGGCGACTCGGGCAAGTCGCACCTGGACAAATTATCTATGTGTCCTGCGAGCCGCCGACACTCGCGCGGGATCTGCGCGGGCTTCTCGATGGAGGGTACGAGATTTCGGGGATCGATCTCTTCGACCTCTTTCCGCAGACATTTCACATGGAGACGGTCGTGCAACTTCGGCGGCGCTCATGAGAATCCCGGCATTGTGGATTGCGCTGGCATTCGCGGCGGGGATTGTCGCATCGCCGCGCATTCCGCTCTCGCCAAAGGCCGTGATTGCGGCCGGCGCTGCGGCGATCGCGCTGGCGGCTCTTGCGATATGGCGCAAGCGGCCGGCGATTGCCTGGGGACTCGCGCTGGCCGTCTGGCTTGGCCTGGGAGCGGCTGCTGCAAATTTGGAGCGCGCTTCCCTGCCGGCAGATCGCGTCACGCGATTGACTGCCGCGGGACGGCTCGACACCTCCGAACCGCTGCGCTGGACGGGGCGGCTGCACGAAGACCCAACGCGTCTCCCGTGGGGCTACCGGTATGTGATCGATCTCGAGCAAGTGGAGGTGGCGGGCGCGCCTGTGCGGGTAAGCGGAGGGTTGCGGGCGAACCTCTATAACCGCCCGAATATGCCGGCGGCGCCGGAAAGGGTGCGAGCGGGCGATCGAGTGGAAGCGCTGATGCGGGCGAAACCGCCGAGAAACTACCTCGATCCGGGGGCTTTCGACATTCAAGGCGCTCTCGCGCGGCAAGGAATCGATCTGACGGGATCGCTGCGCAGCGGCGAATTGCTGCGGCTAATCGGAACGCCGGCGCCAACGTTCCTCGAGAAGTGCGCGCGAGCGCGGGGAGTTTTGCTGGCGCGCCTCGATGCGCTTTTCGCAGGGAATCCAAACGGAGCGGCCGTGCTGCGGGCAATGCTGCTGGGCGACCGGACCTTCCTCGAGACGAACGTGGTAACGGCGTTTCAGAAGACGTCGGCGTATCACGTACTTGTTGTTGCGGGGCTGCACGCCGGGGCGCTGGTGGTGTTCGTTTTGTGGCTTTGCCGCCGGCTGCGAATCCCGCTGGCGGGCACAACTGTGATCACGCTGACGGTTCTCGCGGGTTATCTTGCGGTCGTTCAGGATCGTCCGCCGATCCTGCGGGCCGCGGCAATGGCGGCATTCTATCTGCTCGCGCGGCCGCTCTTCCGTCGAGTGGACCTGGTGAATACGATCGCGTTAGCCGCGCTCGCTTTGCTGATCTGGAAGCCGTCGTCGCTTGCGGATCCAAGCTTTCAACTCTCGTTTCTCGCCGCTGGAGTCATCGCGGGGCTCGCGCTTCCCTGGATGGAACGGACGAGCCAGCCATATCGCGCGGGGCTCGCTCATCTGGGCGATGTGACGCGCGACGCGATCTATCCACCGCGAGTGGCGCAGTTCCGAATCGAATTGAGGGCGGCGACGCAGCGAGTGGCGGAGCACCTGCCGCGCCGAATGAGCGCGCACGCGGCGTCCGTTCTGAGTTTGCCGGTCCGTTGCGGCTTGCGCATCTGGGATATTGTCCTGTTGTCGCTCGCCATACAACTCGGCATGCTGCCTTCGCTCGCACAGGAATTTCATCGCGTGGCGCTGACGGGACCTGTCAGCAATATTCCGGCGGTGACAATGACCGGCGTGATCGTTCCGCTGGGGTACTTCTGCCTGGCGCTGACTTTCGTCTGGCCAGGGTTGGCTCTCGTCGTCGCGCGAGGGCTGGGTTTTTGCGTCGGGATACTGCTAGCGTGCGTGAATTGGTTCGCGCGGTTGCCGCGCGTGTCGTACCGGATTCCGGGGCCGCCCGCATGGCTCTTCGCCGCATTCCTGGCCGCTCTGATTTCGCTGGCGGCTATCTCGCGAAGAGAGGCGCGCCGCCGTTCCGGCGGCAAGATTCGCAGGCAAGTGCTGCCCGTGGCGCTGCGGGGGGAACTGGTTTGGGCGGCGATACTCGCCATTTTCGCGGTCCTGGTTGCCACTCACCCGTTTGCGCCAACGTTGAATCGCGGAAAGCTCGAGGTGACGATACTCGATGTCGGCCAGGGCGACTCGGTTTTCGCAGCTTTTCCCGATGGCCGAACCATGCTCGTCGACGGCGGAGGTCTCACGGGATCGGAGTGGACCGGGGGTTTTCGTTCAGGGCCCGACATCGGCGAGGAAGTCGTTGCGCCTTACCTGTGGTCGCGCGGCCTCAAAAGTCTGGACGTGGTTGCGCTCACGCATGCGGACCACGACCACATTGACGGCCTCTATAGCGTTCTGCAGAATTTTCGCGTGGGGCAGCTTTGGGTTGGCCGCAATCAGGACAAGCCTGCATTCAAGAGCCTGATCGCTGAGGCGCACTCGCTCGGAATTCCTGTGCTGCACAAAGCGGCGGGGGCCCAATTCGAATGGGGCGGCGCGGATGGAAAGGTCCTTTGGCCGCAGGGCTGGGAAGCGGCCGGCGAGGAGTCGAACAACGACTCGCTCGTCTTACACATTGCCGACGGCGACCGAAGCTTCCTGCTGACCGGAGATATCGAGAGAAAAGTGGAATCCAGCCTGGTGGACGGACACGATCCGCTTGCATCCGATTTCCTGAAAGTTCCGCACCACGGGAGCAAAACGTCGTCGTCACAGATTTTTCTCGAGGCAGTAGCGCCGGAACTCGCCGTCGCCTCGCTGGGAGCGGGCAACCCGTTCGGGCATCCGGCGCCAGTGGTGGTAGAGCGTTATCAAAGCGACGGCGTGCGCCTGCTGCGAACGGACCGCGACGGCGCAGTCACTGGGGTCACTGACGGGCGAGAACTTCTCGTCCGCACGTTCGCGGCGCCTTCGTGGATTTCGGTGGCTACGTCTCTTCCGCAGACCGCTCGTCGCGACTCAGGTACTCGTCAATGATATCGCGGGCTTCGTGGGCCTGGGATTCGTAGACGTAGACTTCAACGCCGTGCATCGAGCCGCGGCTCATGTTCGCATCAATCAGAGGATAAGGATCGGGGCTGACCGGGCCCGGCAATGGGATTCCGGCGCTCTCCAAAAGACCTCGAATTACGAGGGCTTCCGACTGGCTCCCTG
Organism: Candidatus Acidiferrales bacterium; assembly: GCA_035277685.1. GTDB lineage: Bacteria > Acidobacteriota > Terriglobia > Acidiferrales > UBA7541 > Palsa-295. Next base: position 13,666 of record DATEKA010000047.1, read on the forward strand.
CTGTGTAGACAACGACAGCGCGTTCATTTTCCGAAGGCTTGGTCATGCAGCCATTCTAGCAGTTTATACACTGAGAGAGACTCCGCTCCGAAGTCTGTCCCGAAGCCCAGGCGGGATGCGTAGCGGCCGTCCAGACGGAAAAAGCGCGCTCGCGCGAATGGTTCATCCTATTGCGGAGCCTATTGCGCGAGTTCATACTATTTTTTGGAAGCGGTCGCGGCCATGATAGAAGCAACGCAGGACGGCGCAGCAGCGCCCACTCAGGAAGCAATTGATGAGGAGAGCAGACGCATCCGCCGTCTGCGAATCCTGGTGAGGCTAACGCTCGACACGATTGCCGACGGCGACTTGTCGGCGGAAGAAGCAGCAGGGATGATTGCAGCGACCCGGCGCGTCGCGCTCGAGATGTTTCCCGGCAAAGAGCGAGCGTTCGATTTGATCTACAAGCCGCAGTTTCAGCGTGTCATGCACGCCGTTTACAACCTTCAGTAGCCCCATCGCGCGCGAATCCACATCCGCAACACGAGCGTTCCCAAGCCGGCAATCGTGCCGATCAGAGCCTGATACTCGCGATTCCGCGTGTATTGACGCCAGGAGAACTTCCCGGAAGGTGCGGGAGCAGAGCCCGGCGACCGCTGCGAGGCAGGCCAGGGAAAGAACAGAGGAACACGCGCGGCATAGTCTTCGAATGCGGCGCCGAAGCGCGCGCGAAGATCACGCTCTTCAGTGCGCATGACGGCGTAATAAAAAACGCCAAAATAGACGCCGACGAGCGCACCCGCGATCCACGAATGCCCCGCGACAATGAAGCCCGCAGCCATGAATGCGCTGCCGAAGTAAAGAGGGTTGCGCGTCCAGGCGTAAGGGCCGGATGTGGCGAGCTCCCGATCCTTGCGCAAATAGCCCGCGGCAGCCGCTCGTATCCCGAGACCCAAAGCGGCGAGAATCGCGCCGCAGATAATTGCGCGAGGCGCGGGTGACGCAAGCAGCCAGTACAGAATGGCGACGAAATAGCCTGCGCGCACGCGCCAGCGCATCCAGAACTTGCGCTGACCCGCCGCGGTAGTTTGGTTCACGCGCGCGTCCCCATGCGGCGCTCGACCGCTTCGAAGACCTGTTCCACCGTGATGGACAGCATAGCGGGAGAATAAGATGCTCCCCGGCGGTACGTGGTAACGCTCGCGTGTGAATTGCGAACAACGACATCGCCGGATGAGTATGGGCCGTTGCGCGAGGGATCGGTGGGCCCATAGAGGCCGACGACTGGCGCTCCCAGGGCGGACGCAAGGTGCAGCGGACCGGTATCAGCGGAAACGAGAAATTTGGCGCGGCGGAGAAGCGCCAACAGCGGGCCGAGCGCGACCGGCATTGCGACGAGCAGCGGATCGCCCGCTGCGCGCATCACTCGCTGCGCCAGACTTTCTTCGTCGGGACCGTAGGTAACGATGCCGCGCCATCCGAAGCTCGGGGCCAGTGCGCGGTGCAGTTCACCATAGCGTTCCGCCGGCCAACATTTCGATACCCAGCCGCCGCCCGGATTCAGGACAAAAAAATCTTCGATTGCATGTTTCGAGAGTTCGCGCGAGACAGCTTCTTCGTCCCGCGGATCGACGGCGAGCGGAAATCGGGGCGCCGTCGTCATTTTGCCGGCCCCGGCGGCGCGCGCGAGCGTCAGATTGTGATCCACTTTGTGCGGTCCGCTCGGATTCAGCCGTTCCGTGTAGAAGACGGAAGCAAGACCTTCGCGCGCGTAGCTGCTCTTGAATCCGATACGCCGCGCTGCCCCGGAAGCGAAAGCCAGCAGCGCAGATTTATAGAGCGCCTGAAAATCAATGGCGCAGCTATAGCGCGGCGCGCGAACTGTTTTCAGCGTTGAGAGCATGCCGGCGGGACTCTTTCTGTCGGCGGAAATTACGCGATTGATATCGGGATTGCCTTTCAGCAACCGCATCCAGCGCGGCTCGACGGCCCAATCGATCTGCGCCCGCGGAAACGCGTCGCGCAAGGCGGCAGCCGCCGGCAGCGCGTGAATGATGTCGCCCATCGAGCCCAGCCTGACGAGAAGAAATTTCGCCTCAGCCATGGCCCTGCCGGCGGATGCGGCTCAGAATGTCGCGAGTCGAGTGGTCTTTGGGATCGCCGCAGATGGCAACTCGTACGCCGAGCAGCGCGGCGAGCTCGCGCTCGGGAACGGTATCGAGCGAATAATCCGTGCCTTTGGCGTGGACGTCCGGGTGAATTTCGCGCAGCAGCGAGTTCACATCCAGCTCGTCGAAAACGACGACATAGTTGACCACAGCCAGCGCCGCCACCACCGCAGAACGCGCCCGTTCCGTCATGACCGGACGCCCGGCGCCCTTATTGGCGCGAGTGCTGGCGTCCGAATTGATGGCGACAACCAGAACGTCGCCCTGCGATCGCGCCGCCTGCAAGTAACGCACATGGCCGGCGTGCAGCAGGTCGAAGACTCCGTTCGCAAGCACGATCTTGCGGCCGAGACGGCGATGCTCGGCCAGAACGTCGTGCAGGCCCGCGCGCGATAGAATTTTCTGGCGCGTATCCATGCCGGTTCAAACGTGAGCAGCTTCGCGCGCGAGAACGGACTCCAGCTCGGAGCGCGTTATCGTAGCCGTACGGCGCTTCATCACGACGAGCCCCCCTGCGTAGTTGGCGAGGTGCGCGGCTTCGAGGTACGAGGCGCCGGCCGCGAGCGCGAGCGTAAAAACGGCGATCACCGTGTCTCCCGCGCCCGTGACATCCACAGGCGCATCCGAACCGTAGATTGGGATGTGACGGGGCGCCTGCCTGCCTGCGCGAGCGCTGCTTGAACTGCGCTCGAAGACGGAGAGCCCGTCCTTTCCGCGCGTCGCCACCAGCGCCTCCGCGCCCAATTCCTTCAACGCGCGTGATCCGAGCTCGCCCAGCTTCTGCAAGTCCGCGCCGACCCGCGTGTGATAAGCGGCTTCGAGCTCCGATTCATTCGGCGTTGCCGCAGTCACGCCGCTATTGCGGAATTCGAGCAGGCGATACCGCGAATCGAGCGTCAGGAGCTTTGTCTTGAGCTTTCGCGCGAGAGAAGGCGGCGCGGCCCCCATTCCATAGTCGGAAATCAGAACGGCGTTCGCGCGTGAAGCCGCTTCTTGCGCCTTTCGCGCGATGGCGCGCTGGATTCTTTCCGGCAGCCTGCCGGCCGGCTCGCGGTCCACGCGGAGAACCTGCTGTTCGGTCGTGTGGCTCCAGCCCGCAAGGTAGCGCGTCTTTGTGGTCGTGGGGCGACCGCGCATCCGGAAGATGCCCCTCACGTCCACGCCTTTCTGCTCAAACAGCTCGATCAATTTGTCGCCGCCGGCGTCGTCACCGACAGCTCCAACCGGGATTACGCGCGCGCCGAGGTCGGCGATATTGCTGGCCGCATTCGCCGCGCCGCCTGGATAGACTTCCGTGCAACGATGGCGCAGGATCAGGACGGGAGCTTCCCGCGACACTCGCGAAATCTCGCCCGATACGAATTCGTCGAGCACCAGGTCGCCAGCCACGCAGATCGTCTGGCGCGAAAACCCTGCGACGATATCCAGCAGGCGCGCCAGGTCGATCGTCGCGTCCGCTGCGCTCCCGGCGTCCGCGCTCGACGGCCGACTCGCCTTCCTTCGCTTGGGAGTCAATCGTTCTCCGTGAACGGCTTCCAAAGCCTGCAAGCGCTCGAAACGTATCACATGCTTCTTCCGCGCGGCAACGACGCGGCGATCCGGCTAGCCGGCGGGGAACGGAAGCGTCAACTCGTGCGCGTGCAAGCTCGATTCCGCAACGCTCATCACCGTTCGCCAGTATTCCTGGTCCCGATGAACCTGAAGCGAAATCACGCAACAGAACAGATGAGGACGCCGGTAAAGAAGCTGGTTCAATTTGTAGATGTCTTTCTCCGTGCAGACCAGGCCCGCCGCTCCGGCGGCGACGGCCGCCTTCGTGATCGCGTCTTCATCCGCCGGCGTGTAGCGATGGTGGTCCGGGAAAAATTTCTCCCCCGCCACGTCAAACCCCCATCGGCGCAGATCCGCAACGAAGGCAGAGGGATTCCCGACGCCGCAGAAAGCAAAGAGCCGCCGGTTTTCTTCAGGCGCGAGATGGCTTCCCCACTGCCTGTCATAGAGACTTCGGACGCCATCCAGCTTCGTTTGCGCATAGAAGATGGGCGCCTTCGAATATCGCCGGACCAGCGATTCGACGGCCGGAGCACGATCGGTTCGCGTGATGACGATAATGTCGGCGCGAGAGAGGCCGGAGCGCGGCTCCCGGAGGAGACCCGCGGGCAGGACCCGGCCGCCGCCGAAGGGATCGTTCGCGTCGATCAACAGGATGTCTACATCGCGGGCGAGCTGAAGATGCTGAAATCCGTCATCGAGAACGAACCAGCTCGCTCCTTGTCGAAGCAAGCTCTGGCCGCTGGCGAAGCGGTCCGCGCCAACTCCGAAAGCGACCCGCGGCCCCAAACGCTCCTTTAAGAGCCGAACCTCGTCGCTCGTCGAACCAGGATCGCCATTAGCGCCTGTCGAGTTCGTAGATCGCCCGCCATAGCCGCGCGTGAGAATGCCCGTTTTTTTTCCTTCGGACAGCAAGCGTTCCGCCAGCCACAGCACCATAGGCGTCTTGCCTGTGCCGCCGACGGTCAGATTACCGACGCTGATCACCGCCGCATCGAGCCGCTTCGACCGCCATATGCCCGATCTGTACGCAGCTACGCGAGCCTTCGAGAGGGCGGCGTACGGCAGGCTCAACGGCCAGAGCAGCGGGTGTCCGAGTCTCACGCGATCCGCCTCCGGTTTTCGAGAACGGACTCGATCCGGTCAAGACACCGCTGCGTTGCGCCACGATTCCGTTCGCACAGTTCACGCGCTGCCTCGCCCATACGCTCTCGCAGCGAAGCCGCTTCGATGAGTTGCAGCCACACTTTGCCCAGTTCCGCTCCGCTATGCACCTGGACACCAGCCCGCGCGCTCAGGAAACGGTCGGCCATTTCGCGGAAATTCTCCATCGAGGCGCCGAAGACCGGCACGCGTCCATACCAGGCAGGCTCAAGAATATTGTGTCCACCGGAAGGAACGAGAGAGCCGCCGACGAAAACGACATCAGCAAGCGCGTACAAACCGGCGAGCTCGCCGATCGAATCAAGGAGCACGACATCCGAATCTTCCGGCAGCGGCGCGTTCGGATCGATTCGGCTCCGCTTGACGACGCGCCAGCCTCCTGACTCCGCAATTTCACCGGCCGCCTCAAAGCGGTCCGGCTTGCGCGGCGCAAGAACAAGCAGCGCTCTTCGAAACTGCCGCTGCACGTTGTCGTAAGCCGCGAGCACCGCCTCCTCCTCGTGTTCGACAATGCTTCCTGCAACCAGAACGGGCCAGCGTTCCTGCCCGGCAATCTGCACGGCGAGCCAGGATGCGAATTCGGTTGGCGGCGGAGGCTCGCTGTCATATTTCAGATTTCCGGCCAGCTCGATCCGGTCTTCCGGCGCTCCCATCGAGCGCAAGCGCTCGGCGTCCTCCGGCGTTTGCGCGAGAAACAGCGCGGGATCCCGCATCACCTCCGTGTAGAATTCCAGCGTAAGGAATTTCCAGCGGTTGTAGCGCGCAAAGGAACGCGCGGAGATTCGCGCGTTCGCGAACACGACCGGAATTCCCAGTTTTTTCGCCTCGCGCACGAAATTCGGCCAGATCTCCGTTTCCATGATGACGACCAGGGCAGGCTGCATCCCGCGCAGCGCCCGCCGCACGGAGAATACCCAATCCACCGGGAAATAGAACACCGCGTCGGCGCATTTCAGCCGTTCGCGAGCGAGCCCCTGGCCGGTCTCTGTCGTCGTCGAAACGTAAACGCGGCTTTGGGGCATTCGCCGCTTCAGCCCCTCGACCAGCGGCCTGGCGGCGAGCACTTCGCCAACGGAAACGGCGTGAACCCATATCGCCGTATCGCCCTTGCCGCGCGCACGGCCGGAAATGATCTCCGCAGGAAGCGCCCCGAAACGTTCTCGCCAGGCGCGCCTGTCTCCGCGACGCCATCCGCGGACCACGTAGTAGGGCGCCAGCACAAGCATGCTCACAACCGTTAGCGCGCGATAAAAGAAGTACATGAGAAGGAAGACGCGCGCTAAGGCGAGAGGGCACCAGTCCAACCGCAGCCGCCTTTTCTTTCGCGCGAACGGCGTATTATAGTTCCCCTGCTGAAAAAGGCGCACGCAACTTCCGCAGTCGCGTGCGCATCGCAGAGACAGAACCATGACCCGTTCATGCGCGTGCGCCGCCGCATTCCTGCTTGCTTGCGGGGTCGCGTTCGGGCAGTCAGGGCCGGGCCAGGCGAGCGCTCCGGCCGCCGCGGTATCGCCGCTGCCGCACGATAGCCACGCTGGACTTACGATTTCGGTCGATCCCTACGCCGATTCGCATCGCTCGAAAGACAAGTTCGGCAAGTCTGCGAACCCCGTTCCCGCCGGGATCCTGCCGGTGGATGTTTTTTTCAAGAACGACACGCCGCATCCGGTGAAGATCAACCTCGAGACGGTTCAACTTGAGGTGCATTTCGCAAGCGGGAGCCACCAGGACCTCGATTGGCTGTCAATCGCGCAGGTGGCCAACTTCATCCGCCATCCGGGAGGCGGGCCATCGGCGCCGTCCGCCCGAAGGTTCCCCGTCGGTATCCCTCTGCCAGGCAAGGACAAGAAGGTGGACGAGATCATGACTCAGTTGCGGCCTTTCACGCTGGATTCCGACGTAATCCCGCCGCTCGGCTCCATTCACGGTTTTCTGTTTTTCGACGTCAACCACGACATGGCGGCCGTCGCAACTTCGAGCCTTTATGTTCCGGACGTTTCCCTGCTTCCCGACCGGACCCCGCTCATGTTCTTCGAGGTGCCTCTGGCGCGAAAAACGCCCTGAATACGGAATGCCGGCAGCCAGGAATTGCGACTCCCTGTGGTTATTTCGCGCGTGCCTTTCGAGCTATCCGCTGACTGCGGCCGGGCCTCTTCGCTTGACGACGCCTTGAAATCCTGTTACAAAATTCTGGTTCTGAGTCACGATCTCTTTGCGCCTGCGCCGGCGGGCCATTTCCCCAACGCTGACTTATGAAGAAGCAGCTTGCCCTCACGATACGGGTGCGCAAAGAACGGCCGCTCCGGGAAGATCCTAAGGGAGGTTTCTGATGTTGAATGTTTTTGAAAAGAGCCGCTGGCTCTTCGGCCGCATCGCGCGGACGGGCGCCGGCAGCGCCGTGTTGGTGCTGCTGACCTCAACCCTGCTCCGCGCGCAGGGGACCTCTCCCAGCAGCGCCGCGCCAGGCGCGCCGGCGGGCGAAGCCAGCCTCAAGCTGCCGGATCTTTCCCAGGTGAAATTCCTCGGCGTTGACGGACACACTCTGCTGCTCTTCGGAATCGCCTTCTGCATTTTTGGATTCATCTTCGGCCTGGTGATCTACCAGCGCCTCAAAAACCTGCCGGTGCACCAGGCCATGGGCGAGATCTCCGATCTGATTTACGAGACCTGCAAAACCTACCTGATCAATCAGGGAAAGTTTTTGCTCCTCCTGTGGGTTTTTATCGCCGCCATTATCCTGCTGTATTTCGGCGTGCTCCTCCACTACGGCGCCGTGCGCGTTCCGATTATTCTGGCCTTCAGCGTTCTCGGCATGGCCGGCAGTTATGGCGTGGCGTGGTTCGGAATTCGCGTGAACACGTTCGCCAATTCGCGCACCGCTTTCGCGAGTCTTCCCGGCAAGCCCTATCCCATTTACCGCATTCCGATTTCAGCGGGCATGAGCATCGGCATGATGCTGATCAGCGTCGAGCTCCTGATGATGCTCATCATCCTGCTGTTCGTTCCGGGCGACTACGCCGGTCCCTGCTTCATCGGGTTCGCCATCGGCGAATCGCTGGGCGCTGCGGCGCTGCGTATCGCGGGCGGGATCTTCACGAAGATCGCCGATATCGGTTCCGATTTGATGAAAATCGTCTTCAAGATCAAAGAGGACGATGCGCGCAACCCCGGCGTGATCGCCGATTGCACCGGCGACAATGCCGGCGATTCGGTTGGGCCGAGCGCCGACGGCTTCGAAACCTATGGCGTTACCGGCGTCGCCTTGATCGCTTTCATTCTGCTGGGCGTGCGCAGCCCGGTGGTTCAGGTAGAACTTCTTGTATGGATTTTCGTCATGCGCGTCGCCATGCTGGTTGCCGCCGCGGTGGCCTACTTCATCAACGAAGGAATCGCCAGGGCAAAATACGCGGCGGCCGACCGCATGAACTTCGAGGCGCCGCTCACGTCCCTCGTCTGGATCACTTCCTTCGTTTCCATCGCGCTTACGTACGTGATTTCCTACTTCGTGATTCCCGACTTGGGCGGCGATCCCTCCCAGTGGTGGAAGCTTTCGACGATCATCTCGTGCGGCACTCTGGCGGGCGCGGTTATTCCGGAACTCGTCAAAGTGTTCACTTCCGTCGAATCGCGGCACGTGCGCGAAGTTACGAACTCGGCACAGGAAGGCGGCGCATCTCTCGGCATTCTCTCCGGCTTCGTCGCGGGCAATTTCTCCGGCTACTACCTGGGCCTGGCTATGGTCATCCTGATGACCATCGGCTATCTAGTCAGCAATGCGGGCCTCGGCAACGTGATGATCGCCGCGCCCGTGTTCGCCTTCGGCCTGGTCGCGTTCGGCTTCCTGGGGATGGGCCCCGTAACGATCGCCGTCGATTCGTACGGGCCTGTAACGGATAACGCGCAGTCCGTCTACGAACTCTCTCTGATCGAGCAGATTCCCAACATCGCGAGCGATATCAAGCGCGACTTCAAAATGGATGTGCGCTTCGATCGCGCCAAGGACTTGCTCGAGGCCAACGACGGCGCCGGCAACACCTTTAAGGCCACGGCAAAACCCGTGCTCATCGGCACGGCCGTCGTAGGCGCGACCACCATGATTTTCTCCATCATCATGGCCCTCACGGACGGCATTACGATCAACGTCGACAAGCTCTCCTTGCTTCACGCCCCCTTCTTCCTCGGGCTGATCACCGGCGGCGCCATGATTTATTGGTTCACTGGCGCGTCCACTCAAGCGGTAACCACCGGCGCGTATCGCGCCGTCGAGTTCATCAAGGCTCACATCAAACTCGAAGGTATCGAGAAAGCTTCCGTCGCGGACAGCAAGAAGGTTGTCGCCATCTGCACGCAGTACGCCCAGAAGGGGATGCTCAACATCTTCATCGCCGTGTTCTTCGCTACCCTCGCCTTCGCCTTTACTGAGCCCTTCTTCTTCATCGGCTACCTGATCTCCATCGCCATTTTCGGTCTCTACCAGGCGATTTTCATGGCTAACGCCGGCGCCGCCTGGGACAACGCCAAGAAAATAGTCGAAGTCGAGCTGAAGCAGAAAGGAACCGACCTTCACGCCGCTACCGTCATCGGCGATACCGTCGGCGATCCGTTCAAAGACACTTCTTCCGTCGCCTTGAACCCGGTGATCAAATTCACGACGCTCTTCGGCTTGCTCGCCGTCGAATTGGCGGTCGAACTTACGATCAAGAATCCGGCGCTGACTCGTTTCCTGGCCGCCGTGTTCTTCTTCGCCTCCTTTTACTTCGTATACAAGTCGTTCTACGGAATGCGCATCAAGACCGACGAGCGGACGGTCCCCGTGGGCGAGCGCGTCAGCGACTGAAGCCGCTCCTATGGCGATCATATCTCGTCGTGTAGGAAAGGGAGGCGCGCGAATCAAACGCTCCAGTCGGCTTCATTCGACCAGGAGCAGGGCCCTCAGACGATGTCTACTCGATAATGCGTGCGAGTAGAAATTGGGATAACCCTCGGTAAATGAGATAGATGGAAATTTCTACTCGCTAAAAGATCCGCCGTATCGCCTTCGCCTGTTCTTCGCCTTTTTCGCGTTTCCGCCGAACGAAAGCTCCACATCAGCTTTCCTCTTGACTTCATTCCCTGATTTGTTAGTCTTTCCCCGCTGCCTAACCGGCAGCGCTTATCCAGAGTGGCTGAGGGAACAGGCCCGACGAAGCCACAGCAACCAGGCCCGAGTGCCAAGGTGCTAACTCCTGCCCAGTGGGGAGAGATAAGATCCTCAACTGGTCCCGCGACGCGGGATCGCTTGAAGATTCAACTCCCAAACTGAATAGCAACAGCGGCAGCTTTCGTGTCGCTGTGACGTCGCTTGCGGCGCGATATTGCGCTGCATGCGAACGCTGCTTTCCCTCAGGCCGGAACGCCTGAGTCGAGGGCCATCTTCATTTCGGAGGAACGGGATGTCTGTCTACGCAGACGATTTGGCGGGCGAACGGGAGCAACTCGCCGTCATCAAGATTGGTGGTTCGATTCTTACAGGCGGGCCTGCGTATCGGCGGGCGGCCGCGTTCGTGCGCAACCGGCTTCTTGCCGCCCCCGGGGAGCGGCTCGTTGTGGTTGTCTCGGCGCAGAACGGCGTCACGGATGGTCTCGAGAAAACGGCGCAAAAAATCGTGGCTTCGCCGCGAAAGCAGGCGCTGGACCTGCTGTGGTCCACGGGAGAACTGCGCTCGGTTGCGCTGCTCACCCTTCACTTGCAGGCGCTGGACGCCCACGCAATCGGCGTGAATATTCATCAAACCGGGCTGATGGCTCCGCATAACGGCATTGCGGGCGCTGCCAGCACGCGCCTCGACGCAGGACGACTCGCTGAAATTCTCTCGCAATGCGAAGTGGCCGTCGTTCCCGGATTCCTCGCAACCGACAGTTTCCAGTCGGTTGTGTCGCTTGGGCGCGGAGGGTCCGATCTGACTGCCGTTCTTCTCGCGGCCGGGCTTGGCGCGAACCGCTGCGAGCTGATCAAGGATGTGCCGGGTTATTTCACCAGCGATCCTCATCGCGACCGGAACGCGCTGCCAATTCCCTTCCTTACGTTCGATCACGCTCTCGAATTGGCGGACAACGGATGCGACCTGGTGCAGCGCGGGGCTCTTGAAGCGGCGGCGAGGTGGGATCTGCCGCTAGTCGTGCGCAGCCTGGGCGAAAAAGCCGGCATCAGCCGCATCGCCGGCACAATTCCGGGAACGACGTGGACGGATTCCGTGGCGAATCTGGCCGTAGCGCCGTGAGGATGCTTTCATTTCCGAGATGCAAGACGAAGGGGACAAATTCTGATTGAAGCAGTCGAGGCCAACTCGAACGATTTCGATTCGCAAGCGAAAGGAGCACTGATATGAAGTTCGCAACCAAGACGATCCACGCAGGACAGCCTTCCGAGCCGGAAACTGGCGCGCTGATCGCGCCGATCTTTCAGACTTCCACTTACGAGCAGGAGGCTCCGGCGCACGACAAGGGGTTTTCGTATTCGCGGACGAACAATCCCACGCGCCAGCGCCTGGAAACGGTGCTCGCCGAACTCGAAGGCGTGAACTATTGCGCCGCGTTCGCGTCCGGCCTGGCCGCCGAGAATGCCGTCCTGCAAGCCTATCTGCGTCCGGGCGACGAGGTCGTGATCCCGCTCGACGTTTATGGCGGCACGTACCGGATTCTCAATAAAGTGTTCCAGCCGATCGGCGTCGTCATTCGCCAGATCGACACCTCGAACGAAGCGGCGCTGAACGCGGCGATTACGTCGCGTACGCGGCTCGTCTGGATTGAGAGCCCCACCAATCCCCGGCTTCTCATCAGCGACATTGAAGCAATCAGCCGGCTGGCACATGCGCGCGGCGCGCTGGTGGTGGTCGACAACACGTTCGCCACGCCTTATTTCCAGCAGCCCTTCCAGTTGGGCGCCGATATCGTCGTCCACAGCGTGACGAAATATCTGGCGGGACACTCGGACACGATTCAAGGCGCTGCACTGGCCAAAGACGCGGCCGTATTCGAGCCCATCAAATTTCTGCAAAACGCGACTGGCGGTGTGCCCTCGCCGTTCGATTGTTGGCTCACTATGCGCGGGTTGAAAACGCTGGAATTGAGGATGGAGCGGCACGCTGAAAACGCGGCCGCCATTGCCGATGCGCTGAACGGGCATCCGCTCGTGCGGCGCGTGTACTTCCCCGGCTTGCAGGATCATCCCGGTCACGAGGTCGCCCGCCGCCAGATGTCCGGCTTCGGCGGCATCGTTTCTTTCGAACTGGAGGGCACGATCGAGGAAGTTGTCGCGCTGGTTTCTTCACGGCGGTATTTCACTCTCGGCGAAAGCCTGGGCGGGGTGAAGGCGCTCGTATGCCATCCGGCAACGATGACGCATGCTTCGATTCCCGCTGAAGCACGCGCTGAACTCGGCCTTTCCGACACGCTGATTCGCCTGTCTCCGGGCTGCGAAAACGCAGAGGACCTGGTCCGCGATCTGGTGGAAGGTCTTGAGGAAGTGCGGCGTGCCCGTTCAACGGACAAGAGTCTGACCGCCAGCGCGGCGGATTAGGCGCGCGTTGACAACGCGAGGTCTCACGGCACGCTAACGCCAGCGTTCGGGGCGGTAGAGGAGAACTTATATGGCCGTCAAGAAGATCACGCCGGTGTTGCTGGTAGACGTGATCGCTGCTTCCCTTCTGGATCGATAAGCTGGGCTTCGCGAAAACGACCGGCGATCACAACGCCGGGCGGCAAATTCACTGCGTAGTACAGGCAATCACCGTCAGTGACGGCCTTGCTCTTCCAGACCAGTTCATTCGCGATCGGTCAGGCCTTGACGACTTGATAGAGCCGATACGGCTCGTCTTTGAGGGACATGAACGAGCGGAACGTCACCGGGCCTCGATCGGAAGAAACCATCCAATCATCGGACGACTGGCTTGAGGCCGCGGCGGCGAGCAACTGCTGCCGGTTAGCCTCGGAGGGATCCTGTCCGATGGCAAACATCGCTAAAGGCCCGCGCATCAGCGCGACGGTCTCCGGGTTCTCGGGCGCGACCGGCTCAAGCCGCAGCGGCATCTCGAACTCCACTTCGACGCGGTCGCCGTTTCCCCACGTGCGCTGAAGGGCAAGGAACTTCCCAGGGACAATTTCGTTTTCAACGCGTTTGCCGTTGATGCTGACGGTGGTCTTAGCAGTGGTCCACGCCGGTATTCGAATGTTCAACGCAAAAGCTTCCGGCCGGTCAAGGGCGAGTTCCATTCCGACGGTAGCTGCTTTTGGATACTCCGTCGTTTGGGTGAGAGTGCACTTCGCGCCTCCCTGCGTCCAGGTAACCTTGGACGGAAGGAACAGATTGACGTAAAGACCGTCGGCGCCCTGGAAATATGAACTGACGTGATAGTCCGCGCTGAGCTGAGGAAAGGTACCCGAACAACACGGCCATTTCGACCAATACCAGACCTTTTTGGCATCCGCATTGTTGTAATCGGAATAGTAGTAGCTGGTGCCGTCGGGCTGGATCAGGCGGGCGCCGCCGATCGTGTTGTAGAGAACGCGTTCCATGCTGTCTCCGTAGCGCGAATCGCGGGTGACGCGCAACAGGTAGCGGGTGATTTTGAAGTGGCCGTACGCGCCGCAGGGCGTTTCGAAGCTGTAATGAGTGGCCTTCAGGCTCGCCGCCAGGCCGCCGCGGCCCGGCTCCACGAAGGCTTCGTCCGGCCCCCAGCCGCCGGTGGCGAAGCTTTGGTCTTCAACCATGCGCAGCCCGTTGCGGGCGGCGCGCAAGTACATATCGTTGCCGAGCACCAGATAGCCCTGCATGGCCGAACTGAGCGCATTGACGTGGCTGTAGGCGTGTTCAAAAGGCAGGACGTTCGCATTTCGCGAGAGAGGCTCGAAATAGTTCTGTTCAAGATAGCGAGCGCCGAGTTCGCGATATTGTTCGTTGCCGCTGCGCCGGTAGGCCAGGAAAAGGTTTTCCGGCAGCGTGTACGTTTCGTCCCAGGTGGTGGCGATGTCCGTATAGCCGCGCGATCGCTGTTCGTAACGGCTGAGGGCGTGATCGGGCAGATGTGGCAAGACGGCCTGCGTAGCCTTCCAATGGACATCCATGGCAATCGGATCGTGCGCGAATTCGTGGGCGTCGATCAGCCCACAGCTCGTCTTGTCGTAGGTGTAAGCGGGAAGGCGGTAGCCGACGTAGAACTTGCCCGCAGGATCGGCGTCAACCGTTGCGGCAAAGCCGCGGACCAGGCGCTGAATTTTCTCCTGGGTCGGCTTGGAACCCGTCACCGCGTAGGCGCGCGCCAGTCCCGAGAGATATTGGCCGAAACTGTGGCCGGGTATAAAGCCGTGGAAGTTGTTCGCGGGATTGAAGTCATCCGCGTTGTCATACCAGCCCCCCATGTCCGGACCGGGAGCCGGGAGACCCACGCGCTGTCGAAAGGGCTTCAGGAGACCGTCTTCATCGAGATTGAGGAAGAGGTGGTGATTGTGTTCGAACTGGGTGCGAAAAACGCTGTCGAGGAGCTCCACTTGCGCATAGTCGAGCCGGGCCAGGGGCGGAACGGCCGCGAGCTTTGGCGAAGCGGCGCGTTCCGGCAGGCCGCCCGGACGATGCAGGGGTAAGGCGGCGCCGGCTCCGGCGCGACCGCCGACAACCAGCGCACTACCAGCCGCAACTGCACTCATCGTGATGAACTGCCGTCGTGAAGATTTTCGCATTTCAGCACCCCCACAGGAACGAATCGCTATAGGAAATCAATACTCCGTAAACGTTTTCGGAAACATAGGCTTTGCGGCGTTGGTTGTCAAATTCCATGTCGCCCTGAACTAAGTGACGGAGCGGCCAAACAGAACGCCCGGCACGATCCGGCCATGAGACCGCTACGGATGGGCGGACCCTTGGGGCTGGGCTTCGCCCTCCACCAGTTTATAACGATCGCGGCGTCTTTCCTCCTCCGTGGCCTGTTCGCGGAGTTCTGCAAGGCGTTTCAGCAAATCGGGAATTTCCCCGGTCTTGCCGGCCTTCCGGAGCGCCAAAATCAGGTGGTACACCGCCACCTGGTTTTTCGGATCGCTCTCGAGGGCCTTCCTGCACTGTTCGATCGCTTCCGGATATTGTCCGCTCCGCAGATAGATTTTCCCCAGAACCCCTCGAGCATCGGCGAGTCCCGGTTGCAAGGACACGGCTTTCTTCGCGGAAGCCATCGCCAGCCGAAACTCGGCTGTTTCTGGAACCGCGCCTTCCTGAAGAAGGAAGTCGGCCTGAAGGTAAAGCAGGAGCGCATCGTTCGGCTTTTGCGCGAGCCTCGCCTGCACCGTTTTCAGCGCACGCTCCGTGTCGTTTGCCTGCATCGCCGCCACTGCCTGAGCAGCGGAACTAAGCGCTTGCCGGGGATCCAGTTCCTGCGCCTTGTCGAAATCAGCTTCCGCCTGGTCGAACCGCGCTAACCGGACATATAGAACGCCCCGCGCCAGATAGAGCGGAGCCGCTTCCGGCCGCTGGCCTATGCCGTCGCTAATCACATCAACGCCAACCTGATACGAATAATGGTCGTAGCAGATATGGGCAAAATCGAGGTAGAGGTTGAGGTTCCGCGGATCAAGTAGAATCGCCTGCCTGAGAGTGCTAACCGCTTGTCCGGTATCTCCAGCGTCCTCATGGGCCGCCGAGGCGAGATCAAGGGTCTCAGCGTCAGGGTTCGCTTTCAACGCCGGCCCCAAGGTCGTCAAGGCATCCTGCGGCGTGTGAGCCATCAATTGTACGGATGCCAACAGGCAGCGTTCCCGGGAGTCATCCGGCCGGAG
>DATEKA010000048.1:0-17458 GCA_035277685.1 Candidatus Acidiferrales bacterium
ACGGCGGCGACGCGCGTGGAGCGCGGTCCTTGCGCTGACCGCAGTCGGGGTAATCGCAGTTGTTGTTGGGTGCGGCGGCGGAGGCGGTAACAACGGGAGCGGCGGCGGTACTGGAGGCGGGGTGACGAACCCGGGAACACCTGTGGGAAATTACACAGGAATCACTGTGACCGTCACGATTGGCAGCGTGACGCAGAGCATCAGCTCGATTTCCGTGAACGTACAGTAGGTTCCACCCGAATGAACAGGCGGCGCTTGCGCAGGGCGTTCGAGTGCCCGCTGCACCCGGACGACCGAAGTTTCTGTTGAACGGCGAGCCGAGGCGAGGCTATCCTGCGGCGAGCGAAAACCGTGCGTCGAGTGCTGAAATGGACGGGGATTGGGCTGGTGGCGGTGCTAGCGATCACCATTGCCCTCGGTTGTTATTTTATGGGCGGCCCGCGCGACCTCTATGGTTTCCTTCGATACGCGCTGCCGCAGTGGAATAGCGGCAACCTGCGGGTTGGAGATCAGGCGCCCGATGCGACGCTTTACTCGCTCGACGGGCAATCAAGTTTCCATCTGCGCGACCGCATCGGGAAGCGCCCGCTGGTGCTGATATTCGGCAGCTACACTTGACCGCCCTTCCGGCGCCAGATCGGTGATCTGGTGAAGATGTACAGCCAATACAAAGACCGCGCCGACTTCCTTGCAGTCTACATTCGCGAGGCGCACCCGCTCGACGAGTGGGAGATGAAGGCAAATCTCGACCAGAACGTCTGCTACGCACAGCCAAAGACGATGCTACAGCGGGTGGCAATCGCGAACGACTTCGTGAAGCGGTTCAGTTTTTCGATTCCGCTGGGAATTGATGCGATGAGCGACACGGCGGACCATATTTATGCCGGCTGGCCGGAGCGTCTATACGTGATCGACGAAACGGGGAAAATCGTCTATCGCGGCGGCATGGGCCCGTTCAATTACCATCCCGCGGAAGTGAGCGGCTGGCTGGCCCGGCGTTTTCCTGAAGTTCACACGGCTCAGATCACGCACTGAGAGCAGGACTGGCTCGAACTAGGCTCGCTAGCGCCCGCCTGGCAAGACAACCCATGCCACAAGCCGGGATAGCGGCCATCGGGATCACTCATACCGAGGTTGAGACGCTTCTCTTCGGAATGACAGATTCGTGGGGAAGAACCCGGACGTGGGCTGGCGGGTTAGGCGGGCAGCTTGGTTACTTCTGTCCCAGGAGCTGCTTCTTGATTTTAACCTGGTAAAGATATTCTTCGTGGGCTTCGATAAACCAGAGCTTCTGCTCGAGCGTCCACTTCATGTCTTCGCAGACTGAGCACAGCGGGGGGTTGGTCGCGTAGTAAGTCAACTGCCCGACGAGGACTCGCTTGTTGTTTTGTGTGATGGTGCGCGCTCCGGTCGGCATCTTTCCCGTTCCCGGCCATCCGCATTCAGGGCAGTTCATGACGGGCCTCCCGCTAACGACTTGCTACTGGCAGCGAAGCAATCGAGACAATTCATTTATCGCGCACGCGGGCGCGGGAGTGAATGGAGCACTGGTCGCCCCAGGGCACTCGATCGTACCCCCTGCCACTTGGGACTTTAGTCCCGGTACTGCTCGATTGGAAGCCTCTGAAAACACTCGTTTTGGAGCTACCAGGGAACAATTCTCGTCCATTTTCTCGCGAATGATGTGCCTCACGTCGCGGGCCGGATGATACCACTCGATGAACGACTTGGCGCGGACACGTTTCCAGTCGCTGTCAGCCGGCGCTTCGCACTAGAATAAGCGCACGATGCTTGCCGCCGTGATTCCCGCGATTCCGTCGGGAGCGACTCTGACTGCATTCCTGCTGGTGATTTCGTTTTCGGCGGGACTGAACGTGTACGCGACGGTCGCGATGCTTGGAATTCTGTCGCGAGCCGGAGCGCTGATTTTGCCGGCGAGCCTGAGTCCTGTTGCGAATACTTGGGTGATCGCGGTGTGCGCGGCGTTGTTCGTGGTGGAATTCGTCGGGGACAAAATTCCCGTTTTTGATTTGTTTTGGAACGCCTTGCAAACGTTTGTCCGAGTGCCCGTGGCGGCGGTGCTGGCGTACGGGGCCACCTCGCAATTACCCAAGGGCGAACAAGTCATCGCGACTTTGCTGGGAGCGCTGGTCGCCTTCGCGGCGCACGGCGGGAAGGTAGCGGCGCGCGCGGCGGTGACGCATTCGCCGGAACCATTCTCGAATATCGCTTTGAGTTTGGGCGAGGATATGGCGGTTGTTTTTCTGACGTGGTCCGTAACGCGTCATCCCTACGCGTCGGCGACCGTGGTCGTTGTCATGCTGGCTTTGATCGTGCTGACGATCCGTTTCGTGTGGCGCGCGATGCGGCGGTTGTTTGGCGCTCCCCGCGAGAGGCTCCGCCCGCATCCCGCCCGCTAAGCCTCAGTGTGCTGTGGGACGGGCGAAGGCGAGCGTGAGGAGCGTTTTCTGCTCGAGCTCGTGCGCTTTGTGCGAACCGGTCGCGGGGCTGGCGGACGCCGAGCGCTTGACCGAAAGCACGGAGCGGCCGCGCGCGAGCCGTTCGAGCCGCGGCAACAGAAACGCAAGCGCACCCATGTTGGCCGGCTCTTCCTGCACCCAGACAAATTCTCGCGCTTTTTGGTGGCGGTCCATCTCGGCGGCGAGTTCCGATTCGGGCAGCGGGTAGAGCTGTTCGAGAAAAACGACCGCGGTGGACGCGCTCTTGCGGCGTTTGCGCTCGGCCAGAAGCTCGTGGCCGATTTTTCCCGTGCAGAGCAAAACGCGGGGGGCCGAGCCGTCACCAGCGTCGGGAATGACGGGGCGGAAACGCGGCGTGGCGAGATCCGCGAGCGAGGACGAGGCCGCCGGATGACGCAGCATACTCTTCGGTGTGAAGATGACGAGCGGCTTGCGCCAACGCCGCAGCGCCTGTCGCCGCAGCAGATGAAAATACTGTGCAGCGGTGGACGGCTGGCAAATCTGAATGTTGTCGCGGGCGGCAAGCTGCAGAAAGCGTTCGACGCGAGCGCTCGAATGCTCCGGGCCCTGCCCTTCGTAGCCGTGGGGAAGAAGCAGCACGACTCCGGATAGCAAATTCCACTTGTCCTCGCCGGCCGAAACGAACTGATCAATGATGGTTTGTGCGCCGTTGGCGAAATCGCCGAACTGCGCTTCCCACAAAACCAGCGCCTCCGGAAAATCGCGGCTGAAGCCGTATTCGAAGCCCAGCACGGACGCTTCAGAGAGCGTCGAGTTGTAAATCTCGAACCAGGCGGGCCCCGTGGCGAGATGTTCGAGCGGAACATAGTCCTGCTCATTCTCGATATCAATCAGCGCCGCGTGACGCTGATTGAATGTGCCGCGGCGCGTGTCCTGTCCGCTCAACCGGACCGGAACGCCCTCCTTGAGCAGCGAGCCAAAAGCAAGGGCTTCCGCCATGCCGAAATCAATGGGCCGTTTGCCCTGCGCCATTTCAAGGCGCTGCTCGAGCAGTTTTTTCACCTTCGGATGTATGTGAAACCCGGCCGGGTAACTGACGAGCGCCTGTCCGATTTTCGTCAGATCGTCCTGTCCAACGCCCGTGTCCACTTCGAGCGAAGCGTCGTAGCGGCCGCCTCGAAAATTGTCCCAGTAGGCGGGCAAGCGGCGCATTGGCGGATTCTTCTCCAGTTCGAGAGCCCGTTTCTGCGCGGCGTCGAATTCTGCATGGACCTGCTGAACGATCGCTTCGGCGTTGATGCCGGATGCGTCGGCGTAGCTCTTCCATGGCGCGGGCTGCGCTTCGATTTTCTTGTAGCGCAATGGCTGCGTGATCGTGGGATCGTCCACTTCGCTGTGGCCGTAGCGCCGATAGCCGATGAGATCGACGACAACCGGTGTTCCGAAGCGATAGCGGTAGTCTGTGGCGATGCGTCCGACGCGCACCACAGCGTCCGGATCGCCGGAGTTCACATGAAAAATCGGAACCGGCAGGCGTTTCGCCAGATCCGACGAAAATCGGGACGAGTGTAGTTCGCGTGGCACAGTGGTGAAACCGATCAGGTTGTTGACAATGATGTGCAGCCCGCCGCCGACGGAGAATCCCGCGACCATCGCCATGTTCAGCGTTTCGGCCCAGATGCCCTGCCCCGCGAACGCCGCATCGCCGTGCATCAGAATCGGAATCACGCGCTCGCGGCCTGCTTCGCCGAAGCGTTTTTGCTTGGCGCGGGCGCGGCCAACCGCAACGGGGTCAACGGCCTCGAGATGGCTCGGATTCGAGACGAGATGAATGGCCAGCTCGCGGCCGTTTGCCGCGGCGAAGGTGCCAGTCGCGCCCATATGGTACTTCACGTCGCCGCCTCCGAGGATACTCCGCGGGTCGAAGTCCTCGAAGCGCGCGAAGACCTCGGCGGGATCGCGTCCGACGACGTGCACCATCACGTTCAGCCGTCCGCGATGGCTCATGGCCATCACGGCCTGTTCGCCGCCTCCCTCCGCCGCTGCGTTTAGGATTGAGTGCAGCAGG
Source organism: Candidatus Acidiferrales bacterium (assembly GCA_035277685.1). Lineage (GTDB taxonomy): Bacteria > Acidobacteriota > Terriglobia > Acidiferrales > UBA7541 > Palsa-295. The sequence continues at coordinate 4,510 of DATEKA010000048.1, forward strand.
GGCAGGAGCGCAGCTTCGCCTTCGAGCGAATAGCGTTTGGTCCCGAGATAGCGCGTCTGTAGCACGTGCTCGAATACATCTGCGCGAATCAGCAATTCGAGAATGCGCGCGTGATCCGGTGCGGCCGCTTCCGTTTCCATGCGTTCCTGGACCCATTGCCGCTGCTCGGGATCGGGGATGTGCATGAACTCCGCGCCAATCGTGCCGCAATAGACGCCGCGCGCCGACTCGGCGTCAGGGCCGGAAACGTCCAGCTCCGGCATGGCGATCGGTTCGAGATCACCCAGCGGGTCGAGATCCGCCTGCAAAAATCCCCAGCGGCGAAACGCGTCCCAAATTTGGCTTTGCGCCTCCCTGGTTGCGGATGAATCCACAATGGCCGACTGTCGGTTCATGAATCTCCTCTAAGGGCACATCTATTATACGGTGCGGCGTTCGCTTCTGTGAATGGATGCGCGGATGTCGCGAAAAGACCGCGTCAAATCGAGCGACATGAAGGTCGACCCTGCGGGAAAAAGAAAAGGGGCGGTTGCCCGCCCCTTCCCTTCAGTCTGGAAATTCGACAGCTGCTGCGCTTTCTCCCGCTTGAGCGAGGGAAGCTAGCCGCGACAAGTCTCGCGAGTTCAGTCTGTGGTTGCGCTCTGCCTTGCGGCAAGCGGTCCCACCTTGCGGCGGGTAAAGCCTCGCGTGCCTCGTCAAATTTTCACCTGCCTTGCGACAGGCGCGTCTACCTCGCGGCAGACTGTTTAACGGGTGCACGCTTGGCCACCACGGGACCAGACCTAAGGGCTCGCCGTGATGCTGCGTAATTCCGAAACTTTGTCTCATCCGTTCCGTTCATTCGTGCCCTGGGTGGCTCGCCAAGCTTTCGCCCGGCTCGCCGTTCAAGACCTGGATGATTTGGAACGTTGTGACGCCACTCTTGTAACTCTGGACGCGAAAAGCGTCAATCACACCTGAGCGGAATTTCGCTGTGGAAATTTAGGAAAATGTGGAAAACGCTCAGCCTTGCCAATTACCGAGGAGGCGACGCACAAGCACGAACTGGCCGAGGTGATAAGCGTTGTGATCTGCAGCAAGCAGCGCTTCACGGAGAATCGTCTGTCCGGAGCCGTGCGGAATCGGCGCGAGCAGATCCTTCGCTTCAGCAAAAAGATTGCTCATCGATTCCATGCCGTGCAGGAAGTCCTTCACGCTCTTGTTCCATGCGGCCTCGCTCGGAGGCTCCGGCGATTCCGGCCAATAGCCGGACGGAAAGTCGGGTGAGACGTGTTTCGGATCGCGCGAGAATTCGAGAATATCCCATTGCGCGATGCGCGCGTGTTCGAGTAGTTCCCAAAGCGAATGAGGCGAGCCGGGCGGACGAACGCCGCGCATTTTCACCGGCACTTCTTCGAGCGCCTCTTTCCAGTCGACGTGAGCCTCGCTCTGATTCAGGATTTTGCCCATTGCGTCGCGCAGCGCCTTATCGTCCATGGCTCCTCGCTTGTGTGCAGGAGTATTTCGTCAGAGCCCGCGGTCCTTGTTCAGCCACTCACGCTGGTTCCACTGAGCGGCTACGCAACCGAGCCTTTCGAAGTGGGTGTGGGCGTCGTCAGTTTGAACGAGAATTAGAAAGCGCCGCGCGGTCAGCAGAAAATACCTCGAAGCCCCCGTAAGTACATCAAGCACCCCTTCTGCTTCCGGACGTCCACTGGCTAGCGGGTCGGCCCCTGCCCCTTTCATGTACACGTCAAACTGTCGCAAAATCAATACGGTTCCCCCCGCATCGGGCACCGGTAAGTCAGTGAGGCAATCATTCAATGCATTCAGGTTCCTGCCGTAGTACGGTGGAAATGAAAGAGTTCGCTGAAGTTCCGGATGCATTTCCTCGCTCGACCCCCATTGTGTACAGTCGAGAGAAAATGTCAGATAGCCCTGCTCTTGAAACCACTTGATGTCTTGTTCGAGGAACTCACGACGCCAGTAGAGCGCAACGCCACCGTCACGGAGAATTTTCCAGTCGAGACGATCCCGGTACGCATCTTCCTTTGTGAATGCGGCCATGAACCGCGAGCTTATCAGATTCCACGACAGGACGCTGAGGCTGAGTGCCGCGCAGGACTGACGTGGGGTGTCGTCGTCAGGCGCGGAGGCCGCCGGGCCAAGTATCGTCGTCGGGCCAGAAGATCGCGCCGATCAAGACGATGGCGATTGTGAGGACGAAAGGATCCATACCAATACAAATTGTTCCTGCGAACGCCGGTTATGGACATCCCGCAGATGCGGTATTTCAGCCAGGGATTCACGGCGTACCAGGAAAGCTGTAGACAGAGGACGACAGTGGCGATTTGGCGCGGATGCCGAAAGACTTGTTCCGCGGACGCGCGAGGGATATGATCGCGGCACTTCTGCTCCCGGAGGGTGCCATGAACCGACCGCTCTTTTCCCGGCGTGATTTCGCAAAGACCGTTAGTGCGTCAGTAGCCGCCGCGATGTACGCGCCTTATCTGCACGCGGCGCAGGGCGCGCGCCACGAGCAACCCGAACCGGAAGGCGCCATCCGCATCAACTTCAACGAAAATCCGTACGGGCCGTGCCCCAAGGCGCTTTCCGCGCTCGACACTTGCGGAGGAATCGCCGCGCGGTATCCCGATCAGGCGTACTTTGCTCTCTGCGATGAAATCGCACGGAAGCATGGTCTGAAACGCGAGAACGTCACGCTCGGCTGCGGCTCGACCGAAGTTCTCTGCATCGCCGACGAGGCGTTCGTCGGACCGGGAAAGCATCTGGTGGTCGCCGATCCGACATTCGAAGCCGTAATCGAATATGTGAACGCAGCGCACGGCGAGGCGGTGAAAGTCCCGCTCACAAAGGATTACCGGCACGACCTGCCGGCGATGGCGGAGCGGTGCACTTCGCAAACAGGGCTCGTGTACGTGTGCAATCCGAACAACCCCACGGGAACAATCGCAAGCCGCGACGAAATGGCGTCGTTCGTGAAGCGCGTTCCGCAATCGACCATGATCCTTGTTGACGAAGCGTATTACGATTTCGCCACCGACCCGAACTACAGCACGGCGATTCCATTGATCGCGGATCACCCGAACGTGATGGTCTCGCGCACTTTCTCGAAGGTGTACGGGATGGCAGGCATGCGGCTTGGCTACGGCGTGGGTTCGAAGGAAGCAATTGCGCGGCTGCGTCCGTACAATCTCCTGCCGTTCAACGGAAACGCGGCGGTACTGTCAGCGGCGCGCGCCAGCCTCGCCGATGGTGAACACATCGACGCGTGCGGGAAAAGGATGAACGCGACGCGCGACTGGATGTGCGCGCAACTTACGAAGTCAGGGCACAAATTCATTCCGTCGCAGGCGAATTTCGTGATGATCGACGTCAACACGGACGTAAAGCCGGTTGTGGAAGCGTTTCGCGCGAAAAACATTCTGGTGGGACGCCGATTCGCCGGGATGCCGAATTTCCTTCGCGTAAGCATCGGCACGCGGCCCGAGATGGAGAAGTTCATGGCTGCGTTCGATGAAATTGTGCCTGCGAAGGATTCCACAGCGGCATAGGGCACGGATCGGCCCGCTCGCTGCATACCTGGGAAGTGTCAGCGCGAAAAGGGAGTTCCCCTTCTAAGCGGAGGGAGCCTCGAATTCGTGACTTTGAAGGGTCTACGAGCGTCGAGGGCCGAGAGCCTTAACGTGCGGCGCTTCTAGGCCGTCGCGCTGGTAGTACCGAGCGTTCGGCGCTGCTGGAAGCACTCGCGGCAGTACACAGGCCTTCCCTGAGTGGGCTTAAACGGAACCGTCGTTTCCTTGCCGCACTGCGAGCAGACGGTCTTCGTTTCCACGCGCTGAACCACCGGCGCACTGGATCCGCCGTTCGCTACCGCGCGCGTTGCCTTGCAGGCCTTGCAACGCTTCGGTTCGTTCTTGAAACCCTTGTCGGCGAAAAACATCTGCTCGCCGGCGGTGAACACGAACTCTGCGCCGCAATCGCTACACTTCAGGACCTTGTCGTGGTATTCCATCTTCCGCTCCGGAACCGTGCTGGGGCCAGAACTGGCAGCGGTAAAGATAGGGTTCAGGAGCAGCTCGCCGAGGCGAGATCGCTCGCTGTGGCCGGCCGTGCCGCTTAAACGGCATCGCCAGCTGGCAAACCGGAACCGTGATCCGCGGAACCCGAGAGCCGGACGAGCGCACCTCCAGCTCAAAAGCGCTGGAGAACGCTCGCCTGCTCGCAAATTCCCAAGTGTTTCGGTCGCCTAATCCTGCTCACGCCGCTGTTTCTTACGGAGACGCTTACGCGAGAGGGCTTCCTTCGCACGACGCTTCTCACCGGGCTTCATGTAGTAGCTGTGCTTTTTAATTTCCTTGATGATGTCCTCCGATTGCACCTTGCGCTTGAAGCGCCGGAGGGCATTCTCCAAGGACTCACCCTCTTGAATTACAACTTCTGCCACGCGTATTCACCCCCGTTTCCCCTTTTAAATTGTTCGTGAAATGGGTAGAGACAGTTTACCGGTTTACGCGACAACCGGCAATTGCCCCCATCTTCTATAGGAGCAGTTCCCTTAAGTCAAGCTAAATTCGCTTTTTCGCCGCCCCGACGGAGCTCGACAACGGATGCAAGCCCGACGTGACATGGGCAGCCTCTTTAACCTATCCGTTACTGGCCATGGCGGTTCACATCAGGCTTCCAAGGTGATGAATTCTTCATCAATTCGACGAGGCTCGAGAGGCCGAGGGACTGCGAATCCTGGTGGTTGCTGCTACAATCAGCCACGCAAGTGGTCTGAGGAAGTTGCATGCCTGAAATGCGAAAGGCGATCGGAGTTTTGCTGGCGGGTGGCCAGGGCGAACGGCTGTGGCCGTTGACGCGCGACCGGGCGAAACCTGCGGTGCCGTTCGGCGGCGTGTATCGGATCATCGACGTCACGCTCTCGAACTGCCTGAACAGCGACCTGCGGCGCGTTTTCGTGCTGACGCAATACAAGGCGCTCAGCCTGAATCGCCACATACGGCGAGGATGGTCGGTGCTGATGGGCATGGGCGAGTTCATCGAAGTGCTGCCGCCGCAGATGCGCGTATCACAGCACTGGTATCGCGGCACCGCCGACGCGGTGTATCAGAACATCTATTCGATCGGCAGCGAGCAGTCGAATTACGTGTTCATCTTGTCCGGCGACCACATCTACAAGATGAATTACCAGAAAATGCTCGAGCAGCACGTCGCCTCGGGCGCGGACGTTACGGTCGCCACGATTGAAGTGGATTGCGAGGCAGCGGCGAAGCAGTTCGGAGTGATCGAAACGGATGCGCAATGGAAGATTATCGGCTTCGAAGAAAAGCCCGCAGTGCCCAAAGAGTCCCCGCACCATCCGGGCATGTGCAATGCATCGATGGGCGTGTATTTGTTCAACACGCAACTGCTTGTGCCGATCCTGATCGACGACGCCGAGAATCCCGCGTCGGGCCACGATTTCGGCCGCGACATCCTGCCGCGTATCATCGGCAAGCATCGCGTGTACGCCCACAACTTTCGCGACGAGAACAAGAAGGACACTTCGTATTGGCGCGATGTGGGAACAATTGACGCCTATTACGAAGCGAATATGGATCTCTGCGCGGTCGCGCCGGTGTTCAATTTGTACGACAAAAGCTGGCCTCTGCAGACATGGCAGCAGCAATATCCGCCGGCGAAATTCGTTTTCGGCGAGCCGAAACGACTGGGCGTGGCAATCGATTCCATCGTATCGGGCGGGTCGATCGTTTCCGGCGGGCGGGTGAACAAATCCGTTCTAGGATACGACGTGCGCATCAACAGCTATAGCGAAGTCGAAGACTCAATCATCTTCAATCATGTGAACGTCGGGCGTCATTCGAGGATTCGCCGGGCGATCATCGACCGGCACGTCACCCTGCCCGAAGGCAGCGTGATCGGCTACGACGTTGAAGCGGACCGCGCGCGCTACAACGTTTCGGACGGGGGGATCACGATTGTCGTGCGTCCCGAATCGATGCTCGAAGAGCCCGAATAATTGCGAAGTGTCGCCCCGAACCCGCTCCCTCAGGTTGGCGGAAACAAGGCGTAAGGGGTCTGCTTCCGCATCTCGCTTCTTTGCGTCTGATGCCATTCGAACCACGCTTCGGCCACGCCGCTGACGAATTCCAACGCTACCGGCCCGACTATCCGCAGGCGCTTTACGATCGCATCTTCGCCGCGGTTCCCGAGCAGAATCGCCGGCGCGCGATGGATCTGGGCGCTGGCACGGGAATTGTTACGGCGCATCTCATTCGGCCCTTTCACGAGGTAATCGCGGTTGAGCCGGACGCGGGTATGGCTGCGAAGATTGCCGAGCGTTTTCCCCGGGTGATCATTCGCAATCTGACTGCGGAGACCTGCGCTCAGTCCGCCGATACGGTCGATCTCGTGACGATCGCAAACGCGCTTCATTGGATGGATGCGGAGCGCGTGCTCGCAAACGCACGCTCCTGGCTGCGAGCAGACGGCGTACTGGCGGTGTTCGATCGTCCGCTGCCGAAAGCCGGCCCGGAAATCGACGCGATCACGCTGGAGCAGCTTCGCGGACCGTGGAAACCGCATCGGGATCCGCTCCTCAAGCGCGACCTGAATTGGGAAGGGCGGGTGCGAGCTGCGCCCGGGTTCGCTCTCATCGAAGAGCAGAGATTTTCCTACGTGGTTTCGATGAGCGCGAGCGACTACGTCGGATTCTGGCGCTCAACGTCATACGGGAGCGCATACGCGCGGACGCTCGCTGATCCGGAACGCTACTGGTCCGATCTACGATCGCGATTCGGCAACGCTGCAGGCGGCCGCGGTATTGCGGTTGACTTCAGCCCCACGATGATCTTGGCGCGTAGACTCTGACGAGTCATTACGGGATTCCGCGGAGCCAACGAAGGGAAATTAAATGACGAGACGATTCACGATTCTCATTGCGGTAGTCGCCACCTGTTTGACCGCTGTGGCGATACATGCACAAAGTGGTCGAAGCGACCCGTGGAAACGCATGGACGTGAAGACAACGGCGAGTTTTCGCGGGCTCAGCGTCGTCAGCAGGGCCGTTGTGTGGGGGAGCGGAACGCGCGGGACGGTGATTCGGACCGTGGACGGCGGGAGAACGTGGAATGTGCGTCAGGTAGCTGGAGCACAGAACCAGGATTTCCGCGGGATTCGCGCGTTTGACGCGGAAAACGCGGTCATCATGAGCACGGGCAATGCGGAGAAGGGGCTTGCGACGATTTATCGCACGAGCGACGGTGGAAAAACGTGGACGCTCGCGTTTGCGCCGAAGACGACGGGCGTGTTTTTCGATTCCATTGCGTTCTGGGACCGGAAGCGCGGGGTTGTGCTGAGCGATCCCATCGATGGCCACTTTGTGATGTTTCGCACGGCGGACGGCGGAGCGACGTGGACGCAGATTCCTCCCGAAAGATTCCCGGCGGCGCTGAAGGGTGAGGGATCGTTTGCAGCGAGCAACTCGTGCATTGCGATGCAAGGCGAAAAGAATGTCTGGTTCGTGACCGGCGGCGCGAGTGTGGCGCGAGTGCTGCGCTCCAATGATGGAGGCGAAAGCTGGAAGGTGGCGGAGACGCCGATACGTCCGGCGAACGCGAGCAGCGGTCTCTTCTCCATTGCGTTTCGCGACGCGAGATATGGAGCTGCAGTGGGTGGCGACTACGCGAATCCGGGCGCATCCCCGAGACCTACGATCATCCGCACGACTGATGGAGGGCAAACGTGGCGAGCAATAGCAGGTCCCGCGCAGCCGAGTAGTCTTTTTTTCTCGTCGGTCGCGTTCATTCCATCGAGCCGAACAAAGAGCAGCGGGTTGCCGGGGATGTGGGTGGTCGGTCCTGTTGGTGCGTTTATGAAAGCCGCGGGCGAGCCGTGGGTCTCCAAGGGCGCGCTGAATCTGAACGACGTTGCGCTGGCTGGAAAAGACACGGCCTGGGCGGCGGGGCCGAAGGGATTCGTGGCGCTATTACGCTTTTGAGCAAACATCTTGACGGCCCATCCTCATCCGATGGGGTTTTGAAACGCACAATTCTCACGTTTCTCCTCGTGTGGCCCTTGGCCGGAAGAAAAGTTTCCCTTAGACTTCTTTGTTTGGCTTCTGCCCGCCAAGAAGGGCTGACGCTCGCCGCGCGACGGCTGAATGCGCGCGCCGCACCGGACGAAGCTGACGAGAGCCACCGGATTTCGCACGCAATCTTCAGGGAGAAACCGATGTCTACAAAAATCAAGTCTGTGCACGGCCGCGAAATTCTTGATTCGCGCGGCAATCCCACGGTTGAGGCAGACGTTCGACTGGAAGGAGGTGCATTTGGCCGCGCCGCCGTTCCGTCCGGCGCATCGACGGGCGAGAACGAAGCCATCGAATTGCGCGACGGCGATAAATCGCGGTTCTTGGGCAAGGGCGTGCAGAAAGCTGTTGCGCACGTCAACGGAGAAATTGCCAAGGCGGTCACGGGCATGGACGCTCTCGGCCAGACGCAGCTCGATCACCGTATGATCGAAGCGGACGGCACGCCCACCAAATCGAAACTTGGCGCGAATGCCATCCTCGCCGTCTCGATGGCCGCAGCGCGCGCCGCAGCAGCTGCGTCCGGTCAGCCGCTTTACAAGTATCTCGCGCGCTATTCGAGCGAGGCGTCCGCCAACACGCTGCCGCTGCCGATGATGAACATCCTGAACGGCGGCGCGCACGCCGACAATTCCGTCGACGTGCAGGAATTTATGGTCATGCCCGTTGGCGCGCCAAGTTTTCGCGAAGCGCTGCGCTGGGGCGTCGAGGTGTTCCACAATCTCAAGGCGGTGCTGAAGAAGAACGGCTATTCGACCGCCGTTGGCGATGAGGGCGGCTTCGCGCCGGACCTCAAATCGAACGAGGAGGCCCTCGAACGCATTCTGCAGGCGATCGATGCCGCCGGCTACAAGCCCGGCGAGCAGATCGCGATTGCGCTCGATCCCGCGTCCAGCGAGTTCTACGACAAAGCGAGCAAGAAATACATTTTCAAGAAATCGGACAAGTCCGCGCGCACATCCGAAGAGATGGCGGCGTTCTGGGAGAAGTGGCTGCGGCAGTACCCGATTGTTTCACTGGAAGACGGAATGTCCGAAGAAGACTGGGAAGGCTGGAAGATCCTGACGCGCGATGCCGGAAAGAAGGTCCAGCTCGTAGGTGACGACATTTTCGTCACAAATCCGAAAATCTTCGCGCGCGGGATCAAAGAAAAGGTCGGCAACTCGATTCTGATCAAGCTCAACCAGATCGGCACCGTGACGGAAACGATCGAATGCGTCGAAATGGCGCGTAGCGCGGGCTACACGGCGGTTGTCTCGCACCGGTCCGGCGAAACGGAAGACCCCTTCATCGCCGATTTCGTGGTGGCGATGGGAAGCGGACAGATCAAGACAGGGTCCGCGTCGCGCACCGATCGCATTGCGAAATATAATCAGCTTCTGCGTATTGAAGAGGAACTCGGGAGTAAAGCGCGGTTCCTGGGGCGTTCTGCTCTGGGCACCCGCTGAAGGCCGCATCCAAAGTAACAGCGAACGCAGCGCACGTATTGTTGGGGCGGCCGCGCCCGTCAGTTAATCGGCACTGCCACGACTGCGATGACCATTGCCGGAGGGAGCCGCTATCGTCGCGTTCACACTTGCGGCTTTCCGAGCGACGATCCGGCTGCTGGGCAAGTGCACGGCGATCAGTTCATTCTGGCTCGTTTTTCCAAGAGATTCCAACTCCGCGACGGCCGCATTTTGATTGTCGACCGTGCATCTCCACATCGGCGCGCCATCGGGAAGGATTTCGAAAATATCGTAGTTGGAGCCCAAATCTGAGTACCTCTTGTCCCGATCATGCCCGAGTGTCGTGAGGGAAGCAAATGTTTGATATCATGTGATATCAACATGAATCCCTCCCGTACGGCGCTCCTGATCCGCTGCTCCAAAGAAGAAGCGGACATCCTCCGGACGCAAGCCGCGGCCGAGCACCGCACCATTAGCGGTTGCATGCTCAATATTCTTGAACGCAGCCTCTGGATTGAGGAACGGTACGCCCACGGTGTCACTCCAGCATTTCTGGAGAATCAGGCACGCGAATTTCGCCTGGCGCACCGGCTGCGCGACCGCACGTCCATGCTCCTGCGCTGCTCAAACGGTGAAGCGGACCGCATCCGCGCTGTCGCGTGGAATCGCGGGATGAGTATCAGCGAATTCGCGGCTTTCTCCTTCTGGCGCCATTGGGAAGCGGTGAAGAAGATCCACCATCCTCAGTTGCAGCCCGCATCCAATTCGGCGGGCGGGCGCCAGGCATAACCGGTCAATTTCTGTCACGCACGACCCGGCCTGCGCCGGGCAGGATCGCGTGCGATTCAATGCACAGCCGGCGGCGAAGGTCGGCGGCGATCACGGGAACCCCTCCCGCGTGTAACAGTCCTGCTATTCTTGAACGCAGGGGTTTGTCCTTGACGACCCGAGCGTGACGCCCGGAAGATAGCGACGGCTCGAGTGATTCAGATGAACGCGAGGAACTGTGCCAACAACCAATGTTGATGTCGTCGGGATCGGAAGCTGCGGCGTGGATTATTTCGCGATGGTGCCGCGACTGCTCGGAGTCGAAGAAAAGATCAACGCCGACCGCATGGAAATTCACGCAGGCGGCGTAACCGGCAATAATCTCACGCAGGTCGCGCGGCTCGGCGTCCGTACAGGCTGGCTCGGGTTGATCGGCGACGACGAAAACGGACGCCTGATCCAGAAAGCCTTCGTCGACGACGGCATGGACGTCTCCGGAATCGAAGTCGTCAAGGGCGAACGCTCTTCCATGACGTGGATACCGGTCGACGCGGAAGGCGAGCGCTGTATTTACATGTTTCCGAACGTGAACGGAAAGCTTTCTCCGCATCAGGTGCGCACCCGGTTCGCGCCGCACATCCAGCGAGCGAAACACTTCCATACCGAGGCCTCACAGCTTCCGATCGCGCCCGTTAAAGAGGCGATTCAGGTTGCGAACCAGGCCGGCGTGCGCGTGTTCTTCGATCTCGATGTCGCGCCCAGCTTCTTCGCGCAAATGAATCTTGGAACGCAAGCCGAATTGACCACCCTGCTGAAGACGGTGGATGTGCTGAAGCCGTGCAAAGCCGCTGCTCGTGAGATGACAGGCGAATCCAACTGGGACCGAATTGCGGACAAGCTGCTCGCGCTCGGTCCGGGAACGGTCGCAGTCACGCAAGGCGCCGAAGGCTGCCTGATTGCAAATCGCAAGGAGCGCGTTCAGGTGCCCGCGTTCAAGGTGGATGTGGTCGACACCACCGGCGCGGGTGACGCCTTCATGGGCGGCCTTTCCTATGGAATTCTTCGTCGATGGGACTTCGTGCAGGTCGGAACGTTTGCCAATGCCTGTGCGGCGCTGTGCTGCACGAAAATCGGCGCGCGCGCCATGGCCAGATATGACGAAGTGGTTGCATTTATTCGCAAGAGCGGCAGGGCGTGGGCCGCGCCCGGGGCAGCCGCTTCGTAGTGCGGCACTGTTCGTTGCGTGTGCGGCGTGCCGCTGCTGGAGCGAACTGAGATCGAACGCCGTTGACTGCCTAGCGCGCGCCTACGGTGTTCCCCGTATCGACTCTTACGCCCTGCCGTGCTTCACTACCCTTTTCGCACCTTGGCCGTTGAGCCGCATTCCATAAACAACAATGAACCTGAACCCGTCACCTGAGTCAGATTCACATCAATCGGAGGCAGAGCAGTTCCGGCTGCTGGTGGAGCAAGTCCAGGAATACGCCATTTACATGATGGACCCCAATGGTCACATCACCACTTGGAATTCGGGCGCTGAGCGAATCAAAGGGTATACCGCCGCAGAGATCATTGGCCGTCCTTATTCCACCTTTTTCCCCGCCGAAGATGTGGGCGCCGGCAAGCCACAACGAATTCTCGACACGGCTACACGTGAAGGAAGAGCGGCCCAGGAGGGCTGGCGTGTACGAAAGGACGGCTCACGGTTTTGGGCGAGCACGCTTGTAACAGCGATTCGAGACGCGTCCGGAAAACTGCTGGGCTTCAGCAAGATCACGCGGGACATTACGGAAAGAAAGCGCCACGAAGAGGAATTGCAGCGTGAAATCGTCGAAAAGGAGAAAGCCCAGCAGGAGCTCATTCGGTCCGAACTTTCGCTGCGCCAGCTCTCTTTCGAGCTGCTGAAAACGCAAGATGAAGAACGACGCCGCATCGGCCGGGAGATGCACGACAGCATCGGACAGTACCTCAGCGCGTTGAAGATGAAGCTGGGGCTGGTCTTCAGGAAGAATCCGACTCTCAATGACGAAGGCCGTCATCAGCTCGATCAATTTGCCGCCATACTGGATGACTGCATCAAAGAAGTCCGGACCATTTCCTATTTGCTGTACCCGCCCATGCTGGAGGAACGCGGCCTTAAGTCCGCGATCGACTGGTATCTCGAGGGTTTCAGGCAGCGGACCGGACTGGCGGTGAACTTCGAGACGCCCGCTAAGCTGGATCGTCCATCCCGTGATGTGGAGCTAGCTCTTTTCCGTGTGTTGCAGGAGAGCCTGACTAACGTGATGAAGCATTCGGGGACTTCTACCATCGACATTCAGTTGTCGGCCCAGAATGGCACGGTGGATTTGAGAGTGCGAGACTACGGGAAGGGTTTGCCTCCGGGCGAGACTCGACGGAGTCAAGAAGACCTATTCGGCGTCGGCCTCCGTGGAATGAACGAAAGGATGCGCCAACTCGGAGGCAAGCTGAGCATCAATTCCGTGTCGCCGGGAACGCTCGTGCACGCATCTGTCCCCACGCGGAGTCGATCCAGTTAAACCCCGGTGTTTCGTGGATTGACGCGGCCGCTGCACGGATATCAGGATGGGAGCGTTGCGATGAATCTTGAATCGAGAACCATTCTCGTCGTCGACGA
>DATEKA010000049.1:0-21305 GCA_035277685.1 Candidatus Acidiferrales bacterium
CTTCCCGCAAGGGACCTGTGTAGAGGTGCTGCATGGCTGTCGTCAGCTCGTGCCGTGAGGTGTTGGGTTAAGTCCCGCAACGAGCGCAACCCTTACTAGTAGTTGCTAACCCGCAAGGGAGAACTCTACTAGGACTGCTCCGGATAACGGAGAGGAAGGTGGGGATGAGGTCAAGTCAGCATGGCCTTTATGTCCAGGGCCACACACGTGTTACAATGCGCGCTACAGAGCGTCGCGAACCCGCGAGGGGGAGCTAATCGCAAAAAAGCGCGCTCAGTTCGGATTGCAGTCTGCAACTCGACTGCATGAAGCTGGAATCGCTAGTAATGGCGCATCAGATCGGCGCCGTGAATACGTTCCCGGGCCTTGTACACACCGCCCGTCACATCACGAAAGTGGGTTGTACTAGAAATCGTCGTGCCAACCGCAAGGAGGCAGACGCTCAAGGTATGACTCATGATTGGGGTGAAGTCGTAACAAGGTAGCCGTAGGAGAACCTGCGGCTGGATCACCTCCTTTCTAAAGAAAAAGAGAGAACATCCCGTGCCGGTAGGCGGGAAAATGACTCTCAATTGGGATCAGGGATTGTACAACCCTGAGACCCGCGGCCTCTCACGGGGCCCGCTCGGTTACTCGAGCCTGACGGGTTCTGGCAAGTCTCATCCGATTAAGTCAACCCTTGTGCCGCTCTTTGCGGCCTCAGGGCAAGCGAGCTTCAGACAAATGGTAAGGCCCGATTTGGTCCCGAGGCTTCGGGACGGATCGGGCCTTTTTGTTTTTGGGGATTGAACCGAAGACAATCCGGAGCCGCGCACCCTTCGCAAAACCCGCGAAGAGTGCGGCACCCATAGTTCTCAGCGGAGCCGTTAAGCGAGGTGTTGTGTGGGCGCGTCAGCGAGGTTTCTGCAACGGGACCGAAAGGGTGGCCCATCCGGCGGGCCGTGCCGCTGCGAAGCAAAATGCAAAATCCGGGCGGGACGCCGCGGCAGATGCCGGTCTAGTCCGGGAATTTGCGGCGGATGGCGACAGTGCGGTCGAGTTCGTCTACGGCCTGGAGGATTTTCAGGCGCAGGTCGGGTTCGAGGGATGCGGTTCGCAGGTACTCGCGAACCTCGGCATCAGCGGCGGGCGAGTGCTGGCCGTCAATGAAAGCGTCGAGCCAATCTACGAGGAAAAAGATTTTGCGGTCGCGCTTGATCTGAGGGAGCGCTTCGAGCGCCGGTTTCAAGTAAGGCTGAGTGAGCGCGGATTGATTCCAGTAATTGAATGAACGAAGGCTGAGCTCGATCCAGTCCTCCGGGCGCGACGGGTCGTGCAGGTATTCGTCGAAATATTTTTTTTTCGTTTGCGCGTTGGGAACGGCCGCTTCGGCGACGTAGGCGTACTTCCGGCCATCGCCGCTGGGATCGCGCTTGCGTTCGGCGGCCAAGACGGCGGGGGCCTGGGGATCGTCGAGCGCTACCAGGGCAGTCACCATGGTCCAGCGATCGAGTGGACGCAACTGCACGCCCGGAATCGAGAGCCGGCCGTCCAGCATGGACTTCAATTTCGCCAGAGCTTCGGGAGTTTCCGCAAGCGAACGAAAGCCGCGGAACCAGAGGATGCGAAGGTCGGGTGCAGCCGCGCCAAGCATGCGGCGCGAGGTCATGGCCTCGAATTGCGGGATGAATGCCGCGCGGGTTTTGCCGCTGACGTAACGGTGGAGAGCCGTGGTGGAATTTCCGAGGATGCTCTGCACGAGCGAGAGGTCGGTCTCGTTCGGCAGCAGGCGCGCGGAAAGATCGAGATAATCGCGGGGCGCAAGATCAGCCTCGCGAACCGAATCCCAGAGCGAGCCCCACAGCAACGCGCGCGTAAAGACGTCGTTTACGCCGCCCAAATGCGCAAGGACGTAGTGCCGGCTCTTTGCGTCGAGCAGAAAGCGGCCGTACGCGTAGTCCTGGCCGTTCGCGAAGACGAACGCGGGGCACGTCCGTGGGCCGACAGGAAATTCCGCGCTGCGCGATTGGAGTTCGACGCGGATGGTCGAGCTGTGGCCGCCGGGAGAAGTCAGCAGGACCTGAGTGGCGATGGGCCAGATCGCGTTCGTGCCGAGCACGTCATGCTGCGAAAGCGAAAGCTGCGCGAGGCGATCGCCGTCGCACGACCACGAAATATCCACCTGGGGCATTCCGCGACGGCGAATCCACATGCCGGCCCACCGATCGAGCGGCTTTCGCGAGACGCGCTCAAACGCGTGAATCAGGTCGCTCCACTCAGCATTCGAGTAGGCGTGTTCTTTCAGGTATAGGCGAAGGCCGTCGCGAAAATTATTTGCGCCGAGCAAGAAGGAGAGCTGTTTGAGAACACCGGGCGCTTTCGAATAGACGATGGCGCCGTACGCAGATTTGGCGTCCGCCAGATTCGGAATGTCCTGGTAGATCGGAGTGGCGCCCTGGGTCGAGTCAATTTCGTAGGCGCCGGGCTTGATGGATTCGTAGAAGCGCTTCCAGACCGGTTCGTTTGGTTTGAGCGATGCGAGAGCCTGATAGGCCATGTACTGCGCAAAGCCTTCCTTGAGCCAGAGATCGTCGAACCAGCGCATGGTGACGAGGTCGCCGAACCACTGATGCGTGAGCTCGTGCAGGACGAGAATGTCGCGCCCGAGGAGATCGAGATGCGTGGGGGCTGTGCGGAAGAGGACCGATTCTTCACGGAGAAACGTGGAACCGGCGTGCTCCATGCCGCCATAGGCGAAGCCCGGGATGAGAACCATATCGTACTTGGGAAACGGGAAGGGCTGCGCGAAGTAGGATGAAAAGTATTGGATTCCTTGCGCCGCGATTTCCTGGACTTCGGGCGCTTCGTTCCGGGCGCGCTGGAATTGCGATTTGCGGACGTAGAGGCCGGGCAGGCCGGCCGTGTCGTGAACCTTGCGGAAGGGGCCTGCGGCGAAGGCGAAAAGATATGTGCTGACGGGACGCGTCTCGCCGAAGATGGTCTGCTGCTCGCCACCGCTCGCCTCAACTCGTTGTACGGAAGTATTTGAAATCGCCATCCAACCGCTCGGCGTGGCCAGGGTAAGGTGGAAGCGGCCTTTGATATCGGGCTGGTCGAAGCAAGGGAAGGCCATGCTGGCGTCCATGGGAACGAAGAGCGTGTAGATGTATTCGGAGCCGTCGTCGCGATCCTCGAAGCGAGTGAGCGGCTTTCCAGCGGGCGCGACGTTGGACAGGAAATGGGCTTCGACGGTGTTTTGACCCTGACGCAGCGCGGCAGCGGGAAGCTCGATGTGGCCGTTGTCGAGAGCTGTTCCGAGCGGTTTGCCGTTGACCGAGATTGTTTCGAGTTTGCCGTCGCGGAAATCGAGGAGGAGCGGGCCTGCTCCGCGCAGAACAAATCGCAGTTCCTCGTTGCCCTTTGTCGCGGGTGCGTGGGGTTCGAGCGAGAAGCTGATCTTATACCGCACGTTCGAGATGCGGGAGGCGCGCTCACGAGCCAGGTCGCGCGGGATTCCTCGCGGGGCATTGGCGTAGACTTGGCCGCAGAACGCCAAAGCGAGAAGGAGCGCGGCCGAGCCGTTCATTCGGAAGGAAGCGAGTAATTCGTTCATTCTGGACGGAGGCATGCGGGCACGCTCACTTTTATTTGCCGGGTTCGAGCACGAGTTTATCGGTTGCGTGGTTTTCGACGGCGCCGCGCGAATACCACAACGGGAAATAGCGGCCTTCGCTCCAGAGCGGCAGAAGATCGGAGTAATGAGGGCTGGAGGGCTGGCCGCTTTGGCCGGGGACGTTTACGGCGACGGAATTGTCCCAATCGCTGAGATCCATAATCTCGCGATAGCTGGCGCCAGCGACCTGGCGGAAGTCGCTGTTCCGGAATGCGGTGGCGTTGACAGTGTAGTCGTCGCCAGGACGCGGGAGCGGCCCGAGGTCGAAAAGAGATTTGGCTTGGGGCACCTGGTCGAGAGGGTGACGGAACTCGACGGTATGGATGCGACCCCACGACCACTGAGCGGGATTCGGTCCCTCGAGGGTGACGAGCTTTTCGCGCGCCGATTTTACGGTTGCGAGAAGCAGTTCGTTGCGCGCGGCTACGGGCTGGGAGCCGAAAACGTCCGGAGCCGGATGCGACACCGCGTCGAGAACTTTGGAGATGGGCCAGCCGCGCATCATGTTCCAAAGCTGCTTCGGTACGACGCGGCGCGTTACGGCAGTTGTAAGTTCTCCGAGCCAGATTTCATATAGGGCGGCGGCTGCGGAATCTCTGGCGACAACGCCATCCCAGCCAAGCAGGAGTCGCACGGCAGGGTCGGAGCTGTCGTTTCCAGCCGCTTGGCGGAGAACGCCGAGCAGCTCCCGTCCGGGCAAGGAAACGACGTCGCTCTGCAACTTCTCCATGTCTGCAACGCCGAGTTTGCGGCCGCTGTCTTTCGCCGTTTGCAGGACGGCTGAGACTCTGCGAAAACGAAATCCGGGGTCCCACTCGTATCCGACTTTGTAGGGATATTCCGGGGGAATCATTTTGTGATTTGCGGTGGCGATGAATCCGGCGGCGGGATTGTAGGAGTGCGGGAGGTCTTGAGTGGGCAGGAAGCCGGCCCATTCGTATTTGCCGTCGCCTGGAACGGGAAGCAGGCCGTACCAGTTCTTCCGCAGAGGCGCGAGGCCGGCGGAAAATTCGCCGATGTTGCCGGCGCGGTCGCCATAGACGATGTTTTCCGAGGGTACTTTCCAGCGCCTCATGGCGTCCTGGAACTGTTGCCAGTTTTGGGCGCGATCAACGGCCAGCGAGCCGAGGTAACCGGCTGTTCCAGGTTCGGCCCCGACCCAGCGAAGGGCCAGAGCGCGAGTATGGTCCTGCCAGAGCACGGGGCCGTGACGCGTGAACTTCAGTTCGACCACGACGCTCGGCCGGCCGCGCA
Organism: Candidatus Acidiferrales bacterium; assembly: GCA_035277685.1. Lineage (GTDB taxonomy): Bacteria > Acidobacteriota > Terriglobia > Acidiferrales > UBA7541 > Palsa-295. The sequence continues at coordinate 4,907 of DATEKA010000049.1, forward strand.
CGGCGAAGGTTTCCTTCACGGCGCGCATTCTTGCCCAGCCGCGTCCGGTTTTGTATTGCAGAGGATTCGCCGGATTCAAGTTCTCGAGATAGAGATCCTGCTGATCGAGGCCAAAGATGGTAAAGCCCCAGGCGATGTTCTGATTGTGACCGACGGCGACACCGGGGAGGCCGGGTTCGCCGGCGCCGATCACGTTCCAGCCGGGGGCGACGAGATGAACGATGTAGCGCAAGGAAGGATCGGCGATGACGCGATGGGGATCGTTGGCGACGATGGGTTTGCCGGTTGCGGTGAGGGCGCCGGAAACGGTCCAGTCGTTGCTGCCCTCGAGGGCGTGCGCGGGAAATTCGATGCGCGTGTCGCTGCCGACAAGATTGCGCAGCAGTTGGGGAGATAGCCCGGAGAAGTCCACGCCGGGCGCGGGATGGAGCTCGAGTGCCGGATCGAAGGCGAAGAGCCGCGTCGCTCGAGCCGGGCCCAGAGCGGCAACAGCTTCGGCATGATAGAGCTCGGCCGTGGAGTTGCCGGTCATGGAGAAGGCCGCCATGCGGTTCAGACAATCTTCGGGTTCCCATGGTTCCGGCTTGAAACCGGCTATCTGGAATTCGATGGGCAAGCCCGGGCCGCCGGGCTTTTCGCGCTCGGCGATGTAGGCGTTGATGCCATCGGTGAACGCCTGCAAGATTTCCTTTGTATCGGGGGAGTAGCTTGCGTATTCGGCTTCCATGTTGCCGGTATAGCGCAACAGGCGCGCATTGATGTCGCGCTGCAAAGCGTCTGGCCCGAGGATTTCAGCGAGACGGCCCTGACCCGAGCGCTTCCATAGCTCCATTTGAAAAAGGCGGTCCTGGGAAACGACATAGCCCTGCGCGAAGAAGAGATCGTGCTGGTCCTGCGCGAAGATGTGAGCCACGCCCCATTGGTCCCGCAGCACGGTGACGGGTTTTTCGAGGCCGGGCACTGCGAGCGTGCCGCGAATCCGTGAGAGAGCATTCGTGGCGCGAGCGCGGAGATTCTGAGGGGAGGAGCGCGCTCCGCCGCGAAGGGCGCAAAGAAGCGCGAAGATAGAGCAGGAAAACAAGACGAGTATTTGCTTTCGATGGTTCATACGATTCACCCGAGCAAATGCTGGAATAAACGAGCGCGATATCAAGCGATCGCCGCTCACGCGAGCGCCCTGGAGGATTCGCGGACGACGAGCTCAGGCGCGAGTTTGCGATGGACAGGCTTGAATTCCCTGTCTTCGGCGGCGGCGTTGATGCCGTCCATGACGATTCCAACCGCGGCGCTGCCGAGGGCCTCCATCGGCTGGCGAACAGTGGTCAGGGATGGGATGGAGAGGGCGGCGGGCAGGACGTCGTCAAACCCGACGACGGAGCAATCGTCGGGGACTTTGAGACCGGCTCGAGCGAGTGCGCGAATAGCACCGAAGGCGGTCATGTCGTCGAAAGCCATCAGGGCCGTGAAGCGCTTTTTGTGTTTCAGCAATTCTTCGGTGAAGCTGTAGCCGCCTTCGAAGGCGGCATTGGGGTCGAGAGAATCGGGAAGATCGGCAACGAGGGCGGTATCGATGTCGAGGCGCACGGACCGGGCAAAGGAACGGACGCCGCGCCAGCGTGGAGCGGCGTCGGCGAGCATTTTGGGCCCGCGAATGAAAGCGATTTTGCGATGGCCGAGGGAGTAGAGGTGCTCGATGGCGAGGTGGGCGCCGGCCTCGTTGTCAACCATGACAGAGCTGACGCTGCCGGAATTCAGTTCTCTGGCGATCATGACCGCGGGAATGTTGCGCTTTTCGAGATCAGCAAGGAGATCGATATCCACGAAGAGCCAGTTGGCGACAAGGATCAGCGCTTCGACAGGGCGTGCGAGGAGCATTTCGAGGTAGCGTTCAAAACGGCCGCGCTGATTGTGAATATCGGTGAGGATCGGAAGATAAGAGGCTTGGAAGAGAGAGTTCTCGATGCCGCGAAGGACCAGCGTGCAAAACGGATCGGTGAGATCGAAAACCATGACGCCGACGCTATGGCTGCCCGCGTTGTCGAGCAGGCGCGACAGGGTCTTGGGGCGATAGCCGAGTTTTTTGGCGGCCTTGGCGATGCGTTCTTTCGTGGAGGGAGGGATGTAGCGCGCGAGAGGCGCGTTGTTGAGGACAATGGAAACGGTCGCGGTAGAGACGCCGCTCGCCTGGGCGACATCACGCAGCGTGACTGCCGATCCTTTTGTCTTACGGCGTGGCATGAAGATCACCGTGCGCGCTCATGTTTATCACAAGGAGCGGTGCGCGAAAAGCGGCGGGGGGCCGTTAGGCGTCGTCGCCCGGAATCTCGAAGCGGACGAGTTCGCTCTTGAAGCCCCTGGTCTTGACGGCGCCGTAGGCGATTCCGACGGCCATCCAAATTAAGCCGAGGACGATAGCCCAGTGTCCGAGGTTGCGCCAGATGAAGAAACAGATGATGAAGCCCAAGAGGGGGAAGAGGAAGTCGGTCCAACTTTTTTTGGCGGCGCGCACGTAGTAGCGGATGAATGCGGCGGCGTTGACTCCCATGAAAGCGATGAGGGCGCCGAAATTGAGGAGCTCTGCGCCGCGTTCATAGGAAATCAGGAATGCGCCGATCAGGGCGATCGCGCCGACAAAGACTACGTTGTTGCGGGGGATCTGGTTTTTCGGATCGAGGAAGCCGAAGAATTTCCTGGGGATGCCGTTGCTGCGTCCCATGCCGTAAAGGAGGCGGGCGGCGCCGAGTTGCGCGCCCATGCCGGAGCCGATGTTGGCGATCAAAATCGTGAAATTGATGAGGTGAAAGAGAAAGAAGCCGCCGACCTGGCGCGCGACCAGGGGAAATGCGGACTCGACCATGTTCTGCGGAAAGGGTTTGGAGCCCCAGACGAGCTGCGCGGCGTAGACTTCGGCCGAAGAAAGGATGCCGGTGATGGCGCAGACGAGGACGGTGGCGAGCATGACGTTGCGCCGCGGATTTTCGACTTCCTCGGAGAGAGTGGAAATGGCATCGAAGCCGATGTAGGTGAGCACGGCGATGGAAGTGCCGCGGAAGACTCCACCGAAACTGAATGTCTGCGGATTGTAGAAGGGCTGGGTGAAAAAGGCGGCGCCATAGTGGTGAAGGCCCCAGAGGGAGCGAATCACGAAGGCAAAGAAGACGAGCACGACGATGGACATTCCGGCGGCGAGAACGTCGTTGATGCGGGCAGAGGCTTTGACGGCGCGGAGGTTGAGAATCGTAAAGGCACCGGCATAAGCGATGGCCAGGACCCAAAAGGGGACGCCGGGCAGGATATTTTCCGTCAGCTTGCTGCAGAGGACGGTGCAGATGAGGGGGTTGAGGATATAGTCCATCACCATGGCCCAGCCAGTGATGTAGCCGAGGGCGGGATGAATTTCCTGTCCGACGTAGGTGTAAGCAGAACCGGCGCTGGGATAGACACGCGCCATTTTTCCGTAGCTGATGGCGGTGAAGAGCATGGCCACCATGGCGATGAGAATCGTAGTGACCACGTGGCCGCCGGCGTTATTGTTGATGACGCCGTAGATACCCATCGGCGCGATGGGCTGGATGATGACAATGCCGATGATGATGAGGTCCCAGAGGCCGAGAACGCGCTTCAACCTGACGGGCGAAGATGCGAGCTGGTTGAGATCACTCATCGAATGGCAGCGAGCCGAACGCGATCGCGCGAACGGCGAGAGAGACGGCGTCACGCGATCTGCAAGCGCGCATAATTCTACTTGACAACGGCCCGCCACTGAACGTTAATCCATTTTAAATAAATTTAATAAAACCGGGGCTAACCGGCCGGGCGGGGGCGTGGCTTCGGAGCTTCGGCGAAGTTCATGGGCGGCAAACAAAAGGCGAATCAGACCGGGTGAGTGGGGGGAGGGTTCCGATGCTTTCGTTGCATTCCGACACGCAAATCTCAAGAAGACTGCGGCGTGGTTTTGCGGCGACGCTCGGGCTCTGGGTGGTTGCTCTTCTAGCGCTAGCTCCCCTGGCGCCCGCGCAGACGATCCGCGTCGACATCACGCCCGGCCACTCGACCAACACAATCCGGCCGAACGAAGCGCTGGGGGCGGGAATCGATCGCCTGCCTTATGGATCGGTGGACAAGCTGTTCACTCCGGAAATGGAGAAGCAGGTTCTGGAGGCAGGGTGGGGGCCGATCACGTATCGCCAGAATACGGAACTGCACATGGACGACTGGCACTGGAACCCGGAAGGAACCTGGAGCGACCCGAGCGGCAAGGGCTATTTCGTGGGCAACGCGACACCGACGCAGTTTCTCCGGCATTCCTACGGATACGAATTGCCGCATCGAGGGGTGACGCACGACGACGGGACGGATTTCGACGGCTATTCGCGGCTGACGGACGGGGACATCAACTCGTACTGGAAGAGCAATCCTTATCTGACAGAGCGATACACGCATGAAGACGATTCGCTGCATCCGCAATGGGTGTTTCTGGACCTGGCGGCGCGGCGTCCGATAACGGCGATTCGGATAGCGTGGGCGGAGCCTTACGCGAAGCGTTATCTCGTGCAGTATTGGACCGGTTCCGACACCCTGGATCCAATCCGGCACCCTACCGGGGGTGCCTGGCAGACATTTCCGGGCGGAGGAGTCGAGCGAGGCCAGGGCGGAACGGTTACCCTTGAGCTTTCCGATACGCCGGTGATGGTGCAGTGGGTGCGGATCCTGATGACCGAGTCATCGAACACGTGCGATACGCATGGGCCAAGCGACCCGCGCAATTGTGTTGGGTATGCGATTCGCGAACTTTACCTGGGCAACACGACGAAAGACGGAGACTTTCATGACTTGATCGTACACACGCCTGCTCAGGGACAGACGGCGACATATTGTTCGTCGGTTGACCCGTGGCATGAGCCGGGGGATCTCAACGAGAAGGCGGGCGACCAAGTGGGCTTCGATCTTTTTTATACGAGCGGTTACACGCGGGGTCTACCGGCGATGATTCCGATCGCCATGTTATACGGCGTCCCTGAAGATTCCGCGAATGAAATTGCGTATATCGAAAAGCGCGGCTATCCGATCTCGTACATCGAAATGGGCGAAGAGCCGGACGGGCACTACACGGCTCCCGAGGATGACGCCGCGCTGTATATCCAGTGGGCGGAGGCTCTGCACAAGGTGGATCCCAAATTGAAATTGGGCGGTCCTGTGTTCACGGGCGAAAACAGCGATATCGAGACGTGGCCCGATGCCGAGGGCCGCGCTTCGTGGACCGGACGTTTTGTCAGTTACCTGAAATCGCACGGGCATCTGAACGATCTGGCCTTCTTTTCCTATGAGCACTATCCGATCACGCCGTGCATGTTGCAATGGAGCGACCTTTACGATGAGGCGACGCTCGTCTCGAACATGCTTCGCATCTGGAGGCAGGACGGCGTGCCGGCGGACGTTCCACAGTTCATCACCGAATCGAATCTTTCCTGGCAAGCCGGCGAAGCTTTCCCGGATATTTTCGGGGCGCTATGGCTATCGGACTATGTGGGCGCGTACCTATCGGCGGGCGGGAAAGGCGTCTACTACTTCCACTACCTTCCTCTGGGAATCCACCCGCAACGCTGCGACAACTCGCCGGGCACTTTCGGGCTGTTCTCGACGGACAAGAATTTGAAAATCAAGCAGCCGTTGTCGCAGTTCTTTGCGAGCCAGCTGATCAATCTCGAGTGGGTGGAGCCTGGCGGCGGAAAGCACGAACTGTTCCCGGCGTCGAGCGACATTCACGACAGCGTTGGAGACACACTGGTGACGGCGTATGCGGCGCTGCGGCCGGACGGCCAGTGGTCGCTCCTGGTCATCAACAAGGATCAGGAGAATCCGCATCGAGTGCAAATCGAGTTTCAGGATTCCGCGAGCGGGGCGAAGAAGCATTTCGCGGGCAACGCCGAGGTAATTACTTTTGGAAGCGAGCAATACCAGTGGCATCCCAACGTGGACGGCGGGACCGCGAACCCGGACGGACCGGCAGCCCGCTCGAGCGTCAACGCCTCCGGCGATACAGAATTCGTTTTGCCGAAAGCGTCGGTATGCGTGATTCGAGGCAGAATACGGTAATTCGGGCAGAGCAGGAACGACTCCGTGGGTGAGGAGGGGAAAATGCGAATTTTGCGAACAGCGATTCTTCCGATTTTTTGCATTTTGTTTTTGTGCGCGGGCTTCGCGTGGGCCGACGTCACCGGAAGGATTTCAGGCATTGTGACCGATTCGAGCGGAGCGGTAGTGCCCGACGCCACGGTGACCGCGACCAACACTCAAACCGGGATCCGGTCGGTTGTGAAGACGGACCAGCAGGGTTTCTACAGCCTTCCCGGACTTGCGGTCGGCACCTACGATTTGCAGGTTGAGCAGAAAGGATTCAAGACTTTCGAGAAGCAAGGAATCGTGATCGACGCCAATTCCGCGATTCGCGCCGACGTGCAGCTCGAAGTGGGTACGGTGGCCGAGCACGTGACCGTCTCGACCGACGCGGTGCAGGTCGAAACGCAAAACACGCAAATGGGCGAGGTCATAACCGGGGCGCGCATGACTGCCGTGCCGCTGAACGGCCGCGACTTCACGGATCTATTGGCGCTGCAACCGGGCGTGGTTCCGAACGCGTATTCGAGCCAGGCGCCGGGATTGGGCGATCGCGTGGTCGGCGGCGATACCCAGGGAGTCAATTCGGGCACGCAATCCATCAACGGCCAGCGCGAAACGGCGAACGGGTTCATGGTGAACGGCGCGAACGTCGAAGAAGGAAAGAACAACGGAACGGCCGTGATTCCCAACCTGGATTCGATCGCGGAGTTTCGGATTATCACGAACAATTTCGACGCCGAATACGGGAACTATAGCGGCGGCCAGGTGAACGTCGTCACGCGGCAAGGAACCAACAGCTTTCATGGCGACGTGTTCGAATTCAACCGAAACACGGCCCTGAACGCACGCAATTATTTCGCGACCTCCATTCCCAAATTCATCCAGAACCAGTTTGGCGGAACGGTTGGCGGCCCGGTGAAGAAAGACAGCACATTTTTCTTTGCGGATTACCAGGGAACGCGGCAGCTCTCCGCGCCGACGCAGACGACATCCGTGCCGGATGGGACCCTGGACAGCAGCGGCAACTACACTCTCTCTTCAAGCCAGCAGAACGCTGTGGTGGGAGCGGGGTCCGCCGTAAACGGGACGAACTGGGCCAGTATTCTTGCCTCGCGGCTGGGTTATCCCGTGAGCGACGGCGAGCCATATTTCGGATGCACTGATCCCGCAAACTGCGTCTTTCCGAATTTCGTGATTCCAAAGGCAGGTATGTCCTCGGCATCCCAAGGGCTTCTTCCATACATTCCCGTACCGAACGTTCCGGACGCGATCGCCAGCGTCACAGGGTTCAACTATTCGACTTCGGCGTACAGCGAAAAACTCCGCGACGACAAAGTGGGTCTGCGAATCGACCAGAACTCGCGAATCGGAATGATTTCAGCGTACTACCATGGCGATGACGACACGCTGAACAATCCGTTCCCGAACAGCGGGGCGACGGTGGCGAGTCCCAACATCGGCGTGTACAGCGGACTGGACAAGGTTCGCTCTCAATTGTTCACGATCAGCGATACAAAGGCGTTTGGCGCGACGGCGCTGAACGAAGTGCGTGTTGCCTACGTCCGCAACGCGGCCCACCTCTTTACGCCACAGGGCGGACTGCAAAACGGCGGGAGCCAAATTACGCTGGCTTCTCTCGGGTTTGTAGTGCCCTCGAGTTCGGGCGGCACGTTTAACGGGGGCATCGCGCCGGTCGAGGCGGCTCTAGAAGGCGTTCCCAATATCGCGTTCAATCAATTCGCGATCGGCGTTCCGCCCGATACGACGAAGCAGTACAACAACATGTACCAGGTGCAGGACAATTTCACGAAAATCTTCGGGCGGCACAGCCTGAAGTTCGGCGCGCAGTTCCATTATGACCAGATCAACGACCGGAACTTTTACGGCGAAAACGGGAGTTTCAGCTTCGACGGAAGCGAAACAGGGCTCGATTTCACGGATTTCCTGATTGGCGCGCCGTCTTCGATGATTCAAGCTACCGAGCAGATACTCGATACGCGGTCGAAATATCTGGGCCTCTACGCGCAGGACAGCTGGCGGGTCACTCCCAATCTCACATTCAACTATGGCTTGCGCTGGGAATTCAGCCAGCCGTGGTACGACACAGAAGGCAAGCTCGAAACGCTGATTCCGGGCGTTCAGTCGGTGCTCTTCCCTGGTGCGCCGACCGGCTGGCTGGTGCCGGGTGATCCCGGCGTGCCGTCCACGCTGGCCCCGACTAAATACGACAATTTTTCGCCGCGACTTGGGCTGGCGTATTCGCCGTCCGCAAGCTCCGGGATGCTGGCAAAGCTGACCGGCGGCCCCGGGAAGATGAGCATCCGGCTGGGCTTTGGGATCTTCTACTCGGCGATCGAGGACCTGACGCAATTCCAGGAAATCGGCGACGCGCCATACGGCCTGTTCTACGTCAGCCCCGTGTCTCCGTTGTTCGAGGCGCCGTACATCGACCGGGCAACAGGAAACAACGAAGGGCAGCGATTCCCGTTCGCATTCCCACCGCGAGGCGTCAGCGCGTCGAATCCCGATACGACATTCAACTGGGCCGGCGTGGAGCCAATCATTGGAGCGCTCGCTTACAATCACAACAACGTTTTGCCCTACGCAGAAGATTACGAACTGTCTATCCAGAGGCAGTTCGGCAGCGCGACCGTCCTCAGCTTGAGCTATGTGGGAACGCAGGGACACAAACTCCTGACAGAGCTCGAAGCCAATCCGGGCAACCAGCAGCTCTGCCTGCAGCTCAACGAGGCGCCGTTCAATCCCGATCCGACAAATCAGGTTTGCGGCCCGTTCGGCGAAGGGAACCAGTACGTTCTTCCGCCCGGCGTCGGATTCCCTTCCGCCGCGACGCCAGCGGTCGAAACGACAGGACCGTGTGCCTCGGGTGCCGGCACCTGCAACGTGGTCAACACCACCTACACGGTGATCCCGCCGCAGAATGGGGTTTTTGTGCTGGGCAACAATCCGTACGAAATCACGGCTGCGCAGTCGGCATACAATTCGTTCCAGGCGAGCGTGCGCCACAACAGCGGCTGGGCCAGCTTCCTGTTCGGGTACACGTACAGCAAGTGTCTCGACGACGCGTCGGGATTGCAGGAAGGCGTGAACCCATTCAACCCGAAGGCGAGCATGGCGCTGTGCGTGTTCGACGTTACGCACAATTTCACCAGCAGCTACGATTTCAAGCTTCCGTTCGACCGGCTCTTCCATGCGGACGCCGGATGGGCAAACCGGCTGGCGGGAGGCTGGTCAATTTCTGGAATCACGACGTTTGCCACGGGCCTTCCAGTCAACCTGTCCCAAGCCGATGATCTCTCGCTGACCGGAACGCAGAACACTGAAGCGCCGATCGACGTTCCGGAGGTCTCTGCGGGGAAAATCCTGAACGACACCAATCCGCGTCACGGTCAACCGTATTTCAATTCCTTTTCGGCCGGCATGGGCGGGATTTTCTCGCCGGAGCCGCTGGGGCAGATCGGAAATTCGCGCCGCCGGTTCTTTCATGGCCCGGGGTTGAACAACTGGGACCTTGCGCTGCTGAAAGACACGAAGTTCACGGAATCGAAGAGTCTCGAATTCCGCGCGGAGGCGTTCAACATCTTCAACCACGCGCAGTTCTTTAACCCGGATGGCACAATCGACGACGGCTACTTCGACGAAGGAGGCACCTTCGGATTGGTGAGCGGAGCCCGAGCGCCGCGGATTTTGCAACTGGCGCTGAAATTCCTGTTTTAAGCCTGGTGATTGTGAACGCGTTGAATCGCGTTCAGCACCGCTCAGATCCGGTGAACGAGGCCCTGGTCCGTGGCTCGTGTGTTGCGGACCAAGAGCAGGACCAGGATCATTCCGGCAAGCGGCACCAGTCCGGCGGCAATCAGAATCGGATCGAAAGAGTGCCGGACGGCTGCCCCTCGAACGTCGGAGAAATGTCCGATGAGCTCGAACGCGATGATGGTTCCAATTCCCGCGCCCGTGCCGCTCAGGCCGCTGACGGAAGCGACTGATTGCGTGGCATAGAGGTCCGCCGGCAACACATTCGCGATCGTGGTGAACGAGCCATAGCAGAACGTGGCGAGTCCGAACAAAAGGGTTATCACGGCAACCTTTGACGTCCAGATGGTGGGAATCAGCAGCAGCGTACCGGTTCCGCCGAACACGACGACTGCCTTCCTGGCCGCTCCGAGCGACCATCCTCTTCGAATCAATCGTCCGGAGACCCATCCGCCGAAGAGGCTACCGAGATCGGCCGCCAGGAATGGAATCCAAACGGCGATCAAGTTGTTCCGGAGCGAAAATCCCTTCGCCACAAGATAAATTGGAAACCAATCGGTGACGAAGAACCACACAGGATCGGTGAACGCCTTCGCGGCAATCGTTCCCCAGGTTTGCGGGAGCTTGAGCAAATCGCGCCAACGAAGACGCGGGCCGTGATGCGATTCCGCTTCTTCGCGTTCGGCGAGAATCATTTCGCGTTCCGCCGCGCTGATTCGCGGATGATTTTCGGGCGCGCGGTACAGCCATATCCAGACGATCAGCCAGAGGAATCCGAGCAGGCCGGGGATCGCGACGGCTGGACGCCAGCCCCAGCGGAAAAAAATGGGAAGGACAAGGAAGGGCGCAACCGCGCCGCCGATGGACGAGCCGCTGTCGAAGAACGCCGTGCCGAGAGCGCGCTCGCGCTTCGGAAACCACTCTGCGACGGCTTTCGTCGCGCCAGGCCAGTTGGCCGATTCGCCGGCGCCCAGGAGAAAACGAAACCCGGCGAAGCTGTAAAGGCCGCGGGCCAGAGGCGTGCAAACCGAGACGATCGAGTACCACAACACGGTGGCGGCAAGCCCTCGTCTGGTTCCCAGACGGTCAATGAGCCGTCCACAGAGCGTTTGGCCGATCGTGTAGGCCAGCCGGAAGGCGATCACGATGTTCGCGTAGTCGAGATTGGTCCAGTGATATTCGCGTTTGAGAAATGGAGCGAGGAGCGAAAGCGTTTGACGATCGATGTAGTTGATGACGGTGGACGCGAACAGTATTCCAGCAATCCACCAATGGAGAGACGGGATCGCGCGCGTCCGGCGAGTGCGCTCGACTGCATCGGCGGCGGCTTTGTTGTTCATCGGTGCGCGGCGCATCACAGGAGCAATTCACTCGACGAGCAACTCTCACCGGTCATCCAGCGGCAGCGTGCTTCGCGATGGTGAGCGGATTGAGCAGAGCGGAAGAATGGGTATCGAGGTAAACGGCGGCGCGCGGATGAGTCCGCAGGATGGATGCGGGCGCCATGGGAGTGATGGCCCCGTCGAAGCAGGCTTTGACGGCCTCTGCCTTGCGCGAATCCGGAACGACGGCGAGAATCTCGCGCGCCTTGAGAATCTGCCGTACGGACATGGAAATGGCCTGTTTGGGAACCTCGGAGATATTTTTGTACCAGCCTTCGCCGACCTGCTGACGACGGCAGGCGTCGTCGAGATTCACGATCAGAAAAGGGGCTTCGGTTGCGAAGTCGGCGGGCGGATCGTTGAATGCGATGTGCCCGTTCTCGCCGATGCCGACGAACGCGATATCGATCGAAGCCGCCGTGAGGGCTTCGCCGACTTCGCGGATCACTTTCTTGGGGTCGCCTGCGCCGTCGAGCAGGTGGTAGTTCGTGATACCTGTTTTGTCGATGAGATGCCCGTGAAGGAATTTGCAGAAACTCGCCGGGTGAGTCATGGGAAGGCCGATGTATTCGTCCAAATGGAACAATTCGACGTCTTTCCAGGGAATACCACGCGCATCGGTCAGGGCGGCCAAAAATTCAAACTGCGAGGCGGCGCTGGCGGCGACGATTCGCGCGCGGCCGCGTTCGCGAATTGCGGAATTGATGGAGGCGGCGGCTTGATCCGCGGCTGCCTTACCCAGGGAGCGTTTGTCCGGAAATACTTTCAGGATCATCGACGGCCTCCGTGCAACGGACAGAGGCGTATTATACAAGCTCAAATTTGAGCATGTGAGGAGTCGAGTGTCTAGGAACAGCGAACGGACGCGGCTGGTGAAAATTTCTGCCGTTGCCGGCGTTCTGATCATTTCAGCCGCCACGCTGGCGCCTGTGGCTCGCGGCCAGAGTGTTCGCGTGGACGCAACACCCAGCCATGTGGCCAACACCTTCCGTCCGCTCGAAGCGCTTGGGTCGACGGTGGACCGCGTGCCGAGCAACGCTACCGACACGTTCTTTCGTCCCGACCAGATCAAGCAGATCCTCGAAGCGGGGTGGGGCGAAATCAGCTACCGGCAAAACACCGATTTGTTCGTGCAGGCGTGGCACTGGAACCCGCGCGGAAAGTGGAGCGATCCGTCCGGCAAAGGCTACTTCGTCGGCGACTCCACGCCCACGGCAAAGCCGATTCGCCACTCTTATGGCTATTCGCTGCCGCATCGCGGGTTCACGCGAAACAACGGGACCGAATTCGACGGCTATTCACGGCTTGATGACGGCGAGTTGAATTCGTATTGGAAGAGCAATCCGTATCTTTCGCAGGCGTTCACGCATGAGGCCGATGCGCTTCATCCACAATGGGTCGTCGTCGATCTCGGCAACGAGAAGGAAATTAGCGCGATCCGAATCGCCTGGGCCGACCCGTATGCCACCCAATACGCCGTTCAGTATTGGACCGGAAAAGACGCCATGGATCAGCAGGCCGGCGGCGAGTGGCGGAATTTCAGCTTCGGCGATGTGGAAAACGGCAGAGGTGGAATGTCCAATCTCGGCGATGCGGCACATCCAATCGCGACTCGCTTCGTGCGCGTTCTAATGACGCGCTCATCGAACACGTGCGACACGCACGGTTCAGCGGATCGCCGCGACTGCCTGGGCTACGCCGTCCGCGAAATCTACGTGGGTGCGACGGATAAGCGCGGCGAGTTCAAGGATTATCTGAACCATTCTCCCGATCAGAAGCAAACGCTGACGTATTGTTCTTCGGTGGATCCGTGGCACGAAAAATCGGACCTGTACGTGGCGCCCGACCGCATGGAATCCGGCGACCAGCCCGGCCTCGATCTTTTCTATACGAGCGGGATAACGCGCGGTCTGCCCGCTGTGATTCCCATCGCGATGCTCTACAGCACGCCTGAGGATGCGGCGGCGGAAATTGCATACGTCGAGAAGCGCCATTACCCGATCAGGTATGTCGAAATGGGCGAAGAGCCGGACGGGCAGTACGCGACGCCCGAGGATGACGCCGCGTTGTATTTGCAGTTTGCGACGGCCCTGCATCGCGTGGATCCGAAGCTGAAGCTTGGAGGGCCTGTCTTCGAAGGCGTGGACGAAGACATCAAAGCGTGGGCCGATACGCAGGGGCGCACGTCCTGGTTCGGCCGATTCCTCGATTATCTGCGGGCACACGGGCGGATATCCGATCTCGCATTTATGTCATTCGAGCACTATCCATACGACGGGTGCCAGACTCCGTGGAAAAACCTCTATCGCGAGCCGCAACTGCTGACGCACATTATGCAAGTTTGGCGCCACGACGGTCTCCCGCCTTCCGTGCCGCTGCTCGACACGGAAACCAACGCGCATGGAGGCGAAGCTTCCGTGGATATCTTCGGCGCTCTCTGGCTAGGCGATACGTTCGGCGCATTTTTGACGGCGGGCGGCGAGGCGGAGTTCTACTATCACGATCTGCCGTATTCGCCGCCGCACCCGGCGTGTTCGAACAGTTGGGGCACGTACCACATGTTCATGGTGAACAAGAGCTACGAGATCCGGTCGCGCACTTCGCAGTTCTACGCCGCCCAGCTAATCACGCAGCAGTGGGTCGTGCCGGGAAGAGCGAAGCACGAGCTGTTCAGGGCCGCGAGCGACGTGGAAGATGGTGCGGGCGACGCACTCGTCACAGCGTACGCTGTCCTGCGACCGGACGGCCAGTGGTCGCTCCTGCTGATCAACAAGGACGAGGACCACCCGCACCAAATACGCGTTCTGTTTCACGACGACGGCGCCGGCGCGGACCGCACATTCGCGGGCCCCGTCACCTTATTGTCATTCGGCAAGGCGCAATATCAGTGGCATCCCGACCGCAAGCTGGGGCACGCCGACCCGGATCTGCCGCCTGCCGCCGCGAAGATCGAGGCGAATTCAAAGACGATGTACACGTTGCCTGCCGCTTCCATCAACGTGCTTCGCGGCCGGCTGGCAAGAATGTCCAAGTAATATTTGCAGAAAACGACTTCCGTTCTCGATTTGCCTCGGCAAAATCAGATTGACACTGGAATGAGCGCGCGAGTATACCGTTTCTCTAAAACGTTTCCGCAATTGCGCGGACGTGCGGCTGCGGCGCGAGGAGACAGCGCCTGGAGGATCAGACTGCAATGTTTCCCGGATGTCTCCTGCGTTTCGGATTTTACTGTCCATTTATGGAAGGACGGCCTATGGGTGCTTCCAAAACGAGGTCGAGCGGGATGCGGCGCCGGGATTTCTTGAAAGCGGTTCCGGTGGCGGCCGGAGTTCTCATTGAGTCGTCGAACAGAGCAGTTGCGTTCGGCTTCCCGGCCTCCACGCGATCGTTAAGTGAGAATTCTCCGGCCGCCTCCTCGCGATCGCGCATTTCCGCGTTTGACTATCACGGCGTGAAGCTTCGCGACAGCCGTTGGCACAGACAGGTGCAGACTGCGCGTGATTACTACGTTCGCGTTTCGAACGACGACATTTTGAACGGATTTCGCGCCGCGGCGGGACTGCCTGCGCCAGGCGCACCTCTCGGCGGTTGGTGTGCGAAGGATAGCCAGACCGTATTCGGACAATGGTTGAGCGGGATGGCCCGGATGTATTGCGCCACCGGCGACGCCGAACTGCGAGACAAGGCGTCGTATTTACTCGCCGAATGGGGCAAGACAATCAAGGCCGACGGCGATTGCCGGATGCACCACTACTCGTACGACAAGACCGTTTGCGGCCTCGTGGACATGTCCTTGTACGCGAACGATCGGAATGCGCTGCCGCTGCTCGAAAGAATCACCGGCTGGGCCGGAAAGGCGCTCGAGCACACAAACATGATCGTCGTGCCCGAACACAACACCCTGTATTACGGGCGGCCGCAAGAGTGGTACACGCTGGCCGAGAATCAATTCCGCGCCTATCGGCTCACGGGCGATCCGAAATTCAAACAATTCGGCGAGATCTGGCTTTATCACGACTACTGGAACAAATTCGCGAATACTGCATCACCGGCCAACGCGCAGGGCGTTCACGCGTACAGCCACGTGAACACATTCAGCAGCGCGGCGATGGCGTTCGACGTCACCGGCGATCCGGCCTATCTGCGGATCATCAAGAACGCGTACGATTTTCTCCAGAATACGCAGTGCTTTGCCACGGGCGGTTATGGACCAAACGAAAGATTTATGTCGCCGGACGGAAGTCTCGGCAAATCGCTCGAGACAAGATCGGACAGTTTCGAGACCATGTGCGGTTCGTGGGCCGGATTTAAGCTGTCCCGGTACCTGACTCAATTTACAGGAGAGGCGAGATACGGCGATTGGGTGGAACGACTGCTCTTCAACGGAGCAGGCGCCGCGCTCCCGTTGCGAGCAGGCGGAAGAAATTTTTATTACTCCGACTACCGCACCAGCGGCGGCATGAAAGTGGACTATTGGGACAACTACACGTGTTGTTCGGGCACTCTGTTCCAGGACATGGCCGACTATTGCAACCTCATTTATTACTATGACGACTCGTCCCTGTATGTCAGCCAGTACGTGCCATCTGAAGTGATGTGGAGCCGGCCTGCGGGCGGCGTTCTGCTCACTCAGGAAACGGGCTACCCGGAAACGGAGACCGTTTCCCTCTCGTTTGGATTAAAGCAGAATGCGCGCTTTTCCTTGAAACTCCGGGTACCCGCGTGGTGCAAGGACATGTCCGTGAAAATAAACGGCGCTGACGCGCAAGTTTCGTGCAATCCCGGCGGGTGGGCCGTCCTTGATCGCTTGTGGAATTCGGGAGATCGCGTCGAAATTCGCATTCCGCTCCATTTGCGGATGCTGCCCGTAGACCAGCAGCATCCGAAGCGAGTTGCAATTGCGCGGGGACCGGTGGTGCTGGCATTGGATTTCAATTATCACGATCCCAATTTCATGCTGCCCAGCAGCGAGGAGAACCTCGATAAATGGCTCGTACCGGAGGGCTCTCCCACGGTGTTTCGCGTGCAGCGTCCAGACGGAAAACCGGTGAGATTGAGATTTCGTCCGTTCTACGATTTCGCCGAAGATTTTCCGTACAAGATGTATTTCGATGTGGATGAGC
>DATEKA010000050.1:0-29819 GCA_035277685.1 Candidatus Acidiferrales bacterium
AAGGAAGAGACGAGCCTGACGTTCCTGAGCGGGCAATTTTCGGAAATTGCTCGTGACGTGGACGCGGGCCAAGCTGCGCCAACGGCGGAGGATCTTCAGGCGCTCGCCGAGGCGGGGGCCACGCTGGCGAAGACAATGGCCAGGTGGTCGTCCATCAAAACGAGGGACCTGCCGACGGTGAACGAGAAGCTGAAGGCAGCGGGTCTTTCGCCGATTCTCACCCGTTCACGGTGAGGAGAGCGGCGTTTG
This sequence comes from Candidatus Acidiferrales bacterium, assembly GCA_035277685.1. Classification (GTDB taxonomy): domain Bacteria; phylum Acidobacteriota; class Terriglobia; order Acidiferrales; family UBA7541; genus Palsa-295. The sequence continues at coordinate 250 of DATEKA010000050.1, forward strand.
GGAGGGAGATCGTCGTTGAGAAAGAAAAAGACGACCCGCAAGAGGAATAGAGCCCCGGTGTCGGAGGACCGCACTCTGCTTCGGCACACGGTGGCGACGTTGGCTTACCGCGGTGGGAAAGCCCTTCGTGGAGCACCCGCCGGATTCGAGGAATTTCGCGTGGGCGACAGCACGCGGATGCCCGGTCAGATTCTCGCGCATCTCGGGGACCTGCTCGACTGGGCGCTTTCAAAAGCCAATGGCGCGGAGAAGTGGCGCAATTCCGAGGCGCTTACGTGGGAAAAGGGGACGGAACGGTTCTTTGCGGGACTGAAAGCGTTTGATGACCGGCTTGCTTCGCCCAAGCGGCTCGGATGCAGCCCCGAAGAACTGTTTCAGGGACCCATTGCCGACGCGCTGACCCACATTGGACAGATCTCGATGCTGAGGCGTTTGGCGGGCGCGCCGGTCCGCGGTGAAAATTACGCGAAATCGCGAATCGAGGCGGGATGCGTCGGACCGAAGCAAGCCGTGCCGCGTTTTGAGTTCGACTGATTTGTGGCGGGTGACTCAAAAGCCACCGATCTTGAAATGAAAGTGGCGAGCACCGCCCTCCCAAAGACGCGCCCCACAAACGCTCGGTCACATAACTCTGACAGCCAAATAGAAACGAGTTGAGGTGCGCCATGGAACAGAACCTCCCGGACACAATTGCAGTACTGTCGCGAATGCCGGCCGCGCTGGATGCGCTGCTGCGGGGTTTGCCGGAGGCGTGGGTACGGCAGAACGAAGGCGGAAACACGTGGAGCGCGTTCGATGTGGTGGGCCATCTGATTCACGGTGAATCCACCGACTGGATGCCGCGCGCACGGACGATTCTGGAATGTGGCGAGACGAAAACGTTCGTGCCGTTCGACCGGCTCGCGCAATTCGACGAAAGCAGGGGCAAATCGTTGGGACAATTGCTGGACGAGTTTGCGCGTTTGCGGGCCAAGAATCTGGCAGAGCTACGAGCATTGAATCTGAGCGAAAAGGATTTCGAGCGGCTCGGGCGCCATCCGGCACTTGGCACGGTTAGTTTGTCCCAGTTAGTTGCCGCGTGGGCGGTTCATGATCTGACGCATCTGCATCAGATTTCGCGGATTATGGCGCATCAATATCGCGAGGCGGTCGGGCCGTGGAGCAAGTTTCTGGGCGTATTGCACTGCGCCGGGCACAGCGCGTGATCGCTGGGCGGGGAGGCTGACCACAATTTTTGAGTGGTGAAGACTTCTTATTTTCAGCCTACATCTGCTCTTGGGATTTTCCTTAGCGAACTGGCGAGGGTCGGCTGTCTTGCTGAGGGGTGGGCATCGCTACAGCCGCGGTGGAATGCCCGCGCCCTCAGATCCGCGCGCGACGCCAAGAAGAACGGCGCTGATGGCGGGGATGGAACGCCTGTACGGAATGTTTATTGACACCCTCGGACGGCGTTTTCATAATTTTCTGAATGGCTCAAACTGCGAAGGATCGCCAGAAGTCGATCGAAAAGGCTCTGGAGGACGCGGTTTCCCGCGCACTGCGGGACAATTTGGCGCCCCTCCAGCGGACGGCGGAGGACCTTCAGCAGGCATATGCCGACCTCGTGGCGGCCTGCTCCTCGACGCGCCCGGCCAACGCCCTTCCGGCGATGCTCCGCGCCCAGACGTCAGCGGCCGCGCTGGCAGCAGGTCTTTCCGTGCTGTCGAATTTCGTAACGCTGGCATTGAATCCGCGCGACCGTCAGGCAGCGGGCGACCTACCTGAAGCCGAGGAAACCGCAGCGATTACGGCTACAGCGGTTGAGGATGATGTCGCACCCACGCCCGCGGCAACCGCGCATCCGCAAACCGAATCTCAATGGACGGAAGAGGCAAGCCGTCCGCAGGCCACAACTCCAATCCGGGCGGCGCATAGTCCTGTTGCCGTTGCTCACGATCCCCCTGTCGAGACGCCCGCCGAGGCCGTTGCGGTTCAAGAAACCGCCTCGCAAGCGGAGGCGTTCGACCTTGCCAGTCTTCCCCCTGAGGTACAAGATTTACACCGCCGGGCGAACCGCGTGGCGAAAGTCGCCATGCAGGATATAAAGCTTCTGCGGCCAAAGGACGTCCGGCTTGGCTGCGAGCATAAGGATATTTGCCATCGCTTACGTACCGATCTCGATAAAGCCCGCAAGGAATACGACCGCCGTTTCCGCGCGATACTCGAAGACCCCGTGGATTATTTCCATCACTGGATGGTGCAAATCCTCGCCGACGGAGAGCCGGCGGCGCTGGGGGAATATCCGTATCCCTCGCCTGCGGCGCGCCCCGTGGGACGTTAAGACAATCGCACTGAGGTCCGCGGCCCGCCTGATTGTGGCAGCCTCCGTTTGTCTCGCGGGTGTCGCTCTGCCCGTGGCGGCGCGCACCGGGTCTGCTGTCGTAAAGCATGCTGCCACGGAGAGCCGGAGCACAAAGCGACTGGAACAGCTTTGCCGCACGCTGAAAGACAAGAAATCTGCGTGGGCGTACGGCCAGCTCAGCGAATTCGCGCTGCGAAAGTCGTCCGGCGCTCCGGGGGCGCGGGCGGCGCTGGCGCTGGGCTATTACGATTACTCGAAGGGCGACTATGCAAAGGCGGTTCCGTGGTTCGAGCGGTCGTTGAAGGATCCGCTTCTGCGGGAGTACGCGCTCTACTGGACCGCTGAGAACGCTCTTGGGCTGAATCAGAACGCCGACGCTCTGGCCGGTCTAAAGCAGTTTCGCGCGGAATTCCCGGACTCGGTAATCACTGATCAGGCGCTGCAGGCGCTGGGTGCAGCGGCGCTTGCCGCGAATCAACCTCTGGAAGCGGTGTCGGCGCTGAATGCGTATCCTCAAACTTCCAACAGCCCGGCGCTACTGCTCTTGCGCGGGGAAGCGTACGAGAAAGCGGGTCAAGTTGCACAAGCGGTGACTGACTATGAGGACCTGAACCTGCGCTTTCCGACGGCAGAGCAAGGGAGGCAGGCGGCCGTCAAACTGTCGTTTATCGCCAGCGCTCCCGGCACTCAGCTACCGCCGATTCCACTCGATCAGCAGGAGGCTTATGCGGCCGCGATTTTTCAAGCCGGCTACTGGACGGAAGCGCGCGACGCTTACTCTCGAATCCTGACGCAAACGACGGGCGCGGATAACGAACGGGCGCGATTGCGGATTCTGGAGTGCGGCGCGTTTCTCGGTTCGGGACCCGCGGAACTGGCTGCCCTGAAAGTCAACGATTCCGACGTGGACGCCGAGCGATTCCATGCGCTTGCGGAAGTTTACCGGGGGCTGGCGCAGGACTCGGAAATGGCGGCTGCCGTCGAGGGCGCGGCGTCGCGCGCGCCTCAGAGCATCTGGACGGAACGCTCGTTGATGCTCGCGGGCAACGAGTATTGGGTTGAGCTCGACCGCGATCATGCGGCTGCTTACTACAGGCGGCTGGAGGAGAATTTTCCGGACGCGGCGGATGCGGTTTCGGCCCAATGGCGTGTCGCATGGGCTTCCGTGCTGAAGCGCCAGCCGGATGCGACGCAGCTTTTGACCGAACACATCCAGCGCTTCCCTAAATCACCTTACGTTCCGGACGCGCTTTACTGGCTGGGAAGGCTGTCGGAGGAGGCAGGGAATCCTTCGGTGGCGCGCAGTTATTACGACAAGCTCGTCGAGCGCTTTCCGGAAAATTATTTCGAGACCGCCGCCGAAAAGCGCTTGCACGCTCTCGGCGCCGGAACGGAGGGGGACCCCGGCGTCCTTGCGCTGATTCCGGCTGCGCCTGCGCTCCCCAAGATTGGTAAGGTGCTCCCGGAGGCTGCGACGGCCTGGAAGGCGCGCGCCGATGCGCTGCGGTCGATAGCGTTCGACAGTTCGGCAGAACTGGAACTGCGCGCGGCGTACCGGGCGACCGGCGAGCCGCTGCTGCTGCTGGAAGCCGCGAAGGAGGCGGTTGCCGCCGATCATTGCGGAGCAGCGATTGTAGCGGTGCGGCAGGTTTACCCACAGCTCGAATCGCACGCGTTCGACGCGATTCCGCTGGAAGTTTGGAAGACGGCGTATGCGCTTCCGTACCGTGACTCGATCCGCCGCTGGTCGGCCCGGGCCGGCGTCGACCCTCTGCTGGTAGCGGGGCTGATGCGGCAAGAGTCTGCATTTGAGAAGACAGCGCATTCAGACGCCAATGCGTTTGGACTGATGCAGCTCATCCCTGAGACGGGCGCGCGCATGGCCCACAAAATCCGAATCCGCTATTCCCATGCAAGATTGCTCGACCCGGATTACAACATCCGGCTGGGCACCTACTACCTGTCACAGCTCGAGGAGCAATTCGGAGGCGTGGAATTGGCTCTGGCGGCGTACAATGCCGGAGAAGATCGCGTGACGGCGTGGACCGCGGGCCAGAGCTACCGCGAGCCGGCGGAGTTCGTCGATTCGATTCCGTTCACGCAGACCCGCGAGTACGTCGAAATGGTTTCGCGGAACGCCGGCATCTATCGCAGGCTCTACGGAGCGACGCATGAATCCCGCCACGCCACAAAGCGCCGCAGCACAAAGCGCTAGTTCACGCCTTTCCACAAAAGCCGGACAATTTACCGAATCCGTGATCCGCGAGATGACGCGGCTGGCGCTAAAGCATGGCGCAGTCAATCTTTCGCAAGGTTTTCCGGATTTCCCCGCGCCGGCTGAGATCAAATTGGCCGCGCAGCAGGCTATTGCCGCCGACGTGAACCAATACGCGATCACTTGGGGCGCCAAGAAGTTTCGCGACGCAATCGCCGGGAAATTCGAACGTACGCAGGGCGTGGCAGCCGACCCGGAGCGCGAGATTACAGTTTGCTGCGGGTCTACGGAAGCGATGATGTCGGCAATGATGGCGGTCATCAATCCGGGCGACGAAGTGGTCGTCTTCGAGCCGTTCTACGAGAATTACGGGCCGGACGCGATTCTTTCGGGAGCAATCCCGCGATTTGTGAAGCTGCGGCCGCCGGATTGGGGCTTCGACGGGGACGAATTGGCCGCCGCATTCGGTCCCGCGACGAAAGCGATCATTCTCAACACGCCGAATAATCCGACAGGTAAGGTGTTTGAGCGCGGGGAACTCGAGGCTATTCGCGATTTGTGCTTGCAATGGAACGCCTTCGCAATCACGGACGAAATTTACGAGCATATGGTTTACGACGGGACCAAGCATGTCTCGATGGCGTCGATCGAGGGGATGCGCGACCATACCATCACGATCAATGCGTTGTCGAAGACGTACAGCGTGACGGGCTGGCGAGTGGGCTGGGCCATTGCGCCGGCGCAAGTAACCGCGGCGATTCGCAAGGTGCACGATTTCCTGACTGTTGGCGCGGCCGCCCCGTTGCAGGAAGCGGGCGCGGTGGCGCTGAAATTTCCCGAGAGCTATTACCAAACACTCGCGCAGGAATATACGGTCCGGCGCGAACGCCTGCTGGGCATTCTTACGGGCGCCGGTTTTCGCTGCTTCAAGCCGCGCGGGGCGTACTACATCATGACGGATATTTCGGCGTTCGGCTTTCCGGACGACGTGGCCTTCGCGAAATATCTGGTAAGCGAAATAGGCGTCGCGGCAGTGCCGGGGTCAAGCTTCTATCAAAATCCAGCGGAAGGCCGCACACAACTGCGATTTACGTTCTGCAAAACGGAGAGAACGTTTCAGGCCGCTGCTGAGCGTCTCGCGCGGCTCAAACTCTAGCTTGCCTCCAGGGCCGTCCTCCGCGTATAAACTCGAAGCAAACTTATGCCCTCCTTCGAGCAGTACATGGCGCAGTATGATCACGAGCATACGAACGCGTGGAACAAGGCTCTGCATGGGATCGGAATACCGGTCATCTCGGCAGGAATTATCCTGGCAGCCTTGCTGTACTGGCGAATCGGGTTGACGCTGTTCGCCGGGGGATGGATTTTGCTCTTCGTGGGGCACCGGATTGAGGGCAACAAGCCGGCGTTCTTCCAGGGACTTATCTATTTTTTAGTGGGACCGATCTGGATCGCGAAGGAAGTTAAAGACGCGATTTACGGGCGGCGTTTCTATGCGAGCCGCAAATGAATACGGATGAACTCGCATAGACCGGGGGAACTGCCTCGACTTGCGTTGCCGGTTTTTCCGGCATGTTAGTATCCCTTGAGAATGGCAGGAGACTGCGAGTGCCGATGGAGCTCGAACTGATTCAGGCGGGGACGCGGCTAGCCGAAAATGGGCAGGGAGAGCCGTACGACATCAGCGCCAGCGAGACGCGTACGTTTCTGTGCACGATGCTCATTACCGATCAGATCGAGCAGGAGTCAATTGACATTGCAGTGTGGGGATCGGCGGACGGAGAGAGCTGGGGAGTGAAGCCGCTGCTGATGATGCCGCAACGTTTTTACCGCGGCGAGACGCGCCAGGTGCTCGATCTCACGCTCAAACCTGAAATCCGCTTTCTTCGCGCAAAATGGGAACTCGTTCGCTGGGGCCGCGTGGCGCCGCATGCGATGTTCGTCGCGGGCTTTCATCTCAGTGAAGTCCCAGCCTTCGCCCGCCGCGAATCCAAGCCAGTCTCCGCATAAAGACGTGCGCGACTTCGGCGTGCACCCGGCTTTATCCTCCCTGACCGAATGCATGCAGCGAGGCGTTCCTGATCGTGAAACGTTCCAACTTCGGTGTCGCAGCGTTTGTTCTCGCGGGCGGCGAGAGCTCGCGTATGGGACGCGACAAAGCGCTGCTTGAAATCGGCGGCACGCCGATGATCGTTCGCGTGACGCGGCTGGCTGAGTCCGTTGCGGGCCCGGTGCGCGTCATCGGCTCCCCCCAGAGATTCGAGGCGCTGGGACTGCCCGCAATCCGCGACGATTGGCCCGGAGCCGGGCCGCTCGGCGCAATCGCGACGGCGTTGCGCGCATCCGAATGCGCGTGGAACCTGGTCGTAGCCTGCGACCTGCCGTATCTGACCCTGGAATGGCTAGCGTTTTTGATCGAGCGAGCGCGGACGTCCGCCGGCGATGTCGTTTTGCCGATGAACGATGCCGGCGCGGAGCCGCTCTGTGCGATGTACCACAAGAATTGCGAGCCCGCGGTCTGGCTCGCGCTGGATCGCGGCGTGCGCAAAGTGATAGACGGGCTCGCTCACGTGCGAGTCGAGTACATGGAACGCGCGGAGTGGAAACGTTTTGATTCCGAGGGTCTCCTGTTCAAGAATATGAATTCACCGGACGACTACGAGCGGGCGAAGGCCCGATTCGCGAAGACACAGAAGACGCAGAAACGAGCGCGGACGCTGCGGATGAAAAAGGGATGAGCGGACACTATTTCGAATTTCGCAACGTGTCGAAATCATTCGACGAGAACAACGTTCTCAAGGACGTGAGCTTCTTCGTTGACGAAGGGGAGACAGCGGTAATCATGGGCCGCAGCGGCGTAGGGAAGTCCGTTTCGCTGAAACTGCTGCTCGGATTTTTGAAGCCCGATGAAGGCCAAATTATCGTCGCCGGAAACGACGTGACGTACTGGACCGAGGCGCAGTTTGCGCAAATCCGGCGGCGCGTGACGATGGTGTTTCAGTCGGGCGCGCTCTTCGACTCGCTGACGGTGGCGGAAAATGTCGCGTTTCCGATTCTCAGCCACGGCGCCGGCCGGGATCCCGACGAAGTCGACCGCCGGGTGAAGGATCTCCTCGAGATGCTCGAGGTAGGAGAATTCGGAGACCGGCTGCCGGCGGACTTGAGCACGGGGATGAAGCGCGCGGTTGCGATTGCGCGGGCGCTCGCGGAGAATCCGGACGCCATTCTCTACGACGAGCCGACGACAATGGTCGACCCGGTGATGGCATTGCACGTCAGCGACCTGATTCTCAAGCTGAAGCAGAAATTCAAGAAGACGTCGATCGTAGTCACGCATGATACGCACCTCGGCAAACGGCTTGCCGATCGCGTGATTTTTCTGCACGAGGGCCGCGTCGAGTTTTTCGGGCCGTGGGCCGAGCTCGAGAGCTCCGGCGATCCCTTCCTCCGCAACTTCCTCCTTCAGGACGAGCTGATCCCCGCACTGGACGAGACCGCGTGAGCGCCACCGCCGGCTCGGACGTTAAAAAGCAGCTTCGCCGCGTGATGGGTTTCTGGGACGTGCTGCTCTTCAACATTGCGGCCGTACTCGGGCCTCGCTGGATAGCCGCCGCCGCGCACAATGGAACATCGTCGATCAGCCTGTGGGTTCTGGCCGCTGTGTTCTTTTTTGTTCCGTCTGCCTTCGTCATCACCGAGCTGTCAACGCGCTTTCCGGTCGAGGGCGGGCTGTACGTGTGGTCGAAAGAGGCCTTCGGCGATTTTCATGGATTTGTTGCCGGCTGGACCTACTGGATTTACACATTCTTTTATTTCCCCGGCCTGTTGATGGCGAGCGCCGCAATGGCTGCCTACATCGGCGGAAGCGGTACGGCGTATCTCGCGCAGGACCGCGTTTTTCTGATGATCACATCATTTGTGCTCCTGGGAGTTGCGGTCGTGTTGAACATTGTCGGCCTGAACATCGGGAAATGGCTCCAGAACGCGGGCGGCATCGGGACCTATGTTCCACTGCTGATGCTGTTGGGAATCGGCGGATATTTGTGGTACTCGCACGGATTTGTGACGCACTTTACATGGTCGAACATCCTGCCGGAGTGGGACTGGAACACCGTAAATTTCTGGCCGCAAATTGCGTTTGCCTTCGTCGGACTCGAGCTTTGCTCGGCGATGAGTGAAGAAGTGCGCGATCCGCAGAAAACGTTCCCTCGCGCGATCTTTGGCTCGGGATTCCTGATCGCGCTCGCCTACATCTCGTGCACGTTCGTACTCCTCGGAATGTTGCCGGCGAATTCGGTGGATCCGAAGAGCGGTGTTTTCCAGGCGCTTACGTCGGGTTCGACGATGCTGCGCATCGGACTGTTTGGCGTGATTGCGGCCGTGCTCGCGTTTTTTGGGAATGCCGGAGGAATCGGCACGACAGTGGCGGGCGTCGCGCGCGTGCCCTTCATCGTTGGGATTGACCGTTATCTGCCCGCGGCGTTCGGGAAAATCCATCCTAAGTGGAAGACGCCCTGGATCTCGATCCTTGTCCAAGCCGTGATTTCGGGAATCATCCTGCTGTTGATCCAGATAAATCACTCCGTGAACAGCGCCTATCAGCTTTTCGTGGACGCCGGAACGATCCTCTATTTCATTCCATTCTTGTACATGTATGCCGCTGTGATCCGGCTCGCGTATCGGCGAGACCGCGAGGCGAGCACGGATGCCGTGCTGATTCCGGGCGGGAAAGCAGGCGTGTGGATCGTCGGCTCGCTGGGCTTTCTGGTTGTGCTCGGCGGAATCGCGCTTTCTTTCATTCCCCCGGGAGAAGCGGAAAACAAGCTGTTCTTCGAGGCTACGCTGGTTGCCGGGACCTTCTTTTTCGTTGCACTCGGTTTGATCTTGTATTTTCGCGGCGCTCGCGCCAAAACACGAGAGGCCATCTAGCCCGTTTCACAGTAGTACGAAGGACGGCTTAGAACACAGCGCGTTTCTGCAGAGCTTCCTTCGTTGCCAGAGAAAACCGCGCCTCCACGGCGCCCCTATTCACGACACGCTCCGCGACGTATTTCCCCAGAGACGGACCATGCTTGAATCCATGCCCGGACCCGCCGCCGACAAGCCACACGTTTTCCATTTGCGGGTGGCGGTCAACCAGAAAATCGCCATTCGACGTGTTCTCATATTGGCAGACGCGCGTTTCGATCACGGGTGCGTCGCGCAACGCCGGAAAACGCCGCGCGACGTATTGGCGAGCGATTGCCAGCGCGTCGGCAGTGGCCACGCGTGATTGAGTGTCGGGATCGACTCGCGGGCCGTGGCGATCGTGGGCGATTTTGAGCCCGCGGCTTTCAATATCGGGCATGCCGTAGAATTCGTCCTTGAGTTTGAGCCAGGTCGGCATAGCGGGCGCGGAGAACCGGCCATCGCCCGGCGGAACGCCAAAGAAGAACACTTCCTGGCGCGAAGGGAAAATGCGATCCCTCAAAACATCCGGGAAAAGCTCTGGCAGCCATGGCCCGCAGGCAAACACAAAACTATCCGCCGCGAATTGATCGCCGGCCGCAGAAACGACTTCTGAAAGAGCGGCTTTCGTGGCAACGGGCGAGCGCGCGGCAGCGGACCGATACTCCACGCCTTGCTTTGTGGATTGTTCGACTACCGCTTGAACCGAGCGCCGCGCCATCAAAACACCGCTGCCAGGCTCGAAAATACCCCAGCAATCGTCCTCAAAACAAATTTGCGGATACCGGCGGCGAAGTTCCTCGAGCGCGAGCTTCTCGAACGGCACACCAACACGCCTCAAGGTAGCCTGCGTGTCGAGCGGAATCTGCTGGCCCTCGTGCGCGATCCACAGAACGCCCGTGCGTTGAAATAGCTCGGGCCGTCCGGCTTGCGCGAAAAGTTCGTTCCACATCGGTAGTGCATCGACAGACCAGCGCGTGTAGATTTCGTCGGCCCCATAGCCCATGCGGATGATGCGCGATTCGCCGCCGGAACTGGCGCGCGAATTCGCGGGACCGTAGGCATCCAAGAGGAGAACGCTCGCGCCGGATTTGCGCAAGAAATAAGCGGTCCACGCGCCGAACACCCCAGCCCCGATGACGATTACATCGTAGCCGCGCCGGCGCGTCATCAGAATCCTTCTTCGACGAGTCGAGCGACCGTTAAGCGCGATGGCGCTGCCGCGCTTCGCGTTTCAAGGAGGCTCTCGACGTATTTTGCGAGGATGTCCGTCTCGAGATTCACGGCATCGCCGGGAACCATTCGCTTGATGTCCGTTTCGCCGTAGGTGAATGGGATGATGGCGATGTCGGCGACCCCGTCCTTCCAGGCAGCAACGGTCAAGCTGATGCCATCAATGGCGATCGACCCCTTCTCGGCGATATAGCGCCGAAGGTTTTCAGGGGCGCGTACCGAGAGCCACCAGTTGTCCCCTTCGCGTGCAAGCCGCGTGACGCGGCCGACGCCATCCACGTGTCCCTGCACGAAATGACCGCCCACGCGGGCTCCGGCAGCGAGAGGCCGCTCCAGATTCACGATTTCGCCGGCTTTTTTTTCGCCAAACGACGTGCGCCGCAAAGTTTCGCCTGAAAGATCGGCGGAAAAATGCGCTTCGCGGCATTCAACGACGGTCAGGCAGCATCCGTTCACTGCGATGCTGTCGCCGATTTTCATGCTCGACGCGATCTCGCGCGCCTCAGCCAGGCTCACGCCCAGCCTGCCGCCTCCCTCGCCGCGGACCAGCGATTCAATCTCCCCGGCGGCTTCGATGATTCCTGTAAACATCGTGAAGGTATCCTTGAACTACAAAATCGGAACCGCTTGAGCTTAGCGCGACATCGCACAAGGGCCGCAATTTATCGAACCCGCGCGAGGATAGTTGCGCCATGGGGACTCCGCCGTTGCCCATGATCCTGGGAGCATAGAAGAGAATCATCTTGTCGACAATTCCGGCGTCCAGGGCGGCGCCGTTCAGTTCTGCGCCCGCTTCGAGCAGGACAGTCAGGATTTCGCGGCGGCCGAGTTCACGGAGAGCGGCGTTCAAATCCACGCGGCCGCGCTTCGCGGCAACGCGAAGTACTTCCACCCCGGCCCGGGTCAGCGCGCGCGCTTTCAGCGAGTCCGTTGGCAGCGTCGTGAAGACAATCGCGTCATTCCGCGCAGATTCCACCAGGCGCGATTTGAGCGGCAGGCGCAGACGCGAATCAAGTACTGCACGCAGCAGCTTTCGACGCCGAGGTTGGCCGCTGCGGTCCGTGAGCAGTGGATCGTCGGCAAGAACAGTGCCGATGCCGGTGACCAGCGCGTCCGCTTCATGGCGCAGCCGCTGAACGGCCGCACGCGAAGGCTCGCTCGAAATCGAAGTTGAATGTCCGGGCCGCAAAGCGATCCGGCCGTCGAGAGTGAGCGCGGCTTTCAGCGTGACGAATGGGCGCCCGGTTCCGATCCATTTCGCGAATCCCTCGTTTAGCCGGCGAGCTTCTCCCGCGCATGCTCCCACATCGACGCGGATTCCGGCGCGGCGAAGTTGTGCGAAGCCTTTTCTGGTGACGACACGGTTGGGATCCGGCATCGCCGCGACGACGCGTCGTATTCCTGCGGCGATGATCGCGTCCGTGCAAGCGGCCGTGCGGCCTCTGTGGCAGCAGGGTTCGAGCGTTACATACAGCGTCGCCCCGCGCGCCTTCGGGCCCGCCTGTTTCAGCGCGACAACTTCCGCATGATCGAGCTTTTCGTACTGGTGAAAACCTTCGCCCACTATGCGGCCGTTCCTGACGATAACTGCGCCAACGGTTGGATTCGGGTGCGTGAGCGCAACGCCGCGCCCGGCGAGCGCGAGTGCGCGAAGGGCCCAGGTCTCGTCAGCCTCGCGCATCGAAGAGCGAGTTGACATAGGTTTGCGCGTCAAACGGCACCAGGTCGTCCATCTGTTCGCCCGTCCCCACAAACCGGATCGGCAGGTTCAGCTCCCGCGCGATGGCCACGACGATTCCGCCTTTGGCTGTGCCGTCAAGCTTCGTGAGCACGATTCCTGTGACGCCCGCGTGACTCCAGAATTCGCGCGCCTGATTCAGGCCGTTCTGGCCGGTGGTAGCGTCGAGCACGAGAAGCACATCGTGCGGCGCGCCGGGCACGACTTTCGACGCGGTGCGCTTCATTTTTTCCAGCTCAGCCATCAGGTTGGACTTCGTGTGCAGGCGGCCCGCCGTGTCCACGATCACGGCATCGGCGCCACGCGCCTTGGCTGCGGCAAGCGCGTCAAAAATTACCGCGGAAGGGTCGGCGCCGGACTTCTGCTTGATCACTTCCACTCCGGCGCGCCGTCCCCAGACTTCGAGCTGTTCGATGGCCGCGGCGCGGAACGTGTCGGCGGCGCAGAGCAGAACGCTGGCGCCTTCTTTTTTCAGGCGGTTGGCGAGTTTGCCGATCGTGGTCGTCTTCCCCGTGCCGTTCACGCCGACAACGAAAAGCACGCGAGTCGGAACATCGATCTTTCCGTTGGAGGACGCAGTGGGAGCGTTCAGGATACGCAGCACCTGATTCTTCAGTTCGCTGCGCAGTTGGTCGGAGCCTTCGAGCTTGTGCTCAGTCACCTGAGCGCGCAGCGCCGCCAGGACTTCTTTCGTCGTGCGCACGCCAATATCGGCGCTGAGTAGCGCGGATTCGAGCTGTTTGAGCAGTTCGGGATCAACCGGACGGTCGCCCGTGAGAATTTGCTCGACGCGCGCGGACAGTTCCGAGCGAGTCTTCGTGACCGCATCTTTTAGGCGTTCGCGAAGCGTCGGCTCCGGTGGTCCAAACAGCGTGATCATGGCATCTGCGTTACCGCCGCAACGATTGTTACACGCGCGTGCGGAAGGAACCATTCTAGCAAACGGAGCCGTATGAAGCTGCGCACACGTCGCCTCTCGGCGTGTTAATCTTCGGCGATTCGCATTTAGCGTGAGGAGGCGCACCGGCCATGTTGCGAACTCCGCTGCAACTTTCCCCGTCGAGCATTGCCGCACTTTTGGCGCTCGCCGTCATCGCGGGCGCCGCGACGGCATCCGCTAAGACGCCCGTGATTCTTTCCACTGACGTCGGGAACGAAATTGACGATCAGTGGGCTGTGGCCTACATGCTGGCGAATGCGCAAACGTTCGACGTGCTGGCAATCATTTCTTCGCATGCGCCGAGCCTGCCTGATCCTTCGGCGCACTACACATATCTGGTTCTGAAGAACGAGGTGGAAAATCGCATGGGAATGGCCGTGCATCCGCCGTTATTCGAGGGATCGAGCATCCCGCTAACGGACAGCAGGACGCCGATCGGCAATGCGGGCGTGAAGTTCATCATCGACGCCTCGAAGAATTTCTCCAGCGACAACCGGCTCACGATTCTGACGATTGGGGCGGCAACGGATGTCGCCTCCGCGATTATCGAGGATCCGGCGATTACCAGCCGCATTCGTGTCGTCGCAATGGCGTTCACCAGTTGGCCGGACGGCGGCAACGAATACAACGTGGCCAACGACGTGAAAGCATGGCAAGTCATCATGGATTCCAACGTTCCCCTTGTGATCGGCCCGGGCGATGTTTGCCGGCGGGACTTGAGCATGAGTCTCGACGAGGCGCGGTCACTGGTCGGAAACCGCGGTCCAGTTGGCGAGTGGCTCTACGCGGAATTCGCCATGTGGTATTTTCGCGAAGTGAAGCCATTGCGGCAAGACGACTTTTCGAAAAAATGGGTCATTTGGGACACGATCACGCTGGCCTTCATCGAAGGGCTCACGGCGCAGGAAACGCATCCTCGGCCGGTGCTAACAGACGCGATGCAATTTGCGCCGGGTCGCAACGGCCGGAACATTACGTGGATTACGAGCGTGAATTCGAAGGCTATGTGGAAGGATTTCGCGGAGAAGCTCGGCGTTTATCAGCGAATGCACCGCATCCCGGAATTTTCTCTCGGGTCGCTTCTGCGTTGAAAGCAGCGCTCCAGGGGAAACGGGGCTCCGGCAACCCGGCGCGTTGCGCAGAGGCCGAAGAGGCTGCTTGGCGCGGCCCGGTCGTCCGACGCTAAATGCCTTGCTTACTCTTCGCGGAGAGTCCTGGCCGGATCGATTCGCGCGATCTTCAATGTGGGCAAGACGATCGCAGTTAGCGTGACCAGTAAGAGAACAACGACCACGCCCGCCAACGTCGCCGGGTCGTAGACCCCGACGCCATACAGCCAGCTCTGCATGATTCGCAACGCGCCGATGCACAGAGCCAGACCGGCAAGGACGCCCATGATCGACGCGACCGCGCCCGACCGGCCGATCTGCATCATCGACTGGCCGACGGTTGAGCCCAACGCCATGCGAATGCCGATCTCACGCGTGCGCTGCGCAACCATGTTTGCCACCAGCGCGAAGATGCCGACCGCGCTGAGCAGCAAAGCCAGCCCCGCCATCGCGCCGAGCAGCGCCACTTCGATTCGCTGCGTTGCAAGCGTTTGCGCAAGCAGGTCGCCCATGCTGTAGAAGCCGGACGCGGGCAAGTTGGGATCGGCGCTGCTCAGCGCGCGCTGCATCTCGCCGGTCAAGCCTTGTACGGGGCCGATCGTTCGCACGATCCAGTCGGGCTGAAACCAGATGTGGAGCAGCGCGAGCCCTTCCGTCATCTGCGCTGCCGGCACATACATCGTTTCCTCGCTCTCCAGCGGAGCCACCGGGTTCAGTCCCGAGGAAATCGGCACGTCGGCCACTTCGCCCACGATGACCGTGGTCTTGTCGAGATAGCGTCCTACGGGATTTACTCCGCCGTAGAATTTGCGGGCGAAAGTCTGATTCACAATGGCAACGTGCTGCGAATTGGGGCCGTCAGCGTCGCTGAAGACGCGGCCCGCTAATAGCGGTATCTCCAGGGTGTTGAAGTAGCCCGGCGTCGCATACACGACATCCGTCCCGACCGTTTGCCCGGCCTCTTTGCCGTCGCTGAGCGTCACGCCATCGTTGAGCGTGCGCTCATAGGGCACGCTCAGCCCCACAGCGGCGTCGCGCACTCCCGGGATTTGCCGCATCGCCGCGGTGCTTTCGTCCAGTAACTTTCTAAACGCGGCGGGATCGTGGAAGCGCGCGTCGTCGAGCGATGCCTTTGCGACCATTACTCCATTCGGACTAAATCCGCGCGGAAGGGTTTCCAGATGGATCAACGTGCGGATGATCAGGCCCGAAGCGGCGAGCAGCACCACCGTGATTGCGATTTCACCCGCGATGAGCGCCTGGCGCAAACGCGCGTTGCCGGCTGCTGCGACGCTGCGACCGCCCATCGAAGAGCGGATGTCTACTTTACGCGCCGCAAGTGCCGGCAGCATGCCAAAGAGAACGCTGGTCAACAGGGTGACAGCGAGCGTAAACGCCATCACACGTGCGTCTAGGGGCACTTCTTGAACGGGCAGAAAGCCCGCCGGCAACATCAGGAGAAGACCGCGCAGAGCCGCGAAGCCCACGCCCGCTCCGGCCGCGCCGCCGATCAGCGCGAGCAGCAGGTTTTCGACCCAGAATTGCTTCTGGATCTGCCAGGGAGATGCCCCTAACGCCAGCCGTGTCGCCACTTCCGGCGTCCGCCGCATCACCCGGACAATCGTCAGGCCAGCGAGGTTGCCGCATGCAATCAGCAGGATGAGTCCCGCGGCCGCCATCAGCGCCGTCACCTGTGGGCGCAGCGACTCGGTCTCGCCCCTTTGTAGGGATACGGAGTAGTACGTGATGTGCGAGCCAGCGTTTCTTTTATCGAAGCTCTGCTCCTCGGCCGCCCATGCGCGATTGATTTGCGCGTTTGCCTGTTCCCAAGAGGCGCCATCCCGCAGCCGCGTAATGACGTCGAAGTTTGTTCCGCCCCCTTCTCCCCCACGGCTTGGCTGGAGCGCCGTGTATACGCCTGCATTCAAGGGCGTAACTGCGCCACGAGGCAGCACCCCAATAACCGTGTACGGCTCACTTCTGAGTTCGACCACCTGTCCGAGAATGTCAGGGCTCGAGCCGAAGACGTTGCGCCACACCCCGTAGCTCAGAATCGCCGCTTTCGGTCCATGCGGCCGGTCTTCTTCTTCCGAAAAGTTCCGTCCAATCACCGGTCGGACGCCGAGCGCCTCCAGATAATGAGCAGAGATGCGTCCATCGCGCACGTACTCTACGCGCGAACCGGATTTGAGGTTGATGCCCGAGGTACCTCCCGAGACCGCCGAGATCAGGGCGGGAACATTGTCCCGCAGGAGTTCCCAACGTTCGCCGTCCAGGTTGACTGGGTAATCGGAAGATTTTGCGCCGGTCACGCGTGCGTAAATCGTGCCCATCCGGTCGGCGTGCGGATAGGGAAGACTTTTGAGCATCAGGGCGTTCACCAGCGAAAAAATCGCGGTGTTCGCGCCGATCGCGAGCGCCAGCGTGATCATCACGGTTGCCGTGAAGCCGGGATTGCGTCGAAGCTGTCGCGCTGCAAGCTTGAGGTGCTGCTGCCAGTTCCTCATAGGGCGATCTCCCGCAGCCAGGTTCTTAAGGCAACTCTATGCTGAGAATACGTCGGGAGCGCGTGCAAAGTTCCACGCAAACGCGAGAGGATCGTTTGGCTGGTGTCAGACTTCGACGAGAGTGGCGCTGAGGCGGAGACGGCCCGATTCCACGGCCTGTACGAGCGCGTTCACCACGTCCGGATCGAATTTTGAAATGGCGAGCGACCGGATGCGTCCGAGAGCGAAGCCCAGATCCATAGCCGATTGGTAGGGCCGATCGGTCGTCATGGCGTCGAGAGTGTCTGCGACGGCGATGATCCGCGCCATCAATGGAATCTGATCGCCCGGCAGACCGTAGGGATAGCCCCCGCCGTCCATTCGCTCGTGGTGAAGCTCGATTCCCGGCAGAACGTCGCGCAGTTGAGCCACGGGCCGCATAATGTTTGCGCCTTTCACCGTGTGCTGTTTCATCAAGTCGAACTCTTCTTCGGTAAGCTTGCCGGGCTTCTTCAGTACGCGGTCGTCAACGCCGATTTTGCCCACGTCATGGAGCAGAGCGGAGATCCGGAGGCGATCGAGGTCTTCCGTCTTCATTCCGAGGATGTCGCCGATCATCAGGGAATATTTGGCCACGCGGCCGGAATGCCCTCGCGTGTACGGATCCTTTTCGTCGATGGCGGCTGCCAGCATTCGTATCGAGCCCAGGAACAGTTCGCGGTTCTCGGCGGCGGCCTCTTTCAGCTTTTCGACGTACTGCTCGATGTCTCCGGCCATGTGGTTGAAGGTCTCGGCCAGTTCGCTGATTTCGGCGGCGCCGTGCACCTCGGCGCGTTCATGGAATTCGGCGCGGCTGATCGCGCGCGTGGATTCGACCAGGCCACGGATGGGCCTTGTGATGCCGACGGCGAAGATATACCCGAAGAAAAGCGCAACGATCGTCACGCCGACGACGAAGCTGAGCGCCTGGGACCGCATTTCGTTCACGCCGGCATCGATGCGAGCGTCGTCCAGGCTGCGGTGTGCCACGACGGCCCAGCGCAGTTCGGGAATCGTGCTGTACGTGCCGATCATTTCGGTCTTGCGGTGGGCTTCCTTGTCATCTACGGAAAAATTGGTGGTCTGCGTCGCGCGCAGCAGCCCCGGCAGTTCGATAAATTGTTTGACCAGAGGAAACATAGACGTCACGTCGCGCCCCGGGACGAGCTGGCGCGTGTCGGGATACGCCACGATACGCCCATGAACGTCCACGATGAACACCGTGCGATGCCGTACGCTCACTTCGCGCAGCCGTTGCTGAAGGCGGTCAAGCGACACGACCGCCGCCAGCATTCCGCTGAACTGCCCGTCCTGCATCAGCGGTACGGACATCACCAGCGCCGGGTGTTCATCAGGCCCAAGTGCGAACGGTTCGCTGAGAGAGTCGAATCCCTGGTAGCTCGCCTGGAAAGCGCGTTTTAGCGCAGCGTCCACAAACGGATCCTGATCTGCCGAGAAACTGCCCGCCGACTGCCCCTTGGCCTGCCGGTTGATCGCCGTGACGTACAGAATATTGGGATTGTTCTCCGCGAACTGCTGCAGGAGCCGCGTGAGCTGCGGAGCAACGGTGGGATCATCCACATCTTGCGTCCAGCCGGTCAGCGTCAGGACTTGGCGCTGGGTGGCGAGCTGCTCGTGAAGTCCCTTCTCGAACTGGAGGGTTTCGCTGGCCAGCGAGCGCGTCGTCTCGTTTTGCTGGACCTGCTCGGCGTCTTGCAACTTCTCCTCGCTAAGGCGCAAGACTTGCCGATGGTACAGCCACAGCGGTGTGACGCTGACCAGCAGAAGCGCAGTCAGCACAATCCAGAGGATCCGCATGCGGCGCGTCGTGAAGTGCTTGAGGGCTTGAATGGGCACAGTGATCCCCGTCGTCTTGATGCTAAGGAAGCCCCTCGGCGGGTACAACTGGACCAAAGTACCAGCGTAGCCGATAAGCTACTGGCGGTGTGGCAGTTACGATCACAATACCGCCGAGGACAGTTTCATCAGATCCGGCGCAAGTGCCTTCCAGCACAGCCAGTTAGGACAGATTTCTCATAGACTTTCCGGGCGGCGAGTACAGTGCCGCCCGAACAGAGAGACCCGCCTCCAGGCAGCCTTCGTTTTGCTCAGGATGCCCGCCGGCAGAACGTCATTCCGAGGGGCGATTTGTGCCCCGAGGAATCTCTCCGAAAGTCGTCGAAGAAGGGATTCTCGCCCGATCCGCGCCACCCTAGTCAGAAATACGTGAAATCAGCGGCGGAGTTTGAGCCGAGATTCGGTTCCGGCGATGAGCCGCTCAATGTTTGAGCGGTGTTTTACGAGAACCAGAATCGAAATCAGGATCGTGCCGACAGTCACTTCCGGCGGCGGTGCATGCCGTGGCGCGTACAGCAGATGCACAAAAACAGGCAAGGCGACAGCGGCAACGATTGAACCTAGTGAAGAATAGCGCCAGAACGCGACGACCACGATCCAGAGCACCACCGCCCACAGAACGGCCGTCGCGCAAACCGGCAGGAAGACGCCGAGCCCTGTTGCGACGCCTTTGCCTCCTTTGAAACGCAGCCACACGGGGAACATGTGGCCGATAACGGCGGCAAGCGCCGCGGCCATCATCCAGCGCTCGCTGTGCGTCCAGAGAGCGGCGACCCACACTGCGGCGTAACCCTTTGCCGCGTCCAGGACCAGTGTCAGGATTCCGGCGATCGCCCCGGCGTTTCGCGCTACGTTCGCAGCCCCGATATTACCGCTGCCCGTTTCGCGAATGTCCGATCCGCGCGCCTTTACAATGAGAAAACCGAACGGAATTGCTCCCAGCAGGTAAGCGACGACGGGTATGAGCCAGATTGGGTTCACTCGGTTCCTTCCACGAACGGAAAGCTAGCCAGCTTCCTGTATTCTGCACCGGAAGGGCGCAGGATGCTCTCATAGAGGTGAAATTCGGTTTCTTGAGCAGAACCGAACTCGAGATCGCGCGATTCGGCCGCTGCGCGCCCGAGTTCGGGCGCTTTGTCCGGCTTCGTGCAGCGCGCCAGCGTCAAATGCGGCACGAAGTCTCGCGATTCCAGAGGAATGCCAAGAGCTTCCAGCGCGCGCTCCACCGCGTGGGCAAGCGGGGCGAGGTTGGTCGAACTTTCGACGCCGCACCAGATCACCCGCGGGCGCTTGTCGTTCGGGAAAAAACCGATCCCGCGGAACAGAAGGTTCACAGGCCGTTGCGAACGGACTGGCGCCAGCGCCGAACGAATCGCCTCCACCCGCTCTTCCCCCACATAGCCGATGAATTTCAGTGTTAGATGCAGGCTTTCAGGACGCACCCAGCGCGCTCCCTTACCGGCCGGTTTGAGATGCGCAATGAGGTCGCGAATCGCCTCGCGGATTTCCTCGTGCAGGTCGAGAGCAACGAACAGGCGGATGCTCATGCGCGGGCTTTGTGGGCCGAATATGGGAAATGTCGGCGGACCATATCGAGCGCAGTTTGCGTGGCGAAGCGGCGGATGCGGTCGCGGTCCCCCGGGAAGCGGAACGCCTTCTCGGTGGCGCCCTGCACGTCCGCGATGCCGATGTGGACGAGGCCGATCGGTTTGTCCGCCGTCCCACCGCCAGGTCCCGCAATGCCGGTTATACCCACTCCGAGGGTCGCGTCAGTTTCCTTCCGTATTCCGCTGGCGAGGGCCAGCGCCACCTCCGGGCTGACCGCGCCTTTAGCCTCGATGAGCTCCTTAGGGACCCCAACCAGAGAGCTCTTCAATTCATTGCTGTAGCAAACGACGCCGCCGAGAAAATAGGAGGAGCTGCCCGGGACATTGGTCAGCCGCTCGGCGAGCATACCCCCGGTGCAGCTTTCGGCGACGGCAATCGTCGCGCGATTTTCTATGAGGACGTGCGCCACCACTTCTTCGAGAGGTTCGCCCGCCGACGAATAGAGATGCTCGCCGACCGCGAGCGCCATCCGGCCGGTAATTTCGTCCAGAAGCTTTTCGGCTTGCGCCGCATCGGCGGACCACGCGCGAGGATGAAGCTCGATGCCATTTTGTGTCGCGAGAATCGTAGTATCTGTGCCGGGATAGAGCGCGTAGAGCGGCGAAACCCGCTGCTCCACTTCCGATTCGGTCAATCCCACAATTCGCAGCTCGCGCGTATACAGCCGTTCGCTGTGATTCAGCCTGGCCAGGCGAGGCCCCACTTCGGTCTCGAAAAGGGCGCGCAATTCCAGAGGCACGCCGGGGAGAAGCACCACAATGCGCCCGTTCGATTCGAGCCACAGGCCTGGCGCGGTGCCGCGGGGATTCGGGAGAATCGTCGCGCCTTCGGGAACCATCGCTTGCCGCACGTTGATTTCAGGCATTGCGCGGCCAAAACGCCGGAAGCGTTCCTGAATATGGCGCAGAATTTCGTCGTTGACGCGCAGTTTGCGGCCGAGAAGATCGGCCACCGTATTGCGAGTGCGGTCATCATCCGTAGGACCTAGCCCCCCGGAAGAGACAATCAAGTCGGCCCGGCTCAACGCGTGCGAAAACGACGAGCGCATTTCGTCGGCCGAATCGCCGACTACCGTCTTATGAATCACGCGCACGCCGACCTGGTTGAGCTCCGCCGTCAGGAAAAGCGAATTCGTGTCCAGACGAAACGGCGTGAGCAGTTCAGAGCCGACTGCGATGATTTCCGCTTTCATGGGTTCACCGGGCGCGAGCCGAATCGCGCCGCATAAAGACCGCAAAAGGTTTGTACCCGATGCGGACGATAGAGGCAAGTGGCGGCGGCTTTCGGCGGAAGAAATCAGTTGCTCCGGCGGCAGCAGAGCCAGGCGCGCGATCAGCCGGCGAACCTTCGTCTCGAACCCGCCCGGGTACCTTCCTCCGTTCCACAAGCGATAGCCGCTCGCAGAGGATGTTCCGGCGAGCGATCTCCGCCGCAGGTTTCCCCGATTCCGATTCCCCTGCTTCTTTGCCGCTCAAGATCAGCCGATCTATGCCACTATGCCTGGATTATGCCC
The DNA here is from genome assembly GCA_035277685.1 of Candidatus Acidiferrales bacterium. Classification (GTDB taxonomy): domain Bacteria; phylum Acidobacteriota; class Terriglobia; order Acidiferrales; family UBA7541; genus Palsa-295. The sequence goes on from DATEKA010000050.1 coordinate 22,276, forward strand.
GAGCGCCCTACCGGAGAGCGCCATCTCCACCGGCCCCTCGGACTGCGCGATCTCATCCTCGCCCAGATACTGTGCGTCGTCGGCAGTTCCTGGGTGGGTGTTGCCGCTGGACTCGGGCGCGCGCACGCCCTGGTCTGGATCGCGGCCATGCTTCTCTTCTACTTCCCGATGGCCGCCGCCGTCGTTTGCCTCAACCGCCAGATGCCGCTCGAAGGCGGACTCTACGTCTGGGCCCGCCAAGCCTTTGGCGACCTGGTCGGCTTTCTCACCGCGTGGAACCTCTGGGTCTACGGCATCGCCGTGACCGCCACCATCCTCTACGCTATACCCACCGAACTCTCCTACTTGATCGGCCCCGCCGCCGCTTGGCTGCCCGAGAATCGTCTCGCCTCGCTGTCCGTGGTCGTTTGCATGATCGCCGGCATCACGCTGGCTGCGCTGTGCGGCCTCGATCTCGGCAAGTGGATACACAACATCGGCAGCATCTCCATGCTCATCGTCTTCGGCGCGCTCATCCTTCTTCCCCTCTGGGCCTTTGCCCATCACGCGCATCCCCACTATACGGTCTTCTCCTTCGTCGCGCCCTCCCTGAGCCTGCGTACGCTCGCCCTCTTCGGGCAAATGCTTTTCGGCGCGCTCTGCGGACTCGAATACATCGCCATCCTCGCTGGAGAGAGCCGCAATCCGGCGCGCTCCATCGGACAATCGGTTCTCTGGTCCTCGCCCGTTATCTGCGCAATGTTCATCCTCGGCACTGCATCCATCGTCGCGCTCGTGCCCCGCAGCCGCATCGATTTTATCGCCCCAATCCCACAGGCCATGCGCATCGCCCTTGGCGAAACTGGTATCGGCAATATGGCCGCCATTTTGGTGATTCTGTTGCTCCAACTGCGCCTGCTCGGCGCCACCAGCTATCTCTTCACCGGAGTTACCCGGCTCCCCATGGCGGTCGGTTGGAACCGGCTCGTCCCCGAGTGGTTCACACGCCTGCATCCGCGCCGCCGAACTCCTGCCAACTCCATCCTCTGCACCGCCGCACTCGTGCTCGCGCTTGTCCTGGCTGCGAGCGCCGGCGTTCATGCGCAGGAAGCGTATCAACTGCTCACCAACGCCAGCCTCACACACTACGAAGTCGCCTATCTCGTCATGTTTGCCGTGCCGATCGCCGGAGCCGCCGCCCTCCGCCGCTCGCTTCCTCGGTGGCTGCGCTGGGTTTCCATCGCCGGTTTCTGCTCCACGCTCTTCAGCTTGCTCATCTCAGCCTATCCCTTCGTCAGCGTGGTAAGCGCCCGTATCTACGCCCTTAAGATTGTCGGAACCATCCTTCTCAGCAACATCGTCGCCGTCGGCTTCTATAGCCTCCGCACCCGGGTCGTTTCCGAGCGCGGAAAGTCCGTTCTCTCCGACCCGGCCTGAATTCCGCGTCCCGGACGAAAATCTGCCGTTCACGCCGGAACGGTTGCGCGATTCAGCATTGTTTCAGGCAAAAATTGAGGCAGTCGCGGGTGATCTTGCGAAGCGAGCTACAGCGTCAGCGCAAAACCTTCGATGTCGGAGTCAAGCGTGTATATTGCGTTGTTGGTTGCTATAAAGGCCCGGCGAGAGGGAAGAAGCGCGAGCCCGACAATGTTACTGCCGCTGATCACGGGCTCCGGCTCGGCGCGCGGCGTGAGGCGAACAACTCCGCGCTTGCCTCCCAAAGAGGCGGCGACGTAGAGATTGCCGAAACGATCGAAAGCAAGCCCCTGCGGGCGTCCCAGCCCCTTGAAAAATGTGCCCACTTCGCCGGCAGGTGATATGCGGTAAACGCGGTCGGAACTCGACGTGGTCGGCCCGGTGACATACAGGTCTCCCGTCGGGCTGAACGCAAGGTGATAGGCCGAGATCGATGGCTCCAGCGTGGCGAACACGAAAATTTCCCGGTCGGCGCCGATCTTGAAAATCGTGCCGCTGCGATCGCCCACGTAAAGATTTCCCGCAGGATCGAACGCGAGTCCCGTCGCGACACCCATGCCTTCCACCCACTGCATGGCTCGTCCGTCGGACGAAACGCGATGAATCGTCCCATCATTGCGGCACGAAACGAAGAGGTGACCCTCGCGGTCAAGGGCGAGGCCGGTGGGATTCATCAGCTCGGTAATGAACGGCTTCACGTTGTGGTTCGACGTAATCTTGTAGAGCGAAACGGGCACTTTCTGGCCCCGCTGGCCGCTGAACGTGACGTAAACATTGCCTTCCGCGTCCACGGCGGGATTCGCCACCGGATGGAGATTGTCGGCGAGCTGAACGCCAAGCGCGATCGGGAACGGCTGGCTTTCGATGCTTCCCATCCGCACACGGACAGCGCCTCCGGCGGCTCCCTCGGGGACGCGCGCGATCAGAAAATCTTCTGCCGCTACTACGACGCTGCCTTCCACCGGTCCGAATTGAACTTGAGGGCGCGTGTGGTTTCCGGCAGCCGCGAATCCGCTTCCATGGATCTTGATTTCGCCGCCCGGAAGCGCCGCCGCCGGTTTCACGCTCTCGATTCGTGGAGTTGAGGTCATTGGCAAGCGAGTTTAGGGTCGAGAGTCAGGAATCAAGAATTGAAGGTTGAAGCGTCGCGAGTCGATCGCTGATCGTCCTAAGTGGACGGCAAAAAACGATTCCGCCCTGTACCCCGTGGGACAAATGATCATCGAGACGGGTGCTCAGCCCGATGCCGCGTCCAGCTACTCCAGCTTCTCACAATCCAAGCGCGCGAGCGAGCCACAGGCCGAGACCTGCATAGATTCCGGCGATCCAGTCGTCGGCCATGATGCCCCAGCCGCCGGGAAGCGATTCCGCCTGTCGCGCCGGAAAAGGTTTCCAAATGTCGAACACCCGAAAAAGTATAAAACCCAGCGCCAAATATTTCCAGTTTAGGGCTGAGTGCATACTGATCAGGCCGAGTCCGAAATTCGGAAGGAATGCCCGCGCGTTTCTAAAGATTGGCAGCGCACAGCCGAGGAGCAGCGCGAGGTGTTGACCCGATACTTCGTCAATGACGACGCGCTGGGGATCTTTCAGACTCCAGAACTTCGCTGCAGTGGTCGACGAGAAGACGCCGATCCCACCGATTAAGACCGCCAGCGCGATTTGACAGCAGAGAAACACGTCGAGCTGGTTCACAGGGAAGAAAACCGCAGCGTCTCCTTTTATCTTTGCTGCGACCAATAAAATGGCCATTAGGCCCCAAAAAGGGAGCATCGCCATCGCAAGACCCGCCAGCGAGCCCCATGTCCCGGGGGCTTTCGGAAGGTAGCCCAGGCCGCAGGCCGTCGCGATGAATAGTGAAATGCGCGGCTTGCGGCGCGATGTGCTCGCCGTCGAAGAATTTTGCGGCGAGGACACGCTTGTCGAAGCGGAAGACGGTGGACTTGCTTGTGTATCCGCCGAGCCGGACGAGCCCGTCGTGCGCGAACCTGTCAATGGCTCCGAATTGGCGGAGGAGGGCGGGTCAGTTTTTGCGCTCATCCGCGTCTCGTTGTTCGCTCGGAGAATCGGGAGTGGATTCGTCGATCACGGGCTCGCTGATCTTATACTTTTCGCTCGCCCAATTGCCAAGGTCGAGAAGCCGGCACCGCTCGCCGCAGAAAGGAAACTCGGGCGTCCCCTCCGAATCGACCGGCTTGCCGCAGATGGGGCAGCGCCATCCCATTAATTAACGCAGAATAACGCAAAAAATCCGCGCGGTCGAAATCTAGCCTTCTCCGGATTCGCAGTGTGTTCCGGGGGGCGGTCCCTCAGACGACTCCTACCCGCAAATGCCTACGAGTAGAAATCGCTGGAAACTCCATGGAATCAGTAACATAAAATTTTCTAGCCGCCAAAAGATCCGTTGTTTCGCCTTCGCTTAACTTTCGCCTTTTTGCTCATTTGTCCTACTTTTTTTTCGAAGGATGCTGGGCGGGCGACTGGCAGTGCCGGCACGGCTGCGGACTAGACGAGAACTGGAAAAAGGTTCTTTCCGGCGGGTGTCGTGGCTGCGGCTAGGCCGGCCTGGCCAGCCGCCCGACCCGGTGCCCAGCCTACGGCGCGGGCGATCAGGTCGTAATCGCGGGATTCCGTGACTTCCACTGTGGCGATCGTGCCGGGCCAGGGAAGTTCGGCGGCGTCCGTGACGCCGGCGAACTCCGTGATGTAGACCTTGCCGTCGATTTCGGGCGCCATGCCTTCGAGGCGCGCTTCCCAGACCAGTTCGGTTTCCTTCGAAGCGCCTTCGAGCATCGCTTGGTAGCGATGGCCGACACGCTTCCGGAGCGTGCGGGCAGAAATCTTCTTTTGGATGGACATGAGCGTGTCGCGGCGGCGAGCAATTGTCTCCCCGTCGACTTTGTTCTCATAGTCGAAGCTTTTGGCGCTGTCTTCGTCGGAATAAGCGAAAACGCCGAGCCAGTCGAATTGGGCGGCGCGGACGAAATCGCAAAGCTCGCGAAAATCCTTTTCGGTTTCGCCGGGAAAGCCGACTATGAACGACGTGCGAATCGAGACGCCGGGAATGATGCGCCGCGCGCGCTCGAGGAGTTTAAGGAAGGCGTCGCCGTGCGACCCGCGCCTCATGCGCGCGAGAACGCTGCGGCTGGCGTGCTGGAGAGGCACATCGAGATATTTCGCGAGGCGGTGATGCGCGGCAATCGTTTCAAGGAGGCGCGTCGTGATGCGATTCGGATAGCAATAGAGAAAGCGAATCCAGTGGAGGCCTTCGATCTGCGCGAGGCGTTCGAGCAGCACCGGAAGGCCGTCGCGAATGCCGAGATCTTCGCCGTAGAAAGTAGTGTCCTGGCCGATCAGAGAGATTTCGCGGACGCCCGCGGTTGCAAGATTCCCGGCTTCGCGCACGACGGATTCGAAGCGGCGGCTGCGGAATTTTCCGCGAAGCTGCGGGATCACGCAGAAGGTGCAGGGGTGATCGCAGCCTTCGTTGATTTTGACGTAGGCGGTATGGCGCGGTGTAGCGAGGATGCGCGGCGTGAGGTCGTGGTAAAGGAACGTTGGCGACTCGGCTGATGTGGCCGGTTGCAGTTCGCCCGCGCAGGCTTCAACGATTTTCTCGATTTCGCCGGTGCCGATGACGGCATCAACTTCGGGAATTTGCTCGCGGATTTCGTTGCGGTAGCGCTCGACCATACACCCCGCGACGATCAGTTTTTGCGCGCGGCCGAATTTCTTATATTCAGCCATCTCCAAAATGGACTGGACGGATTCCTGCTGAGCGGGTGCGATAAAGCTGCACGTGTTGACGACGAGAACGTCCGCATCGGCTGCGCGGGGCGTGATTTCATAGCCTGCGCGCGCGAGGGTGCCCATCATCACCTCGCTGTCAACGAGGTTTTTCGGGCATCCGAGGCTCACAAATCCGACCTTGGGCATATCTCCGCGCGCTCCCGCGCCGCGTGCAAACGAGTCATTTTAGCATGGCATCCCCAATGGGATGTGCGACGGAGGCACAGAGCAACGCAGGATCACGGATCCAAATCCTAGCGCGGCTTGACCTCGTAGCGCGCGATCATACCCGCCAGCATGTGATCGCTGATGTGGCAGTGATAGAGCCAGATGCCGGGGTCGTCGGGCACCATGTCCGCGGTAATCATTTGCGCGGAGATTACGCTCAGCACATCTGTGCGCTGACCGCCGACGAGTACGGTATTGCCATGCCAGTGCGGCGAGTGCGCATTGAAGAAGTCTCCCAGCGTGCCTACGTACCAGCGTACGTGGTCGCCTTGCCGCATAGTCGGCATGGGCATATTTCCGAAGATATAGCCGTTGATGGACCATTTGATATTGGTGTCCACGAAGCCTGTGCCGGCGACGGTTCCAGCCATTCCTCCAGGGGTGACAGGTCGAAGCTCGAGCCGGTTAACACCCTTAGGGTCAGTGCAGTGGTCACGGATGTTGTCTTCGAGGTACCAGCTCTCGTTTTCGTTCAGGGCGATGAAAATGGTGGCGAACTCGTGGTCGACGTCTTTGGGGCGGCCGTCAGGTAACGCCATGCCGCGTCTGGTGACGACAATCACTCCGAAAAGTCCCGAGGCGACATCCCGGAGCTCATCGGCATGCGAGTGGTAAAACCAAAAGACTGAGCTGGGGTCGTTCGGGCCCGGTCCCGCGCGCTCAGGAATCTGCCAAACATACGTGTGCGTGGCGCCGGGAGGCACGCCGCCATCGGCCTTATCGGATCCGGAAGTGCTGTCATTGTAGTCCGCGCCCTCGGAGTCCTTTTGATAGAGAACTCCGTGAGGATGCATGCTAAACGGATGGGAGGCATTGTTCTTGAAGACGATCTTGATAGTGTCGCCCACTGCTCCGCGGAGAATGGGGCCGACAAGACCGAGGTATTGGTCTTCGGGGGAGCGGGGCTTGAGCGCGGTAAATGAGGCGTCCGTATATTCATGATAAACGGCTTTCTTGTACACGCGGCCGATATGGTGCGGTCCTGCTTCGGTATACCCCTTTTCCAGCTCATCAAAGGGGAGACCCATAGCTTCATCGCGGCCCGTGGGAGCGTAATCCCAGTTTACCTCGTCGGCCGCGACGTAGTAGGTGCGCGTGGTTCCGGCGAGCTTCTGCGGGTTGTCTTGCGCGAAAACCGGCGCAGCCAAAACGGTACTGAAGGCGGCAATTGCAAGGCGAAAGCACAGGCTGGATTTCATCTATCTCTATCCTCCGAGTTTGCGTTCCTTTTGGGAATTCGTTCACGAACTGTGGTGTGAAGCTCACAATTCGGCTGCACTTTCGCCTCCCGGTCCGGACAAGCGGGTCGGCGCTAAACGGAAACGATCCGCGCGCCAATCCAAGGAGCTGCCAAGTCTTCGCTAACTGCCAAGACTCCGCGCTGCTTGATTTTCGGGAACTTTGCTAATGGAGGACGAGTGCGGCGCAATCCTGCACCAGCCCGCCGAACTTTGCAACAAAGAAAGCACTCGCAAGCGGGCGCGGGGTCGCGGAGAGCGGGCGAGCTCGCCACGGCGAGCAGGCCTCGGCTGCGCATGCCGGCACCGCGTAGCTGTGATATAAGCGGGGCATGATAACTCGCCGAGAAACGCTTTTTGCCGCTTTCGCGCTGGTATGCCAACAGGCCGCCGCGCAGGATCCGAAACGTCCCTCTCAGAAGTCGCACTCATCCGCAAGCGGTCTCGTCTTCGAGCACGACTTGCCGAACATCACGATGGAGGACTGGCAGGTCACGGTGAGCGAGGTGGACTTCCCTCCCGGCAGGAAGGGGCGCGTGCATCACCATGCCGGATTCGTGCTCGCCTTCGTGCTCGAAGGCGCCATCCTCAACAACGTGTCCGGCCAAGCCGAGCGCGTCTACCACAAAGGTGAAATGTTCTACGAGCCGCCGGGCAGCACACACCTGGTTTCTGACAACGCGAGCACCACGGAACCCGCCCGCTTGCTCGCCATGATCTTTGCCAAGAAGGGCGCGACGCTGACGATGCCCGGCCCTGCCTGAGTTCGAGGCGTTGCTGGTGCGCCGTTACAAAGAAACGTGGCACCTGGCTCGGCCCAGGCATCGTGGCTTT
>DATEKA010000051.1:0-33196 GCA_035277685.1 Candidatus Acidiferrales bacterium
TACTTTGACGAAGGCTGGACCGTCTTTGAACAGGCCGCTTATTACGACAATCCCGGAGCGACACAGTCGGTGTTCCTCAATCCTGGCTTCGGAGCCGGGCAATTCGTCCCGGGATCGTTGAATCTGGGCGATCCAGTTCCAGCGCTCAACGCGTTTCCTGCAAGTTTCAGTCCACCGTTCCCGCAAGCCGACTTCACCTTCAACAGCGGATTCGGCTCGGTGAACCCCAATCTAAGGCCTCCCTACGTGGAGAGCTGGTATCTCGGAGTGCAACGAAAGTTGCCCGGCAACACAGTCGTAGAGGTGAACTACGTGGGCAACCACTCCGTTCACCTTTGGATGGTCTACGACATCAACGAAGTGAATATTTTTGAAAACGGTTTCCTAACCGAATTCAAGAACGCGCAGGCGAACCTGGCGGCCAACAACGGTACGTCCTTTGCGAATACCGGCGCGCCCGGAACTGTTCCCCTGCCGATCATGGAGCAGGCGTTCGGCGGAACGGGCAGTTCGGTTTTTACGAACGACGTCAGCTTGGTCTCTTCCGGGCAGGCGGGGGCGTTGGCAAACGTGATTGTCAGCAACTCGAACTACTTCTGCAATCTCGTGGGAAATACGTTCAGCCCCTGCGTCACTCAGGGTATCAACCCGAATGCTCCTACGCCGGTGGCATACCCGATCAACATGTTTCAGGCTAATCCCTATGCGTCGGGATTCGTAGCACACGAGCTTTCGAATCCGGGCAGCAGCTCGTACAACGGCCTCCAGGTTCAGGTGAAACATCCAATCGGACACGGGCTGAATTTCACGGCCAATTATGCGTTCAGCCACGCCTTCACGAACCGCTACATCGGGGACTACTACACTTCCGACGAAGCGATTGCAAACTTCACAACCCTGCGAAATCCCGGCTTGAATCGAGTGCCTTCTCCATATGACATGCGCCATACGTTCCAAACGTTCTGGACGTACGACCTGCCATTCGGACGCGCTCGCCGATTTGAGACGGGCAACAGGGTACTGGACAACGTAATTGGCGGCTGGACATTCGGCAGCATCCTGACCTGGCAAACGGGCCGCAATTTCAAGCTGACCGGCGGCACCAATACCTTCAACTACTTCGCGAACAATTCGGGCGCCCCTGATTTAACCGATTCTGGAGTGGTGCTCAACGGAATCTCGATAAGCCAATTGCAGAGCATGGTCGGCGTCTACCCCGGGCCCACACCAACCACGCCCGTGGTTGTTCTTCCCGCTTCTGTGCAAACAAGCAGCAAGCTTTTGCCCGAAACAACGCCCGGCCAACTCGGCAGCTTTGTTTTCCTGAAAGGGCCCGTGTTCTTCAATACGGACATGTCGCTCGTAAAATCGATTCCCATTTTCGACCGTCTGCGCATGGATGTGTATGCGGAGTTTCTGAACGCGTTCAACCACACCAACTGGAACGTGACCGACAATTTCTCGGGCCGCACGAACAACCCAGCTCAATATCTCGACGTAACCTCTGCCCCGTTTGCCGGAGCCAGGTTGGCCGACGGGCCACGCACGATTCAATTCCGCCTGCAGCTCGCGTTCTGATTGCGGATGCAGGGCAGTTCTGTAGAAGAGGGACAGCCAACGACGATAAACCACCCCAACCCAGGGGAGAGCGAATCCGCTCTCCCCGCCTTCTCTTCCGCTTGCCCGCGGAGAGTGCCTTGCCTCTCGGCAATTTCCCCGGTTGTTCTTGCCGCCGTCCGATGTGATCGTACCGAACGCCTGCTCGTCGGCTGTCCCGCTGTTTCTGTTGGATTTCAGCGGGATTCTTGATTTCAGCAATCGCATTGCAACGTGATCGTCTTAGCAGGTCTCTGACTCAGGAGGATCTGTAACAATGGGGCAAATCTTTCGCCGTGCCATTCTCGCAACCGCACTCCTACTGCTCGCCGTCACGTCCGCTTACGCGCAGGGAACGCTCCAGGACTATCAGCGCGCGGAGAAATTCCTGCCGGGCAACGCCCGCCATCTTTACACCACCGGGTACGTGATGCCGAACTGGATCGCCGGCCCCGGCGGACAGGCGAAAAGCGACCGGTTCTGGTATCGCAAGACGAGCCTCAATGGCGACCAGATCGTCTCGGAGTTCGTCGTGGTGGACGCGGCGCAGAATACCAGCGGCCCCGCGTTTGACCATGCGCGACTGGCCGAAGCCTTGACTCGCGCGACGAAGCAGCACGTTGACGCCACCAACCTGCCGTTCGAAGAATTCGAATTTATCCGGGACGCCAAGGCGATCCGCTTCGAAATGCAGAACGCGCGTTGGACGTGCGATCTCGAGAAGTACGAATGCAAGAAAGACGAACCAGCTTCCGAAAACGAATATGAATCGGTATCTCCGAATGGGCGCTGGGCCGCCTACGTCGAGAATCACAATCTCTATCTGCGCGACACTTCGACTGGAACAATCCTCCAGCTAACGCGCGACGGCATTCCCGGATACGATTACGCCACGCCATTGCCGTCTCTCCGGGCATACGTGGCGCAGCAAACCGACGAGCCCAAAGAGCGGCCCGCTGTCTTCTGGTCTCCGGATTCGTCGAAGTTCGTCACCTACCGGATCGATTCGCGCAATGCCGGGCGGTTCACCAGTTTGCAATTCGTCCCGCCGAACCAGCTCCGGCCGCGCGCGTTCACCGTTGTGTACCCGTTGCCGGGCGAGGCGTTGCCGCAAGCCGAGCCGATCGTCTTCGACGTGCTCGCAAACAAGCGTGTGGAAGTGAAGACGGCGCCTCTCGACATCGCATTCCAGGGCGGCCCCTTTTTCGACTGGTTTCCCGACAACAAACATTTTCACTACGAAGCGGAACAGCGCGGATGGAAAGAAATCGAGCTGCGCGACGTCGATGCGGAAACCGGCGAGCAGAAGACTCTTATCAGCGAATCGGCCAAAACGTACGTCGATCCCGGCGAGACCAGCTTTCAATTTCTGGATAACGACTCGCAAATCGTGATGACGTCCGAGCGCGACGGCTGGAATCACATTTATCTCTACAACGCGAAAACCGGCGCGCTTGAACGGCAGTTGACGAAGGGCGACTGGGCCGTTCGCGAAATTACCGCCGTCGACGACAAGGCCCGCAAAGTCTATTTTCTTGCCGGCGGCCGCGAAAAAGGCGAGGACCCATATCTCGCTCACCTCTACTCGGTTGGGCTCGACGGCACGGGCTTGCAGCTCCTTACTCCGGAAAACGCCAATCACGACGTGACGATGTCGCCCGATAACAAGTATTTCGTTGACGACTACTCGCGCGTCGATCTGCCCGGCGGATCCGCGCTCCGGCGCGCGGACTCTGGCGCAAAGATACGCGACCTCGAGAAGGCCGACGTCAGCAGGCTCACCGCCATGGGCTGGAAGCCTCCCGAACCCTTTGAGGGCAAAGCCACGGACGGCAAGACGGACCTCTACGGATTGATCTGGAAACCCACAAACTTCGACGCGTCGAAAAAGTACCCGATCGTCGAACAGATTTACACCGGCCCGCAAGGCTTCTTCGTGCCCAAAACGTTTCCGCGAGCAATGTATCTGCAATCCATGTCGGAGCTCGGGTTCGTGATGGTGATGGTTGACGGACGGGGCACCACCGGCCGTTCGCGCGCGTTTCACGAATTCTCGTACCACAACCTGGGCGGTGCGTTCGCCGATCACGTCGCGATGATCAAGCAGATGGCCGAAAAAAATCCGTATATGGACATCGACCGCGTTGGAATCTACGGAACCTCAGCCGGCGGGTACGGCTCTGCGCACGCGTTTCTGTCGTTCCCGGATTTCTATAAGGTGTGTGTTTCCATTTCGGGCGATCACGACGCGCGTCTCGATAAAGCCTGGTGGAACGAACTCTACCAGGGCTATCCGGTGGGAAACGACTATGCCGAGCAGTCGAACGCCGCAATCGCAAGCCATCTGAAGGGCCACCTGTTGCTGGTACACGGCGACATCGACGACAACGTGCATCCCGTCGAAACGATGCGGCTCGTGGACGCGTTGATGAGCGCCAACAAGAGCTTCGATATGCTTTTCGTTCCCAACATGTTTCACGGCGAAAGCGGTGTGCACGCGCACTATCTGGCGCGGCGCCGATGGGACTACTTCGTTCAATACCTGCTCGGCGTCACGCCGCCGGTCAATTTCGATTTGCATGACGAGCCGCTGCCGCCCTTCCGTTTCCGCCGGCGGCGGTGAGTGGCCCGAGGCGTCCGGTTGGCAGGGCAAAAGCTGTTCTTATGGCGTCTTGTGCGGCTCTTCGCGCCGCTGCTGAAGAGTCTCTTTCAGCGTCCGTCCGGCGGTCTGGATGTGTTGTTTGAGGAGCGCGCAGGCGCCTTCGACGTCACGCTTTCGGCAGAGTTGAAGAAGTTGTCTGTGTTCCTTCTTGGCGCGTTCGAACGCGCGTGTTAAGTAGAGCTGAAGTCCGGTGTAGCGTTCGCCGTTGTTATTGATTTGCCGGATGATGGACATAAAGTGCGGGCGATTGGCGCGCCCATAGAGAAGCGCATGAAACTGCGAATTCAGCCGGCCCCACGAACCCACGTCGCCCTGCATCCACAGGGCTTTTTCGTAGACGCGCAATATCTCGTCGGCGCGCTGGAAGTCCGCCTCGGTCAGATTCGGAATCGAAAGGCGCAGCACTTCGCATTCCAGGACGGCGCGAATCTCGAAGAGTTCCTCGATCTCTTCCGACGAGAGAGAGGAAACCACGGCGCCACGATGCGCGATGATTTTGATGAGTCCTTCGGCTTCGAGTTGTCGCAGAGCCTCGCGCACGGGTATGCGGCTCACCTGGAAAGTGGCGGCAATAGCGTCCTGCCGCAACTGTTGGCCTTCCTGAAATTCGCCTCGAAGGATGGATTCGCGAAGACGGTCCGCCACAGCCAGGGTCAGCGACGTGCGAGGGATTCCGTTGTCGCCGGGGGAAGCGCTGCCAGTCTGCGGTTTTTGTTTTGAGGGCACTTGTTTCCCGCCTGCCACGCCGGGCGGAAAAATAACACATTCGGTTCTTCTAAATCACAACAATTCGTTCGGGCCGAGGAGGGCAAGTGAGGCGACGGCAATTTCTTAAACGGCAGGAGATCCGGACCGGCATTTCGGGTCTGATCGTTATCGCGGCTTTGACCGCGGTCGCAACGGCGTCAACCGCGACTCGGCCCAGCCCCGTGGTCGTGCATAAGGCGATAAAGTTCGATGTTTCCCGGCCGCTGCTTCTGCAGCCTGACTCACGCTCGCCACAGGCTCCGGCAGCATGCGAGAGCGCCGTTTGTGTAGCTCCCCGCACTGAACTCGGTTCGCGACAAGAGCCGAAGCCGGAAGTTGCAGCCCCTCCCGCAATTCCTCCTGCCGGACGCGCGGTTGAGCAAACGGCGCAGGGCAAACGGCAATCGGTTCCCCTGGTCGCGAGTTTTGACGGGCTTGGCGCAGGTTTCGAGGGGCCTCAAGGTACGGCGAAATTCCGAAATCCGTCGGACAACAGCCTTGCCGTCGGGCCGAACCACATCGTGCAAATCGTAAATTCGCGCCTGGCCGTTTACACCAAAAAAGGGTCGGAGTACCCGGAAACCGGCAAAGTGCTGTACGGCCCAGTGGCGACGAATTCTGTTTTTGCTGGCTTTGGCGGTCCTTGCGAGCCGCATGACAACGGAGACGCTGTGGTCCGCTACGACCAGCTTGCCGGACGCTGGCTGATCGTGATGCCGATCTTCCGGCCTCTTCCTCCGAATGAAACGGGGCAGACAAACGAACCGGCCGGCGCGCAGACTGCCGAGCATGGAGCGCTCGCCCGGCAAGGGCAGTCGTCCTCTCCCGGGGATGCTGCGAAGATGCCGCCCAATCCTCCCGAGCCGCAGCCGCCCCGGTACCAGTTTCACCGGCGCCCGGGCTCCAGGCCGGGCGAGGCGGTGGACACGCCGAAGGGCACCTTCGCCATGTGCTACGCCGTCAGCACCAGTTCCGATCCGCTTGGCAGTTACTATCGCTACGCCTTCGAGCGCAAGCTCTTCCCCGACTATCCGCGTCCGGCAGTGTGGCCCGATGGCTACTACGTCCCCACCAGCACGGGTGACACCGTCATCCAGAAGCACGACTGCATCGCCGACCGCAACAAGATGCTCGCCGGACAGCCCGCCACCGAGCAGTGCATCATCATTGACGGCGTGAATTTCCTGAACAACGCCGATGTAGACGGCCAGGCCGTTCCTCCCGCGGGCGCTCCGAACATCATGATGGCCGCGGGCGGAACGCAACTGAAGAAAAGTTTCGAGGACGACGGAATCTACGCCTGGAAAGTTCACGTTGATTGGAATGATCCGGCGAACACGAAGGCCGACGGCCCGCTGAAGATTCCTGTCGCGCCATACCACTACCTGTGCGATGGGCAACTCTCGCACTGCGTGCCGCAGCCCGGCACGGATGTCCGGCTGGATGTTCAGGGCGATAAGCTGATGCAGCGCCTGGTGTACCGCCGGATAGGAAATCGCGAGTCGATTGTCGCCGCGCATTCTGTGGCCACGAGCGCCGGCGGAGGCGGCGTGCGTTGGTACGAGTTTCGCCTCGACAAACAGCGAAATCCCTATCTCTTTCAGCAGGGCACATACGCCCCCGACCAGTTTTACCGCTCGATTCCCAGCATCGCTATGGATAGGAAGGGCGACATCGGCGTCGGTTACACTTTTGGCGGTACACCCAACTTTCCCGGCCAGCGCTTCGCCGCTCGCAAGGCCAAGGATCCCAAAGGCGTCCTCGGCTTCCACGAAACCGTTCTGGCAAACGGCGAAGCTTCGCAGACAGACGGCTTCCGCTGGGAGGATTACACGACGACCGCGATGGATCCGAGCGACGACTGCACGTTTTGGTACGTCGGCGACTACCTGAAGCAGGGCGACACCGACTACCGAACTCGCATCGGCGCGTTTCGTCTCCCGGGCTGCAAAGCGAAACGCTGAACCGTCTGAATTGAGCGGTCTAGGCCAATTCAGCGGCCAGCTCGAAATGCTGTTTGCCGGCGCTCGCGAATGCCGCCGTGTCGTTGTGAATGCCGCCGATTTTCACCGGTTCGCCATTCACGGTGACCCGTTTTAGGGCGTGTTGCCCCGGCAGCCGGAATTTGACTTGCAACTCCTTTGGCGCTCCGGCGCGGGCCAGCTCCACTCCAGCGGTTACGCGCTTGGCGTCTTCATTGCCGGTCATTCTGAAGTTCACTCGGCCCCATCGCGTTGGCGCCCGGTCGATGCGAATCTCTTTTCCGGACAGCACCCATCGGCTCGGCAAGCCCTTTCCGAAATAAAGGCGATCCTCGTCGGAATCCTCCAGTACCAGCATCCACCGGACAAGAAGAGGAATCGTTTGCTGCGCGGGCACGCAGAAAAGCGCGCTGTCGCCGGTGATCCCGGCCACCTCGCCCGCAGTCCAACTGCCGCGCGTGTGATCGTGGTAGCGATGCGAATAAAGGAACAACAGGAATTCGTCCACGCGATCGAGCCGCAAAAGCATCTGCGCGTAGCCGTAGGAAATGAACCCCAGGATGTCGCGTCCCTGCGGGTGCGGCCGCTCCACGTTGGCAACCACACCGAGCGTTGTGGCCCCATACGCGCGCATGCAATCGATCACCAGATTCGCCAGGTCGGCCGGCAGAACATCCGCCTGAAGCAATTCTGCGTAACCGCGATGCGGCCACTGCTGCGGACTCGGACGTTCCTTCTCCATCGATTCCCAGAAAGTGCCCTCTGCGCCCGCGTATGTTCCGATGTACGGAGGGTTCATGTCGGGATGGACATTTTTCTGCATGGCGGCAACCACTGAATCCTGGAGCACCTTGCTCTGTTTGAGCCACTCGGCCGCAGTCCGTTCAGCGCCGCCAGGTTTTTCGCGATTGATTGCCGGCCAGGAATAAGCAAGATCCTTCAAACCGCGGGCTGTGAACGCGTTGTGCGAATAGTAAGGCAGCCACCACAACATCGGATTCGATGCGAGACACGAATCCGATTCGCTCCAGCCGTGAATCAGGCCGTAGCCGGGATCGTCTGCCGGGAATTTCAGGCTCTCCGCGTGCAGTTCGTTCAGAAGGGACGCTGTGGCCTCGATTTTCTCGGCGTGCTTGAGCAGCAGCGCGCGGTCGCCCGTGTAGTTGTAATACCGCGCGAGCAGCGAGAGCGTCATGCCGAATTGCGCCACTTCGGGTCCGCGCATGTTGATGACGCCCTTGGAATCCGTGAAGTGGGTGAGGTAGTTATCGATGATGGCGTGCGCCTGCTCGAAGCGTCCCCATTCGAGATTGGCGTACATGGCCATGGTGAAAATGTCCTGAAAGCCGTCGTATTCCGGGCCGTAGTAGTCGCGATCCACCGCGCCATACTTCGGATAGAAGCCGCCTGGACGCGCCATCAGTTCCTTCGCGAACGCGTGCTTCGGCATGTCTACCCAGGAATTCTCCGGAAGCGAAGTAGGAGCGAAATCCTGCAGAAGATTGTCCCAGTACTCTGCGAAGGCCAGGAGTCCTCGATAAAACTGCTCCGGCTGGGGATCTTCGCGCCGTGGAGGGAACGGTGGATAGCTGTAGCCATAGACCACCTTGGTGATTTTGCCGTTCTCAATCCGTGCGGTGCGATGCCACGTCTGCACTATGAAGCGTTCGTGGTCTTCCACATCGCCGAAAATAATGGCTTCGATGTAGACGCCTTCGGAGACCGGGAAGACTTTGCGAACGGCCGGCATCCAACCGCCGACGAGCCCTTCAAAACGCTTTCCCGCGGACTCGAACGTCAGTTCCGGAAAATACTGGCCGGCGTGGTACG
Source organism: Candidatus Acidiferrales bacterium (assembly GCA_035277685.1). GTDB lineage: Bacteria > Acidobacteriota > Terriglobia > Acidiferrales > UBA7541 > Palsa-295. Next base: position 8,818 of record DATEKA010000051.1, read on the forward strand.
TGCGAGTCGCACCGCCGTAGAAAACGGGCATCGTGTCCGAGCACTCCTTCGTGCCCACGAAGGTGTTCCACGGCAATCTCCATCCGCCGCGCCGGTTGAACACGGACTGTTGTGGAGGCGCGGCCTTCTTCACCTCCTCGGGGTCCGGTTCGCCGTTTGCCAGCAACCTTTCGGCCAGCAGATCGTGAGGGCTGGTGCCAATGTCCTTAAGAGCGAGGCCAAGGTAGGGCGGGTCCGCTTCGGCGAATGTGGCTTCTGCTGTCTTAGGAAGAACACGCGCTTTCCCATTCGCCGACACAAACGTTATAACTCCGTCGCGCGCCCGGAGGTCCTCATACGCTTTCCACGCCGTGCCGCCAAACTCGAACTGGCAGAGCAGGGTGTGCCCGGCGATGTCCGCATCAATAGCGGAAAGCAAACCGTCGCGGGCTGGCACATCAGGAGCCGCGGCCAGAGCCGGGGCGCTGTCACCAGCGATATACTTTATACTTGCTGTTGCAACCGCCAAGTTTTTCAGGAAGATGCGCCGATCCACGGGATGCCTCCGGATGATTTATTCCCTTCCGTCGGGGAGCACACTGTAACGCCGTTTCTCTTTGATGTAAACGTTTACTTCACCGGAGGCGTGTCACGACCATGTCCAGCCGGCTTCCCGTTTCCAAAACTCAACGGTAGAGACCTGTGGCGCCCGTAATTTGATCTTACGCGGCCGCGCGAAGTGCGTTTCCTTCGCTCAACTCCGCCTCTGCTCTCAGCCAATCCTCCAGCGCGTGACCCTCGCGTCGCCCGCGCTCCTCGTACAATTCGTACGCGCGAAGGCGAATCCTCTCCTGCAGGTCTGAAAAGCTGGCATCGAGTCGTCGAAAAAGTGTCTTCCATTCTTCGAAACTGAGCAGAGGAGCGGCCTGCCCGACTCGTTGGCTTCCGGTTTGACCGGCTGCCCATGCTGCGGGGAAAATCCGCTCCTTGCCGGTCGCGGTTTCCCGCAGAACCAGGAGAAAAGGATCGTACTCAGCCTTACCGGCAAAACGCATTGTCAGCCGGACAGCGCGAATCACGACGTATGCACGCTCCTTACCGCTCGGGTCGTCCTTTGCGTGGAGATTGTCGATTCGATATTGAAGCTGTTTCCCGCACCTTTCACATGTACCGATTGCTCGGTTCTCGGAGAGGGCAATGGCAGCGTCTCGAACCGAAACTTTTCGGGTGAGGTGGCCGCCGGAGCAGCATATTTGCGAAGGCATCCTGAAGAACTCCTTTTTCTTTTTAAGACCGATTGGCCGATTTCAACAGCCGATCATTTTACATCGGACCTCCGCGCGACTCGCGTCCTTCCTGTCGTCACGGCGATTATTCCTCCGTAACAGTGAACTTACCATCGAGGGAAATAGTCACCATCCGTATGGCGTCGAATCCTTCGGCAAGACCGGGAGCTTGCAGTTTCCGGAAGGTGCCGGCCACTGCGGCGGGAGGAATCTTATGTTTTCCGGAGCGCTGGTTGTTGCGTTGTATCGCCTCGCGCAGCGAAGTTTGGAAAAAGTAGGCGATCACGCGAAAGCCCGCCCGGCGTGCGTCGCCGATATACCGGGCGCGGTCGCCCGGCGCCGGATTCGTGTTGTCAACCACAAACGGCTGCTTAGCCGCGAGGCAAGCGGCCACGAGCAGTTCTTCGCGAAGCCGCGTTCGCAGCATGTCGAGGTTGATGCGAACGTGCGTGTTGAAGAAGCGCTCGCGATAGAACGTGGTCTTGCCCGAGCCTTGGACGCCGACAAAGACCACCGCTTCCATGGCGTGCCTACGCCGGGTCCAAGGCGCCTTCCCGGGAAGCCGCAGATCTCAGTTTCGGCAGCCTCGGAGGGCGCGAACCGTGGCGCGTTGCACTTGACACGGGGATGTAGTTCAGCTGAACTCCGGCGCGCTGGCATCGCAGCATGAGCCCGCCGCGGCTCATGTCGCCGCGTCCGACGAACTCCTCAGGAAACAGCAGTCCGTCTCCAAAAACGCTGGCGAGCGGCTCGACGTATTTGGGAGTGGCAATGCTCCCGAGCAGAACGATTTCGCAGCGCGAGCCCATACAATCGAGCAGCCGCTGGGCGTCGCGTAAGAGCGGAATTCTGTAGCGCGGTTCGGCAGCGTCAATCGGGGCGCTTGAGATTTTCTGTAGTCGTTCGAGTGTGAAGACCTCGTCGGGAGAAATCAGTCCTCCTAAAGCCGTGATGACCGCGATCCCCGGTGCGCGAGCCGGAGGATCGGCAAAAGCCCGCGCGTATGCCAGTTTGCCGCGAAAATAGAGGCCGCTGATGAAGCTGAAAATTTCGCCGAGGGGCGCGCCTTCGTTGCGAACGCGCACTCCCAACACGGAGTTCGCCGAATTTTCAAGAATCGCCCTTGCCCGGAGACCGGAGACATTGGCCGGCGAGAGCAGAAAAATCCTGTGCCGCGCATCGGCCGCGCGTTTTGGAACCACGGAAGGGAGTTGTGTCCCAGGGCCCTCAACTCTCGTAGTGCGACCTCTTGGCCGCTTGCTGATCGCCGTAAGTTTCAAGCTGAGTTCCATCCTAACCCAGGTTCGATTCGCGCCTCAAACGCGAACCGCCTCCGGCCAGTCCAATTTCGACGGACCGCATACAGATCACGCCTAATCGACACGCCCTTCGATTAGAAACAGCCGTAAGCCGCTGAAAACAAAGCCTCGGCGATTTTCTACTCGATAAAAGATCCGAATTTGCGCCTTCGCTTCATCTTCGCCAATTTGACAATTTTGCGCGCGATTCATCCCTTTGCAATGACTGGCTCCGCCGGACTCTCAGAAGCCCCGTAACCTGCCGCTGCCGCGCGCATCCTAACTAATGTGGTATCATCGCGACCTTCGGGATGACCTCACGCCGGAGATTCCTGTTCGGGCAGCTTTGATGAGACCTATCACTTGATGAGACATATCACAGGAGCGGGGACTTTCCTTGTCGCGAGCCTGTTCTTAATAGGCCTTTCTGTTCCGCTGACGGCAACCTCTCGCCCCAGCCGGGAAAGTCCGTCGCTGGATTCCATTCAACGCCAAATGGACGAAGCAGCTCGGGATTTTCGAAGCCTCTCCGCCGACGTCGAACGCACCAAGGTTACCGTTGTAGTGAACGACCGGTCTACCGAAACGGGCACGATTCGCGTTCGCGGCGACAAGATGCTGCTCCAACTCAGCGCCCCCGACGCGCGCACCGTTCTTCGTAATGGCGACAGCCTCTATCTTTATAATCCAGGCCTGCAGCGCGTCGAAGAGTATAACCTCGGAAAAAATCGCGGGCTCGTCGACCAGTTCCTGCTGCTTGGGTTCGGCACTTCGGGAAGGGATCTTAGGAGAGCATATCTAATTACGCTCGAAGGTGAGAAAACGATCGGCGACCGGCGGACCGTCGAACTGGAACTCACGCCCAAGTCCGAAGCAGTGCGAAAACAAATCTCGAGAGTGGATCTCTGGCTGGATTTGTCCTCTATGTTGCCTGTGCAACAGGAATTTTATGAGACGGGCTCCGGCGATTATTCGATCGTTCGCTATTCGCATGTCGCTAAGAATCCGAACATTCCCGACTCCGTCTTCAAACCGCACTGGCCCAAGGGCACGCAAAAGGTCAAGCCTCAGGGCTAGCCGATCTCGTTCTTCCCGCTGTTCCCGCGCGCAAACTGCTCCTGGCTTCATTCAATGCGGACACCAGAATGCGCAAGTCTTCCGCATTCGTGCGATAGCTTGTGATGCAGGCACGCAGCACGGGAATATCCTTGCGCACGCGTGTCGTCGAAATCCAAGCCTTGCCCGAGGCGATCACTTCGCGCACCACGGATTCGAGATAGTCCGCCTCCGCCGTGTTGCTTCCTGAAAAAGTGCTATCGCGGAAACAACAAATGGGCAGAGGCGTCGAATTCGCCAGTTTCCAGCCGGCGGCTTCGAGATCGCGTCCCAGTTGCCGGCCGATTTCCGTCATGCGGCGAATCGTTTCCGCATATCCATCCCAGCCCGCGACGGCGAGCGAAAGAAAAAGTTTCAGTCCGATAAACCGCCGCGACCATTGCAGAGAGCTCTCGTAGGCGTCGGCGGCCTGCACTCCGGCCGCGCGCGGGGGAACATACGCGGCGGAAATGTGAAATGTGCGGCGCAGAATCTCCGGATGTCGCGTGAGCACGATACCGGCGCCCATCGGAACAGAGAGCCACTTGTGCGCGTCCAGCGTGATAGAGTCCGCCCGCTCGATTCCCGAAAGCAACGAGCGCATTTCCGGGACAAGCGCGGCCGCGCCTCCCCAGGCCGCATCCGCGTGAAACCACAGGTTTTCGCGCTCTGCGATTACCGCGATTTCTGCTAGAGGATCGATGGCCCCGGCGTTTGTGGTCCCGGCTGTGCCAACCACCAGGAACGGCGCGCAGCCGTTCCGGCGGTCCTCGCGAACGGCGCTCTTCAACGCCTCCGCATCCATCTCCAAATTCGCGTTCACCGCAATCTCGCGAACAGCCTTGCTACCGAGGCCGCAGAGCCGCGCGGCCTTGTGGAAGGAATGATGGCTCTCCGCTGAAACGTAAAACACGGGTTGCGCAGGCATTCCGCGCAAGCCGTCGCGGCCCAGGTCTGGGAACGCGTGCGTCAAAGCGGCCAGCAAGGCCGTGTGGTTGGCCTCCGACCCGCCCGAAGCCATGATCCCGTCGGTCTGTTCGGGCTCGTAACCGAACTTTACGCCGAACTCGCGAATCAGCCGCCGCTCCACTTCCGCGCCGAACGGATTGTGCTTCCAGACGGCGAGTTGGGGGTTGAAAGCCGCCACCAACGCGTCTGCGGCAATTCCCACCGTCGTAGGTGTCGGGTTGAACAGGCCGAAATAGCGAGGGTGTGGCGTGTGCACTTGCGTCTTTGAGAGTGCCTCGGCGGCCAGTTGAACAGCTTCGTTCGCCGCCAGCGGCCGCGAAAAATCGAATTGCCCCACCCGCGAGCGCACCGTTTCCGGCGACGGGTCGGCGGAAGCCGGAATTTCGCGAATCCGCGTCAGATATCCTTCGATCGCGCGCTCAAGCGATTGCCACAGTTTCTGCCGGTCCTCTGCATCGAGCAGAAAGCCGGGCGCTTCCTTTTCTTTCCCTTGTTCACGAGTCATTGTTCACCGGTCATTTGATCTTCACGACGCCGGCCCCGTTAGTCGCTTTTCGATCGGGCTTTTTCGCGTTCCAGCAACGACCGTTTGCGCTCGATTCCCCAGCGATAGCCCGCAAGCGTGCCGTCGCCCCGGACGACCCGGTGGCACGGTATCACCACCGAAACGGGATTGGTGGCGCAGGCGCGCGCTACCGCTCGAACCGCATTCGGGCGCCCAATGGCCCGGGCCACATCCGTATAAGTCTTCGTCGCGCCGTATGGGATCCGGCGCAGCTCTTCCCAGACTCTCCGCTGAAACGCGGTCGCCTGAATGTCGGTCGGAAGATCAAGATGGGGTTCGCGGCCGCGCAAATGCGCAAGAATCTTCGAAACCCATTGCCCCAAATCCGAGTTGTCGCGTCGAAGATCCGCCCGCGGGTATTCCTTGGTGAGTGCGCCCTCCAGCACGCCATCCGACTCGCCAAGATAGACTGCGCTGACGCCTTTCTTAGTCGCGCCCACCAGCAGCCGTCCCAGCGGCGACTCCACAATCGTGTAGTTTATGGACATCCCCGAGCCCCCCTGCCGGTACGTTGCCGGAGTCATTCCCAGCTGTATGGGCGCTCGTTCGTAAAGACGACTGCTCGATCCGAAGCCAGCATCATAGAGTGCGGTGGTCACGTTGTCCCCCTTTTTCAGACGCGATTTCAGGCGCCGCATCCGGCGCTCGTCGGCATACTGCCGCGGCGTGATGCTCATGACGCTGCGGAAGGCGCGCTCGAGCTGATGCGGGCTCATTTTTGCCTGCCTTGCCAAACTCGCGAGATTGGTTCGCGGAGCATCTCCTGCGGCGCCATCGCCGGCAACCCGCTTCTCGATTTCGCGGCACACTTGCGCAACCATCCTGGTTTTCGGGTCGCGCATGCCCGCCGCGCGAGGCTTGCAGCGACGGCATTCGTGAAAGCCCTCACGCTCGGCTGCCTCGGGCAAGGGGAAAAATCTCACCTGTTCCCGGCCCGGGCGCCGCGAGGGGCACGACGGCCTGCAATAGATTCCCGTCGAACGCACGGCGTAGACGAAAGCGCCGTCGGCCGCGCGGTTGCGCGCCAGCACCGATTGCCACATTTCGTCACTTTGATCCGTTCGCGCGACCGATCCCGATCCGATTCGCTTTTGAATTTTGAGTTCGATGGCCGCTGTCCCCATCATGCCCTCCGTACTTCGAAACTTGCCGTCTCAAAATTAGCCAATTCCCACGTGGGGCGCTATCCGTTTCTTGCGGTCAAACGCGTCCACATTGGCACTTCCCCGGCAATACGGTGTTCACCGGGGAGGGGGTACACGATAGGACACTTTTCGCTTTGCTTTCGTTGACGCAAGTTGTCACTCCGCAGCATATTCGCAACCCCGCGGCAGGGGGGCCTGCAATTTCGGGTAATTGGGGGATCAACGATGGGAGCGATTCCAGAACGGGGCGGGTGGGCGGCCACTCTTTCGCCGCTGCGTGGAATTGACACTCAAACCGAGGGCGTCAACGCCTTTTCGAACAAGCCGGGTCCACGACGATTTTCCCGCGTTCCGACACATGCCGTCGGCGTGGCGCTCGAACAGCGCCGCTATCCTCGCGCCAAACTTTCGCTGCCTCTTCGTCTGATCCGCGTCGGCGAAACAGCCGAAGCGTTTCCCGTTACCCTGGTAACCCGCAATATCAGTTCGAGTGGAATCTATTTTCTCGCTCCCCGTGTTCTCGAGGTGGGCATCCCGGTTGAGCTCGAGGTCGCGTTAGTTGACCGTCCCATGGGACAAGGCCGGGTGCAAATGATCACCGCGGCGCACATCGTTCGCGCCGAAGTTTCCGACATGCCAGGCTGGCTTGGCTACGCTGCCACCTTCGACGATTTCGCGTTGCAGCGCGATGACGTGATTCCTCTGCGATACAGCGCCTGAAACGCCGGCCGTCTCGTTACTCCTTCATCTGTTGTAACGCTCCGCCTCGCGCAAAAAGGTGAATGCGCTGCTACTTTCGCCCGCTCGAGCTGCTTCCTGGACTGCTGCTCGCCGTGGGAGGTGTTGCCGGCTGTTCCAATTTGAAATCCGACGAGGCGATCACTAATCGCAAGTGTGTCTGACTGCCGTTTGATTGATTGATGAAGTCGTCGGAGTTCGTGTATGTCGGCAGCCAGTACTTTCCCTGAAAATTCTGCCGGTAGGTCTCGAACATCGTGAAGGGCAGCCGCATCCCTTCGCCCTGCACCTCCGTAACAAATTTCCCGTACGTCTTCACGATGGTCAAATCGTGTTCATCCACCCAGACGGCGCCCTGGAAGAAACTGCGCGTGCGGCTCAGGTCCTTCGGTTTCACCTGGAACACGTAGGTGTTGAGTTCGTCTAGCTTATCCTGCCCGGCATACAGGAAGTTGTAGTTTCCGATCTCCTTGCTGGTAAGAAAGAAGAGCGGAATTGTTGCGATCGTTCGGATGTCCTCCATCGTGAGAGTGGTGGTTTTCAGGCTTGAGAACGGACGGCCCGTGATTCGCCAGGACTGCGTTCCGTCTGGTTTCGTGTACACCTGCCCGGTCACGATGAATTTCCCTCCCGGATTGGTGAATTCCTCCACGCGCGCGGTCTGCGTGAATGTGTAGGTCTTATAGATTTGGGCCATCACATCCTCGTTCGCCGCGAAACGCTGAATGATTTCCTCCTGGGGTATCGGAGGAGGTCCGGGATTGGGAATAGAGGGGAGCCGGCGCACCTCGAATTTCGGCGGCGGCGGCAAGGGCCCTTGTTCGCTCTGAGCGCGCGCATGCAACGCACCAACGGCGAGGAGTCCGATCAGAAGGACGCAAATACGCGCAACGCTCTTTCTAATACTCATTTCGGGCCGCATTCCTAGATGTCTCATTATTTGGATGCGAGAAATCGCCGGTTCGTTGAGGGTTCTGGAAGAGGTCATTGAGCGTTCAGAGTTCGAATATGTACCGAATACTGCCCTTCGACGCCTGCGGGCTGCAACGGCGGGAACTCCAGGCGAAAGAGAGCCGAAAAATGCTTGGGCTCAATTGTCATGCGGCCTCCCCCTTTTTGGCAGTCCCATCTGACCTCCACCTCGGTCCGGCCGGGACTGCGAATCTGAACAGCCGAGATACTCTCGGGCACAATTATGGGACTGCCGTCCGGCACAAAATTCTCGCAAGTTTCGCCGCTTCCTGCCGGCATGGCACGGCTCTTGGGGGCGGTCGCGTTCTGGCCGTTCTTGCCGGCTGCTTGCCAGCAGAATCGTGTCGGCGATCCATCGGCGGCTTGCGCCGGAAATGAGTTCACTGAAACAAACGATTGCGTCTGGCTCTCCGAGATCGAGGTTAGTGCCGCAGGATTCAACGAGACGCGATAATCGGCGCGGATCCCGTCCTCGCCTTCCAGGCGCATACTTTTTTCGATTTTGGCTCCTCCGGGGAATACGTCGGGCGCGTCGTACTTCATGCGGAGCACCGGATGCGCTGCATCTCCTCCCCATTCCGCAGCGTAAGGGCGGTTGGACAGGCCATAGCGGCCGCGCCGGCGGGCCTCGCTGATGTCTGGCGGATTGGGCGCGAAGGAAAAGCCGTCGCGGAGCAGGCCCACGCTGGTTGCTAAATCCTCGCCGGTCCCCTTTGCAGTGACCGCGATGGCGCGCCCTCCCGATTCAGGCGAAACAATAAGGCGCAAGCGGTCGTTTTCGAGCACCCATTCGTCGGCGCCGTCGCGGTCGAAATCGAAGCGGTAATGTTCTTCCGTACCCGGCACGTGCAGCAAGAAAACGACGGGAAGAACCCGCCGTTCCCCGCCGGCTCGCATTCCTATGGCCGTATGGAAAAGGTGATCGGCGGGTGGTGGAACGCCCCCGTTCGGCAAATCGGCCTGGCGGAATTCGATCGTTTCGCTGGCTGCGCCGCCGGCCGGAACGGATATGCTTTTCGGGCCGTGCAGCGGCTTTTCGAAGGACAAGGCGATATCGCCGTGAACGTCCTCATTCCGATTTTCCGCAACCAGCAGGATATTCTTCTTCTGATCCGCGTCCGGAACCACCAGCGCAGGAAAAGTTCGGAGAAATGCGTCGGCGCTCGTCGGAAGAAGAACGGAATTGGCGACATAGCAGTAGAGATCTTCGGCGGGCGCCCGGCGCGGGCGATTCGTCTCGGGGTTCAATCGCGGAGCGTTTGGCAATTCCAGCTTTATCGTTCTCCGGAAATTCGGCGCTGCGCCTTTCGGAATCGTGATGTGGAGTTCGCGGCTCGAAGGCGTCCAGGTCGAGTTCGGGTGCGCATCGGTCTGATCGAGCCACACATGCGAGGGTTTTTCCGTTAGCCCGAGGTTTACCTCCGCTCGCGCCGGCACGTAGAACGAAAGATTGAGCCGTCTCCCTTCCCGCTGGGCGCCGAGGAATTCCGCTCCGGCGCTCGGGATTGTGCTGGTGCAAACTCCATCCTTTACACGCGGGCCGCAGGCCGAAACATCGAGAGGCAGAAGGAGCGACTCATGCGGCGGGACATCCACATGTAGAGAAGGATACGGGTAGTTGTTCCCGCGGGCCGACGTGCCCGGGGGAATAAAGCGGATGTTCCCGGCGGCAGGTGTGTCCGACAGATTTGTTACGCTCAGGAACCCTTCGCCGCCGCTCCGGATTCCGAGGATGCCGGTGCCCGCATCCGTCACAATCTCGGATGCAACCAGGGCGCCTGCCTGCTGAATCGCCGGTGAGAATCTAAGGGACGGATTCACGCGGGCGGCATCGAAGAACTCATCGATCGTCCTTAGCGCTCCCGCGAAGGCTTCGCTGTTTCTGCCGGCGGCAACGCTTTCGTCAAGAGAAATCCACGAGTAGAAATCGCGCGATGATTCGATCACCTGGCCGGCGCCGAATTGCCATTTGGCGCGAATTGCCGAGTCCGCGGACGGTTCTGCTAGAGGAGGAGCATTTCGCCAGAGCTCCCCGATCGTCTCGCCGGCCGGCTTCGCTGGGAAGACTACCAGAGTGCCGCCGCGTCTGACATATTCAACCAGCTCACGCTGGACCCGCGACGAAAGCTGGAACTGCGGCTTCGCGGGATCAAATACCGGCAAGAACAGAATCGGATCGCGCAGCAATTGCTCGGCCGGCTGAAATTCCGGGTCCAGTAGCTCGCTCGAAATCATCGAGAGGTCGCCCAGCTTTTCGATGCGCATCACCGATTCGGAAACGTTGAGGATGTCTTCCGGTTTGAGCAGCTTTTGCGGATAGGCTCCGAGCGGATAAACGATACCGAAGTCGGCTCGTTTATGCGAAGCGGCGAGCAGAGGCCCCCACAACGTCAAAAACTGCGCATTGCGCCGGACGGCCTGAATCCTCGGCTGAGGGTCTCCATCGGGGCTGAGGGCCGCGTCCCAGCGATACGACCGATTGGCCCATGGAACCGAGTAGCCCGCCGGAGTAAAGGTATCTTGCAGGGGAAAATAATTGAACCCGCGAATTCCGTTGGCTATCAGCAATCTCGAGCTGAGGAGAGTGTTCACCGGAAGATTGGGGAGAGGGCGATCATCGTCCGCCGGCGCGTACCACCCCGCCTGATACTCGATCATCACTGGGGGGAAAGCGGGCTGCGTCTTGAGTTCTTCGGTGAAGAGCTCAATCTCACTCGCATCGCGAGAAGTCAGCATTGGCGGTTCGGCCTCCGCGCCGTTCGGCTTGCGCGGATGCATGTACCATTGCCCCATGACGCCGATTGGGGGATCGAGGGCGGAGCCTTCCGCCGAGACTCGCATGTCCGTGGGATTGATGAAGACCGGCACATCTAAGCCTCCGGCCTTCAGCATGTTGCCGAGATCCTGAACGTACTTCCAAAAGGCAGGGCCCGCATAATTCGTTCTCTCAATCGCGAAGTCGTCGCCCACCTGAACGAACAGAAGCGGACCGCTCTCTCCCTCCGGCCGAGCGTTTGGGTCAGCCTGAAGTTGCCGCCCACCACCACCAGGGCTCCGGTGCGAATTGGAAGTCGCGCTTTCCGGTCCGCGCGCTGGTTGTTTCACCTGAAACATTCTGTTCGCGCTGTACGGAGCGAGCTCTTTGCCGACCGCCGCCATCCAGATTGCGGCCTCTTTCATGTGAGTTGCGTTGTCGAGCCAACCCTGCGCGGCAGCTTCGGCGTTGTGGGCATTGAGGTTGTCGAGCGGGGCGTAACGGCCTTCGATCCAATCGGTTGGGTTCATCTTGTATTCAGGGCGGTCGAGCAGCCATCCGGGATAGCCGCCGTGCCGCCACTCGTTGAGGATTTCCGGTCCCGGACGGGCAATAAGGCGGAGCCCTTTTTGCGCGATCAGGTTCAGCAGAGCGCGCAAGTCGCGGCGGGGGTTGGTGTGGCCGTCAAAATCAAACTCACCTTCGCGCGGCTCGTGCCAGTTCCAGGGGATGTAGATGTCTATCGTGTTGATGCCGAGGCGCTTGTAGCGCTCGAGCATTTCGTCCCAGGAGTCGCGCGGAATGCGGTCGTAAAAGAAAGCCGCTGAGTGGATGAAGAAGGGCTGGCCATCGACCCACAGCTCGGGGTAACCGGAAACTTGCACGATCTCCATTCCCCGCTTTGGAAGGGAGGCGGGAGGTTGAACGGAGGGCTGACGCGAATCAGGGCTTTCGTCGCGGAGCTGAGCCGCAGTCGCCTGCGGGGTCGAGCGGGCAAGTATGCTGCCGGACCACGCGGCTGCCAGACCTACAGCGGTGAGCAAGGCAATCCGGGAAACGCGCTTTTGGGGACCGATACGCGACATGTTCGAAGGCGCCCGGCTCGATTGAGCGGCTCGAGTCATAGCGGGCAATTCTGCCACGAGGAGAGGGCGGCGACCAATGACGATTCGAGAGCGTTGGCGCAGAGCGGGGCGGTGTAAACCGCACGTTTCACCGGGCTTCCTGATTCGTTCCTTTCCGATGTTGTGTTATTCGAGCCTCTGTTAGAATTTCCCGTTTCTTGCGGCCGGACTGGATCAACAGTGCGAGAAAAGATTGCAAGACGCTACTTTATCAGCGGAATGGTGCAAGGAGTGGGCTACCGGTTCTTTGCGACCCGATCGGCCGAGCGGCTCGGAATCGCAGGCTGGGTGAAGAATCTGGAGGATGGCCGGGTGGAGGTTTATGCCGTCGGTTCCGAGCAAGAACTGAAGGATTTTCGTTTGGAACTCGAGCGGGGGCCGCGGGGAGCGATGGTTGAGGATATCCGCGAGGAAGACGCAGCAGTGGATGCTGAGTTCGCGAGCCGTTTCCGTATCGAGCACGAGGGCTGGTGAAGTGCTGCGAAAGATGCGCTTTTGAGGGAGAACTTATGGTTAATTTGAAGACGTTGATTCGTGAAGTGCCGGATTATCCGAAGCCGGGGATTCTATTCTACGACCTTACCACGCTACTGAAGGACAAACAGGGATTTCGCACGCTGATCAGCAAACTCTGCGAGCATTACAACGGAAAGAAAATCGATCTCGTGGCGGGCGTCGAAGCCCGCGGATTTATTTTTGCGCCTGCGTTGGCCTATGCGCTTGGCGCGGGATTCGTGCCTGTTCGGAAGCCGAAAAAACTTCCTTCGAAAACGGCGTCGGTCAGCTATGCGCTCGAATATGGAACGGATTCCCTCGAGATGCACGTTGATGCGGTCCGGTCTGGCCAAGTTGTTCTGCTCTCGGATGATCTACTGGCGACGGGAGGAACCGCGGCCGCTGCCGCAACGCTGATTAAACAACTGGGCGGAGAGGTAGCAGGAGCGGCTTTCGCCGTCGAGCTGACATTCCTAAATGGCCGTTCGAAGCTTCCGGGTATCGATGTCTTTTCGCTGCTGCAATATGACAAGTAGAGTTGCGCGCGGAGGGCGCGGCGCGCACTACTTGCATCATTTCAACAGCTTGCCGGGCGAGGCGCGACCAGTTTCCGTCTTTGTGGAATTTTGCCGCTGGCGAACCGCTTCAAACAGGATGATTCCGGCGGCCACGGAAACGTTCAAAGAACGCACCGGGCCTGTAGTAGGCAGCGAGACCAGAAAATCGCAGCTCTTGCGCGTAAGGTCATGTAGGCCTTCGCCCTCGCGCCCCAGGACGATTCCGACGGAGGCGTTCAGATCCACGTCCGTAAAGTTCTTCTGGGCGCGCTCGTCGAGGCCAACCATCCAGTAACCCGCCTCTTTGGCCTGTTCGATTGCGCGCACGAGATTCTTCACTCGCGCGACCGGTAGATGAGCCAGAGCGCCGGCGGAGGCGCGCTCGACCGTATCGGTCAATCCTGCAGCGCGACGCTCGGGAATCACCACGGCGTTCGCTCCGGCGGCAAGCGCGCTGCGGACGATGGCGCCCAGATTGTGCGGGTCCTCGATTCCGTCGAGAAAAACGAGAAGCCCGGCGCTCCTTTTTTTACCTAGAAGGTCTTCGAGTTCGACGGTGGCCGTAGCCGACGCCAGTGCCGCGACGCCTTGATGGTCGCGAGTTTCGCAAAGCCGGTCGATCTGGTCGCGTTCTTCGAAGCGCAACGGCACGCCTTTTGACTTCGCAAGCCGCACCAACGACTCGACGCGCTCTCCGTGCCGCCCGCGGGCCATAAGGATGCGTTCGAGCGGACGCCCGGCGGCAAGCGCTTCCTCGATCGCATGAAATCCTGTGATCCAGTTCATAGAAAGATCTTGCGACGACAGTGTTACTGCACGGTCGCAATTGCATGGCAGGCGACGGCTTCGCCGCGTCCGATTTCACCGACGCCTTCGTTCGTTTTTGCCTTCAGGCTGATGCGGTCAACCCCCACACCAAGCGCCTTCGCGATTGCACCGCGCATGGCGGGAAAGTGGGGACCAAGCCTGGGGCGCTCGCAGATGACGACGGCGTCAATGTGAACGATGCCGAAGCCGCGAGCTTCGAGCAACTTGCGGGCGTGCTCGAGGAAAAGCAGGCTGGATGCCCCCTTCCATTTGGGATCGGTGTCCGGAAAATGCGCGCCGATGTCGCCGAGGGCGGTCGCGCCGAGCAGGGCATCGCAAAGCGCGTGGCAAAGCACGTCGCCATCGGAATGGCCCACAGGTCCTTTTTCGAATGGGACCTCGATGCCGCCAATGATCAGCTTGCGGCCGGGCTCGAGACGATGCAAATCGTAACCGAGGCCGGAGCGCGTCATGCGATCGGCCTATTGGTGATTTTCGTGGAGGCAGAACGACCGTCACTTGAGGGGATTCTCTGCCAGACCACAGACGCGAGTATCCAAAGGGCCAGCAGGGCCACAACCGCAATCAAAACGATCAATTGGCGGAATCCAGCATCCGCCGGCATCGAAGCCGATTTCCATAGCACAGAGGCCAGACCGCTCAAAAGCGCCCAGAAAAGAATCGCGCGTGCTACCGGGGGCTGGGACGACTGGCGAGGCATGATGCTCATGGCATTGACCGTACCCGTTCCTGTTCGAGATAGAAGCGCGCGAGTTCCATGTCGTCCGGGCGCGTAATCTTCAAATTCCTCTGCGACCCGAGGACTGCATACACGTCGTGGCCGAATCTTTCGACTACCTGCGCTTCATCCGAGCCCGTCGCGCCGTCTTCCCTGGCCTTGCGGAACGCGTCACGGAGCAGTGCGTAGGAGAAGGCCTGAGGCGTTTGCGCCAGGACGATGCGCTCGCGCGGAACTGTGGCGGTAATCAGCGCGACATCTTCGGGCAGGCTGGCGCGTTTTACCTCCTTCACGGTATCAATGGCGGGAATTCCCAGAATAGCGGCTCCGCGAGCGCGCGCTTCGGCGATCACGCGCTCGACTTGTTCGCGAGTAATGAACGGCCGAACCGCATCATGCACCAGAACGATTTCGGTGGATGGGTCCACCTGCGCGAGGGCGTTTTCGACGGACTGTTGCCGCGTGTCGCCGCCGTGGATTACTCGTACCGGACGGCCGAGCCCGCATTTCGCAGCCTTATCCTGGAGCAGCAGAACATCATCCGAGCGGGTGGCGATGAAAAAGTCCGTAATTTGCGAGCAGGCCGCGAGCCTTTTCAGGGTGAAGATCACGAGCGGCATGCCGTCGAGCTCGAGAAATTGTTTGGGGACTCCGGCGCCCATTCTCGTGCCAAGACCAGCGGCGGGCAAAATTGCGGCGATTCGCACCATGACAGGAAAGACAGTTTAGCGCAACGTCGCGGTTTCGGCGAAACGGAAGGAAGGAAAAACCGGCGTTCTCTTCGCGCCGAATCCTCGAGAGCCTTTTCTTCGAAATCCGGGGCAGAGGACCAGCTTTCCGACGGAGAATTGATCGGCTCGTCGTCTTGGTAGAGCGCCGGAGCTTCTTAGTTCGACTCGGTCGGACGGCGAAAGGTGGTGACCACGATCAACTGCGACGGAGTCTTCGAGCCGGCCAGCAGTCCGGGCGCAAGCTGCCAGTGTTGCAGCGCCGCTTTTGCCGAGGCAGCGAGCGGGTCCACACCGTGAATAACGGAGACAGAGGTGAGCTGACCGCGAGCGTCAACTGATGCACCGAGGATCACGCTTCCGTCGGCGACGGTGCTGGGCGGATAGCCTGGTTCCACCGTGAAGACGGGCAGCGCGCCACGATCCGCAGCTCCGGGCAGGGGCTCTTCGTACTTGTGGTCTTTGCGAACCATTTGGGGCAGGAATGACTGAGGAAATTGAAAGACGACGCCGATTCGCGACTCGACCGCGCGTCCGTCCATTTGGGCCGGCAGAAAGCTCCATGTGCGAACCGCGCCGAGCGCCACATCAAGAAACGGCGCGCCCCCGGAAACAACCTTGATGTCGCCAAGCTTTCCATCCGTGCCGACTAGAGCGTCGAGCAGAACCTCGCCGCCGAAAAGAGCTTGCGGGGGATAAGGGACGCCGACCAGTGAGAGCGGGGCGGCAGGCGTGAAGCCCGTCCCTTGCTGCGAGACAGATGGTGCCTTCGCCGAGGACTGCGAAGCCAGGTTCCACGGAACGTGCAATTGTTCGAGCAACCCGATAGCATAGTGGATACGCAAGGCGGCGCCGGGAGCAATGGTAACGCGGCCGCCTTCCGGGCCGGACGGGGCAACCGCAGGATGCAGCCATTGCCCCACGACCACGCCAACCACCGCGTGAGTTCCAGCGGATACCAGCGGCGCGCCGCTCTGTCCCGGTATGACTCGCTGATCGAAGAGCAGCAGTTGTCTTTCGCCTTCGCCCCGTTCGCGATAAAACTGATAGTTGATGACCTCGCCCTGTGAAAAGTCTTCGAGCGGCGCGGCGGAACTGTGAGCGTTCTTTTCATCGAGCGGGATCAGCGAATCGGCAAGCACATCATCACCGGGAGCGGGCGGTTCCGTGGAGAGCTGCAGATATGCGATTTTCTTGCCGGCCTGGAATGGATTCGGCGTCGCTCGAAGCACTGCTACGTCGTGATCCCAGTCGGCGGCCGCGATTGGAGCTTCCAGCATCCGGCGTGGGCCTTCGGGGGGACCAACGAGAACGTACGGTTCTCCTCCATGGCGAAAGTATGAGAGCAGGTGCGCGGCGGTAACCACATAGCCCTGGTCGTCGACGAAGAAGCCGTTCCCGAGAAACATGTAGCGGTAACCTTCCTCGGGCGACTCATCGAGCGGGTAGACGACCTGGCACAGTGCTGCTGAAAGACCAGGATTAGCTGCGACCTTATGCGCAGCCGGCGTCGCGACGGGCAGGATCAGCCAAACGCAAAGGGTGACGGCGAGCGATAGCGCCGTCGTAAATCTCCCATTCAATCTTGCTCGCATAGAGGCCTCACTGGGCCAACTGTAGGAGGCGGAAGACGCAGAACAAATAGGCTGGAAGGATTGCTTTCGTGGTAGTCGCGTGCTGGGCGTACTAAAACCAGGTCCTGTGCCTACCTACTGCTATCCGGTCCCATTTGTTTGGACGCCGGGAGAAGCGTTTAAGACGCATGGAGCGAAGCGAGACCGAGGCGCTTGGGGGGAAGCAACATCTCAGTTGAGACGGTGGCCGCGCCACCCTTCCGTTGGGCTGCTGACAGCGGCCTGAGGCGAGAACCCGGCTGCGGATCCGTCGGTATGTGAATAAGTTAGCGCAAACTGACGACGGGGCTCTGGAACGGATTCCGGGGTCTTTAAGGGCGGTTGGACTCGGGATAGAGGGGGCGGGGGCCGCGATCCGGCACGGAATTGTCGGTTGTCCGAGGGCCGGCCTCGCCGCCATTCACCGGGTTGGAGCGTACGGGCTGTTCGCCACGTTCGTCGTAGCGGCCGAAGATCATCTTGCCGGCGGTCGTCTGGTGCACAGACGTAACGATGATGTCCACGGTCTTGTTGATCATTTTTCTGGCGCCGTCGACCACCACCATGGTTCCGTCATCGAGGTAAGCGACGCCCTGGTTGTACTCCTTGCCTTCGCGCAGGATGAAGACACGCATCGTCTCGCCGGGCAAAACGACCGGCTTGAGCGCGTTGGCCAACTGGTTGACGTTCACAACATCGATTCCCTGCAGCGTTGCCACTTTGTTCAGGTTGAAATCGTTGGTGACGATCTTTGCGTCGTACCGCTTGGCCAGCTCGATGAGTTTCATGTCCACTTCCGCGATGTGGGCGAAATCGTCTTCCGCGATCTGCACATCGAGATGCGTCATCTTCTGAATTCTCTGCAAGACTTCGAGGCCCCGGCGCCCACGCTGTCTCTTCAGTGGATCGCCGGAATCAGCGACAAGTTGCAGTTCGCGCAAGACGAATTGCGGAATAATGACATTGCCATCCAAGAACTGGGCTTCGGCGATATCGGCTACGCGGCCATCGATGATCACGCTGGTGTCCAACAACTTCGAGCTGGGGCGCATGCTCCGTTCGCTTCCAAACAGGCCGCCGAAGGCCTGGAGGTTGAGCATTTCGCCCTTGTTGGCGCCCAATACGAGGCCCATGTAGGTCATGACGAGGAATACGGCCACGCTCACGAACGAGCGCGTACTCTCGGGCATCGTGGTGTGCGTCAGGATGAGGGACGTCAAATACGCGCCGAGTATGCCGACGATAGAGCCGGTGACGGCGCCAATCAACCGCCGAAGACTCGCGCGGCGCAGCCTCAATTCGAGGAAAATCACGGCGATAGCGAAAGACAGGCCTATGAGTGTGGCGGTCGGTCGCGGCAGGCTGAACGGCCGGAAGTGGAAGCCCGCTCCCGCGCAGACGGCCGCGAAAATGACGCGAATGGCAAGCATGTCCCAGAACGTTCCTGCCTGGCGAGGCATAGAGCGGACGGCGGCGGGGCGTGGTAAAGCGCTTTCCGGGGAGGAACCAACTGCTACAGTGCTGGGTGTGTTTGAAGGCCTTGGCATGAGGGCACCTTATGAATCGTATGAAGTCTTATGAGTCTAGAATCTGGAAACCGAACCTGAGTACGACCCATTTCTTTGCTGCCGGACGAGCGCGGATAAAGTCACGTCCATCCGTTATGAAAAGCCGATTATGACGCCCCGATATAATGAGGCGCCAGTATAGCATCGAGTGCGCAAAGTGATGTAAAGCGAAAAATGCGGGTGATGCGGGGAAAAAACAGTCAGAGATAATAGCGTGGTACGCGCCTGCCCAGAGCACAGAGCAATTCGGAAGTCACGGTGTTGATCTCGCGCGCCACATCGGAAACGACGATTTGAGCGTTCCCATCCTTTCCATAGATTGTCACTACGTCGCCGATGGCAGCATCGGAGACGCTGGTCACGTCGAGCATCGTCAAGTCCATGGAAATTGTGCCGACCAGTGGAACGCGCCTCCCGCGAACAATTGCGCAACCGCGATTCGTGCGCTGGCGCACGATGCCGTCGGCGTAACCGGCATTGATCACGGCAATGCGCGAAGGCGCTTCCGTAACGAATCGAGAGCCATAGCCCACGCCCTGCCCGGGAGGAAGGTCGCGTATTGAAATAATTCGCGCCCGCATCGAAAGGCACGGCTCGAGAGGTAAGTTCTGCCGGACCTCCTGCATCAGTTGGGGAGGCGCGAACGACTGGTAATAACCGTAAAGAGCGGCGCCGGGCCGTACCATATCGAACCAGGTGCTGGGCCGGGTACAGATGGCGCCGCTGTTCGCCATGTGTACAATGCCGGGCGAGATACCGAGCGCGCGAAGGCGGTCGAGGCATTGGCGGAAAACGCGCTCCTGATCGTCGCCTTGCGGGGATTCGAGATCCTCCGAAGAAGCAAGGTGAGTGAACGTGCCTTCGATCTCGATATGTTTGCATTTCGCCAAATCAGCGGCGAAGGCGTCGATTTCCGAGGGCGAGAGGCCCAGGCGATTCATGCCTGTGTTGATTTTCAGATGAAAGCGGAATTTTCCGGTCTTGGGGTTTGCGGCTCCGCGGCGAGAATTAGAGGGATTGTCGCGCGCGGAGGCGGCAGAGCGTTCCAGGTGTGCCACATCTTCGAGGCGCGTGACGGCCGGCGTGAGGCCGTAGTTGATGAGGCGCTTTTCCTCGCCGGGCCAGAAGCCGGTGAGGATCAGAATCCGCCTGCGTATACCGGCGTCTCGAAGTTCGATGCCTTCATTCGCCCAGGTTACGCCGAACCATTCGATCTTCGCCTTCTCGAGGGCCTTCGCGATCGGTGCGGCGCCCAGTCCATAGGCGTTGGACTTCACCACGGCCAGGACTTTTCGTTTTGGCCCAACATGACGGCGAATCACACGCAAGTTGTGAAGAATCGCTTTCAGCGAGACCTCGGCCCACACGGGTCTGCCATTGACGTGGACTGTCCTGTTCATCGAGCGCATCCATATACGATGCCAGAGACCGTGAGGGTTGGTAGCGAAAACCTCGCGTTCTCGGGCGTTGCGCGTCGCGTGTGGGTAAACATACCGTTTTGGATGAGGGCAATTCTTGTTCCGCCTGCGGGAGGTCTGCCCCGAGCGAGCCCCTGAAAGATGATCCCTGGAATCAGTGACTTACGGCGTGAGGGTCCAAACGGAACAGCACTTATCAAGAAGCCGATGGGTCATCCGAGCCACACATGCGGCTATCCTGACGCAGCGGGCCGGCAGGCAGAAGCTGACTACTCGTCTCCGACCGAGGACCAAGCGTCGGGCGCAGCTTCCTCGAACCGCGTGTGGCGGGACAGGAAGACGAAATTGAGGTTCCCGGTCGGGCCATTGCGCTGTTTGGCGATGATCACTTCGGCTTTCGCGCGGTCTTCTTCGGGCAAATCGGTCTTGTAGAAGTTCGGACGGTGGATGAAGAGGACGACGTCCGCATCCTGTTCAATTGCGCCGGATTCGCGGAGGTCGGCGAGCTGAGGTTTGCGCTCGTCGCGTTCCGGCGCGCGCGTCAACTGGCTCAAAACGAGGACTGGAACCTTCAGTTCCTTGGCGAGTCCTTTCAGCGACCGGGAAATGCCGGCCACCTGTTCCTGACGGTTCGTGTTGCGCCCCGTGTTGCTGGGAACGACGAGCTGCAGGTAGTCTACGATCATCAGCGACAGGCCTTTATCGCGCTTGAGGCGCCTTGCCTTCGCGCCCATCTCGAGAACGGTTGAGGAAGCCGAATCGTCGATCCATAGGGGCGCTTCGCCAAGGTTGGAGAGGCCTGCGGTGATTTTCGCCCAATCCTCCCGATTCATGTGCCCGGTGCGGAACTTGTGGGCGTCGACGCGCGCTTCGGAAGCCAGCATGCGCAGCAGAAGCGACTCTTTCGACATTTCCAGGCTGAAGACAGCGACCGGTGCGCGCTGCCGCAGCGCCACGTTTTCGGCAATGTTCAAGGCGAGCGCCGTCTTGCCCATGGAAGGCCGCGCGGCCAGAATTACGAGTTCGGAGGGCTGGAGGCCGGCGGTTTGATTGTCCAGGTCGGTGTACCCAGTTGCGAGGCCCGTGATGCGGCGACCTTCGCTGAAGATGCGTTCAAGGCGCTCGAAATTTTCGCGGACCAGGTCCTTTACGCCAATCAATCCTGCGCGGACGCGGTCTTCGGCGAGCTGGAAAATCGCGGACTCGGCGCGATCGAGGATTGTGTCCGCGTCGTCGCCGGCTGCGAGGGCCTGCTCCTGAATGGCCGAAGCCGAAAAGATCAGACCGCGCAAAACCGCTTTTTCCTTTACGATGCGCGCGTAGTGCTCGACGTTGGTGATGCGCGGCAAGCCGTCGGAAAGCTGAGAAAGGTAGGCGATTCCGCCCGCGGATTCGAGCTGGTTCTGCCGCTCGAGGTCTTCCATCAGGGTGATGGTGTCGATGGCCTGCTGCTTTTCGGCAAGCTGCACCATGCGCTCGAAAATCAGGCGGTGCTGCGGCAGGAAGAAATCGTCGGCGCGCAGCTTCTCGACGGCGGCATTTAGCGCGTGATTGTCCAGCAAGACTGCGCCGAGAATGCTGCGTTCGGCTTCCAGATTGTGGGGCAGAGGACGTTCGATTGAGGTGTCGGTGGCCATCTATTTCGCTTTATTTTCGCCCAAGGCGGTTCCGTGCGCAATAGCCTGCTCGCGCACGGCTTTTTCCCGCGCCGGCAACTGTTCCATTTCGTGTTGGAGCCGCCCGCGGTATTCGGTGCACGCTCGCTCGCATGTTCCGCGCGGGGCGTGCTTAAGTTGTCTCGGCGGACGCGGGGCATTCTGCCAGTTCAAACGGCGGCGTCAATACCAGAGCAACTGTGGAAGTTTCGGAAAAAGTGGAAAAGCGTGATTCTGCGCATGAACATTGCAGAACGGGAGCGCGGTTCGTTGGAAATCTCGCGCGGATGCAAACGGAGCGCAAAGAAAAGAGCGCAGAAGAAACCTGCGCTCTCGAGTCGTGGGGGAGACAGCGGTTGTCTACTCTTCTTTCTTGACGACAACTTTGATGTTGGCGCGCATCTCGCGAAACAGTTTCACCGGAATTTCATACTCGCCCACCAGCTTGATGGGATCGGCCAGCACGATTTTGCGTTTGTCTACCGTGTAGCCCTGGGCGGCGAGCGCATCGGCGATGTCGCCGGACGTCACCGAGCCGAATAATTGGTCGCTCTCTCCGGCTTTGCGCGACAGCGAGAGCGTTACGGAGGATAGCAACTCCGCCAGCGTCTGGGCGGAGTCTTTCTCTGTCGCTTCCTTTTTTGCGAATGCGGCGCGCATCTTCTCGAGCCGCTTCATGTTTCCAGGAGTCGCTTCGAGCGCCAGCTTGCGCGGAAGCAGAAAATTGCGAGCATAGCCCTCGGCCACGGCCACCACCTGGCCTCGATTTCCGAGTTTTTCAATATCTTCTTGCAAGATGATCTGCATAGTGTGATTCCTCGAATTTTTTCTTGCGATCCGGACGGTCCGTCCGAACAGCTAGAACTGCGCTAGATTTCCGCCCCGAACGGCAGAAGCGCGATGTTTTGCGCCCTTTTTATGGCCACAGAGAGCCAACGCTGGTGACGAGCGCAAGTTCCTGTCATGCGCCGCGGAAGAATTTTTCCGCGCTCCTGAATGAACTGCCCAAGAACGTCGGCCTTCTTGTAGTCGATCAAGTCCACCTTATCGACACAAAACCTGCAAACCTTCTTCCGGCGAACATAGCTGCGTTTTCCTCGCTTCCCGCCGGGCCCGCTGCGCCCTCCGGGACCTCCACCGGGCCGAGGTCCGCCGGGACCTCCGCCTGGGCCTTGACCAGATGACTGCGGTGGCCTTTGAGTCTCTTCTGCCATTCGTTTCTCTCCTTGATTTCTCGCGCCCTGAGCTCTAGGACGAGGCTACTGCCTGTTCGCTTCCGCCGGGCGCCGTGCCTGTAGTCCCCGTCTTGCGCGGACGACGCGCCGCGCGGCGGTCGCGGTGCGCCTTGAGTTTGGCTTGACGCTTCAACTCCTCGTCGAGCCGCACCGTCAAATACTTGATCACCGGATCGGCCACCTTCAACCTGCGCTCGAGTTCCTTTACGAGTTCGCCATGAGTGGTGCGAAGGCTCATATAGACGTAATAGCCCTCGCGCAGCTTGTGGACACGATAGGCCATGCGTTTGCGGCCCCACTTTTCGGTTTTCTCGATCTTGGTTTCCTTCTCGGACGCCGCATGTTCCAGCGTCGAGATGATCTTGTCGATGTCAGCTTCCGGCGTATCGGGCCGGCAGATGAAAATCAGATCGTACAATCGCTCTTCCATATTCCCTCGATTCCTCGTCAGACCAACTTCCGCGAAATGTCACTCATGTTTCTCTTCCGAAGGGGCCACACGGCGGTTGTACCGCGACATCGCCTTGCTCACCCCTTCGGTCAAAATCAGTTCGACTGCCTCGGCTGCGTCCGCCGCCATTCGATGGGCGATTTCCAGTTCCGCCCTCCCCATTGGGCGCAGCACGTAATCGCGTAGCTCGCCCCAGACCTTTTCCGGGCCGACGCCCATGCGAATCCGGATGAACTGCTGCCCCACCGCCCGCACAACCGACTTCATGCCGTTATGCGTGCCGGCGCTGCCGCGCTCGCGAACCCGCAACATACCCCAGGGCAGATCAACCTCATCCACGAGCACGATCATCTGCGCGGTATCGCAACCGTACTTCTCGATCAGCGTCCGGACTGCAACGCCGCTCAGGTTCATCATGGTCTGCGGCTTGGCCAGAATAACGGCATGACCGGCCACTTCGCCGCGGCCCACTTGCGACTTCGCTTCCGGGCGCGCCACCCGGATCCCTCCGCGCGCGGCCAATGCATCGATCGCCAGAAACCCCACGTTGTGCGGCGTTCGCTCGTACTCTTTGCCGGGATTCCCGAGGCCGACGATTAGTCGCATCAGCGGCGCGCCGTCCCGCTCGGGCTTGCGCCCGAGAAGTCGCGAAAGAAATCTCGTTCGTTACTTCTCCTTGCCCTTCTTCTCCTGCTTCTCAGCCTTTGGTGCGGCTTCGGCGCCCGCTTCACCTTCGCCTTCTTCTTCCTTCTTGCCCTTCTTGATAACTTCGGGCTCGGCTGGCGCCGTTTCCGTTGCCACAGCCGCTTCACCAGGAGCAGGCTCCTCTTCCTTCTTCAACGTGACTACGTGCGCGATCACGCGTTGCGGATCGGTCACGAGCTTCATCTTGGCCGGATCGAGGGGAAGGTCGGCAGCGCGAAGCTGCTTGCCAATGACCATCTCGGTGACGTCCACGCGGATTTCTTCCGGAATGTCGGTGGGCAGGCATTCGATTTCCACCTCGCGCGTGACCGTTTCGAAGATGCCGCCCTGCAGTTTGACGCCTTGGGGATCGCCAAAGGTGTGCACGGGCACCTTCACGCGCATCCGAACGTCCATGGCGATTCGGAGCAGGTCCGCGTGCAGCAGACTTCCGCTTACTGGGTCCACTTGCCAGTCTTTCAGCATCGCGCGCTCTTCTCTTC
>DATEKA010000052.1:0-37807 GCA_035277685.1 Candidatus Acidiferrales bacterium
CGGTTGCACACGGAGGTGTTGCTCACCTATTTGCAGCAGGCGAACCCGCCGAAGCCGGGCGAGGCGCAAGCGATTCGCGGCTATCGCGGCGGGTATTTGCCGGGGGAGCGGCGCGAAATCGAACTCGGCCTTCGGGAGGGACGGATTCGCGGCGTGGTTGCGACAAACGCGCTCGAACTCGGCATTGATATAGGGTCGCTGGACGCGTGCGTGATGTGCGGCTATGCGGGGTCAATCGCGTCGACGTGGCAGCGCGCCGGGCGCGCGGGACGCCGCAGCGGCAGCTCGTGCGCCGTGATGGTTGCGTCATCAGCTCCGCTTGACCAATTCATCGTGCAGCACCCGGATTATTTCTTCGGACGCTCGTCCGAGCAAGGCTGCATCCAGCCCGACAATCTCGAAATTCTGGTCAATCACCTGAAATGTGCCGCGTTCGAGCTTCCGCTTTCATCCGATGAGAAATTCGGAGAGGTGGATTTGCCCGAGTTGTGCGAACGGCTCGCCTCAGCCGGTTTTCTGCATCGCAGCGGAGAGAGATGGCATTGGGTCCAGGAAGCCTATCCGGCCGATGCGGTGAGTTTGCGTTCCGTCACGTCCGACAATTTCGTGATCATCGATACGAGCGGCCGCGCTGAAGATACGGAAGACGGCCGGCCGGAAGTGATCGGCGAAGTGGATTTTTCCTCGGCGCTTACGACGGTTCACCCGAAGGCGATCTACATCCATCAGGGCCGGCAATATCACGTCGAGCGGCTCGACTTCGATCAGCGCAAAGCGTACGTGAAGCCGGCGAACGTGGATTACTTTACCGATGCGATTCGCTACACGCAGGTGCGCGTGCTCGAAATTGCGGAAGAAGAGGGCGCAGCGGGGCCTGCAGCGCGGGCGCACGGCGACGTGCTGGTGCGCTCGCAAGTGGTGGGCTTCAAGAAGATCAAGTTTTTCACGAACGAGAACGTAGGCGCAGGAAAGCTGGAGCTGCCGGAAAACGAAATGCACACGACGGCGTTCTGGATCACGCTCGAACGCAGACTGCTGGCGGAATTGCCTTTTGCGATTTCCGACCGGCAGGGCGGCATTTTCGGCTTGCTGCACGCTCTCGAGTCGATGGCGGCGCTGCTTTTGATGTGCGACCGGCGCGACCTGGGGACAGCCATTGGCGAACGGCCGCCGAGTCCGGGAATTGAGACGAAATGGACGGAGTACACGGTTGCGACAGATGACCCGAGCGAAGCGAAGGAATTCTTCGAGCCGAATTTGTATCTGTATGACGCGTATCCGGGCGGCATCGGCTTTAGCGAGCCGCTCTATCGTGTTTGCGGCCTGCTCTTGCGACGCACGCGTGAGCTGATTGCGGCGTGCCCTTGCGAGAGCGGGTGCCCGTCGTGCGTCGGGCCATGCGGAGAGAAAAGCGAACGCGGAAAGGAAGTGGCGCTCGCGATTCTCGATCGGCTGCGCGCGTGAGGGGAAAAGCTCGACTGCACAGGGCACAGAGACTTCCATCGTGAACGCTCAGACAATCCGGGCTCTCGACGTACTGGCGCCTCTCTCCGGGATCTCCGAGGCGAGCATCAGCCCGCACTTTCATTTGAGAACGATGCGATGAGCGACGCTTTTCAGGACCGCTTCCCAAGATTGGCGGCATTGACGCCGGCACGCGAGCGCGTTCGCGCCGAAGCGGGCATAGAGGCACGCGGGTTGTCGCCGGAAATTCCCGAAGGCTCAGCACGGCTTGCAGAGCTGCTTGGGGCGATGGCTGCGCGTAACGAGTTCGGCGAACATCTTGCGCTGCGGCGCTGGTTCTCGGATTCGATTGGATGCGAGCCGCCGGAGGATGCGATTGAGGCGAGCGCCCTGCGTCTGCTGGCACCGGACGCGCCGGCGGAAATTGCGGACCCGCGGCGCTGGCTTTTCCTCGATACGGAGACGACCGGGCTTGCCGGAGGGACGGGCACATACGCCTTCCTTGTTGGAATTGCGTGGTGGGACGCCGGGGGCCTGGAAGTCGAACAGTTTTTTATGCGGGATCACAGCGAAGAGCATTCGTTGCTCGTCGCGCTGGCGGAACGCATGGCGGAGCGCCGGGTGCTGGTCACATTCAATGGGAAGTCGTTCGACTGGCCGTTGCTCGAAACGCGCTATCGCATGACGCGAACGATTCGTCCTCCAAAGCCGCGGGCGCACTTGGATTTTCTGCATCCCGCGCGGAATCTGTGGCGCCTGCGGTTGGGATCCGTGCGGCTGCCGGAACTCGAGCGGGGCGTGCTGGGCTGGAATCGCGGGGTGGACATCGATTCGTCGCTCATTCCCAGCATCTATTTCGATTTCCTGCGCGGCGGTTCGCCCGATCCGCTCGTTCCGATTTTCCAGCACAACCAGATGGACTTACGTGGTCTGGCGGGGCTGGCGGCGCACACCGTTTCGTTGCTCGCCGACCCTGAAGCTCGGGGGCAAGATGCGTTGGAGCTATTTGGCGTGTCGCGCATTTGCGAGAGGCGTGGAGAGACGAAACGCGCGCAAGGGCTCTATGCGTTCTCGATTGCGCGCGAGCTCCCCGCAGAACCGGCTCGGGCTGCCCGCAAGGCGCTGGCGCAGATCGCGAAACGCGAGGGGGAGTTCGATCTGGCCTGCGGGCTGTGGGAAGAAATGGCGGGCCAGTCGCGGGAAGGGTTGGAGGCATACGAGCAATTGGCGATTCACTATGAGCGGCGATTGCGGGAGCCGGGGCGGGCCATAGTCATCGTTCGCAAGGCGCTGGCGGAGCTTCGCCGAGGAAGCCGTCTTGGAACGCTGGCTCCGGTCTTATGCGTGCGATATGGGAAGCGGTTTGAGAAGCGGCTCGTTCGTCTGAAAAGGAGGACTCGCGGCGCGTTTCCGGACCGAGGGCAGAATGCCGCGAATCCGGAATCGGATGACGCTGCTCTGGAATCAAATGTCGAAACAGCCAGACGGGGGAATTCGGATGGCCAATTCGGATAGCGGCGGTATTGGGGAATTGCGATCCTCTGGGGAAAAGGAGGTCGCCATGGCCGACGTCATGGAGCCCTATTTGCGGGAGCAGCTCGAGAAGCGCCGGGAAGAGCTGAAACACGCGATCGCCTCGCCGAGCGCGCATACGGCGCATCCCTCGTTCATCAATCTGTTGCGCGAGGTGGACTCCGCGCTCGAGCGGATGAACGCGGGCGCATATGGCATCTGCGAGGTCTGTCACGACAGCATTGAGAAGGACCGCCTGATCTGCGATCCGCTGACGCGGCTTTGCATCGATCATTTGACGAACGAGGAGCAGCGGGCGCTGGAAGGCGATCTGGAGCTCGCATCGCGGATTCAGCGCGGTCTGCTGCCCCAAAACGAACTGAACATTCGCGGCTGGCAGATTCACTACCAATACCGGCCGGCCGGACTCGTCAGCGGGGATTACTGCGACGTGATCGCACCTGCAGGGGACGGCGAACGTCCGATTTTTCTGCTTGGCGATGTTGCGGGGAAGGGCGTAGCCGCTTCTCTGCTGATGACGCACCTGCACGCTATGTTTCGGAGCCTCGCGTCCATGGATGTCGGCGCCGACAAGCTGCTCGACCTGGGGAATCGAATTTTCTGCGAGAGCACGATCGCAGGCCAGTATGCGACGCTGGTCTGCGGGCGAGTGGGGAACGCAGGCGACATAGAGATAGCAAGCGCGGGACACCTGCCGGCCTTACACGTCAGCCGCAGCGGGGTTGAAGAGGTGAGTTCGACGGGATTGCCGCTAGGGATGTTCTCCACTTCGAGCTACGCGGTTACGCGCGTCCACCTGGACCAAGGAGACAGTCTGCTGCTGTTCACAGACGGAATTTCGGAAGCGGTGGATGCGAAGGGGAGCGAGTACGGGATCGAGCGGCTGTCAGTCATTGCCGGCGAGCAGTACGGCGGTGGCCCACGGGGGTTTCTCACGGAGTGTATCGAGGATGTGAGAATGTTTTCGTCCGGCGCGCGCCAGAGAGACGATCAGACGCTTATGATCGTTCATCGCACCGACACAGCCGCCTAGGTTCGGACCGGGGACACTGGCGAGCCGGTTCCGGCAGGGAACGATGCCTCATTCCCCGGCGACGCCGCGCCCATCAGCGCGATCATCCATGCCCTGCCGGATCATGCTGACGAATGCCAGGGCGGAGCGGGGCAGCGTGCGATCACGGCGGTAAACCACTCCCAATTCGCGCCAGACGTCCATGTCGGAAACAGGGAGAAGTTTTGCTTTTCCGGCGCGCACTTCATCGCGGACAAAGCTTTCGCTGATCAGTGAGACGCCAAGTCCCGCGGCGACGAACCGCTTGATCATTCCGACGCTGGGCAGCTCCATGGTGATGTGCAGGCGCGAGCGAAAGGGCCGGAACTGCTTGTCGTGGATATGGCGCATGAATCCGGTTTTCGGGAAAATGAGCGGCTGCCCGGCAATTTGCGCCGTCGTGACGGTCTTCATTTTCGCGAGCGGGTTGAGCGGGCTGGTCATCAGCATAATGCGGTCGCGGAAGATCGGATGAACGCGCAGGCTGGGCGACTTAACGGGCAGCGTGACAGCGCCGACGTCGATGGCGCCGTTTTCAATCTTCTCGATCACCTTATGGCTAAAATTCCGATAGATGCTGATCTGCACGTGCGGATACAGGCGGTGGTATTCCGCAAAGATATCAGGCAGGACGTAGAGACAAGTGGCCTCGTTGGCCCCGATGGCCAGCGTTCCACGCGGAGTGCTGGCCTGATCGGCAACGGCTCGCAACGACTCGTTACGAAGCGTAAGCAGCTTGCCGGCATATTCCAGCAATGCTTCCCCGGCGGATGTGAGCTGGATGGATTTGCCGACGCGGTCGAAAAGCTTCTGGCCGTATTCCTGTTCGAGCAGGCGAATTTGCGCGCTGACGGCCGGTTGCGATCGAAACAGCTTCTGGCCGGCGCGGGAAAAGCTGCCCTGCTTGGCGATCTCGACAAATGTGACCAGGTGATCGAAGTCCATGTTCGGCTCAGGCTACGAAGAGAATTCCTTCAGCGCCGGATTATAACAAACGGCGGCGGCCTGCTGCGCCATGCGAGCGAAAGATGGCAAGCGCCAGCGCGCGCGGAATTCAACGCGGCGTGGCGATGGAATCGGTTCCTGCGGCGGGGGCGATCCCCGAGGCCGCACGGGCGGCACGCGAGCCCGCTCTCCGGTTCATGGCTGCGGCGAGCGGTTCAGACCCATCGAGAGCGCGCGGCGGCGGCGCCTGTCCGCCTCGACCTGTGGCGATAATCTCCTGCTGTTCGAGACGGTTCAGGAGGGGCTCCCAGGTTTGCGCAATCGAGCAGGGAAGATGAACCGGCTCGAGGCGAACGAGCGGAAGCGGCGCATCCGAACTCAACAAGCGCCGGGCGTGCGGACTGCCGGTGAGCCGAACGTGCTCACGCAAAACGCGGCGCAGCCAGGCGTCCTCGCGGTCTTCGTCAATTTCGCTCCAGGCCTGCGAAACGTCATTCCCGTCGTCGCATAGGTGGAACGAGGGTCTGCCCGGATCGCCAGAGGCTGCGCACCGCACAAATTCACGGTTGTAGGTTTCGTTAGCGACGGTGCGCCGCAACGCATAAACCAGGCCGCCGGTCATGCCGGAGCACAGGTTCACTCCGGCGGCGCCCAGGATAATGACGACGCCGGCTGTCATGTACTCGCACGCATGGTCGCCGACTCCTTCGACGACCGCGAGCGCGCCGCTGTTGCGCACGGCGAACCGCTCACCCGCAGAACCGGAAATGTAGAGTTCGCCGCTCGTCGCGCCATACAGTACCGTGTTCCCAGCGAGGACGTCCCCGCGCCGGGAAGCCGCGGCGCCGGCAGTAATAGCAATGGCGCCGCCGCTCAAGCTCTTACCAACGTAATCGTTCGCTTCCCCGCGCAGACGGAATCGCAGGCCGGAGATTAAGAATGCTCCGAAGCTCTGTCCCGCAACGCCGCGAAATTCACAGTCGATGATTTCGTCGCGGAGCCCGTCGAAAGAAGTGCTGCGAAGAATTTCACCGGTGAGGTGGGCGCCGACGGACCGGTCCGAGTTGGCGATGGAAAAGATCATTCGCCGCGCGGACGAAGACCCAGAGGCAGACGAGTTAGGGCCTTTTCGCGAGGAGACGAGTCCAGCGAAGCGGCGGATCAATTCGCCGTGGACTCCGACAGCATCGCTTCCACCCTGCGATATTCGGATGGCAGGCTCCGGCGAGGAGTCGAGCAGGGCACGTATCGCGGGCGCTGCCGATTTCGCGCGGGGCTTTAAAAAGTGGACTGCGCCGACGATGTCGCCAAGGGACCGGGCGCCGAGAGCGGCAAGGCGCTCGCGAACTTCCCGAGCGACCCCGCGAAAATAGGTCATCACCATTTCCGGTGTGCCGGTGAAGCGCGTGCGCATCGTCTCGTCCTGCGTAGCGATACCGGCGGGGCAGGTGTTCAGATGGCATTGGCGCGCCATTACGCAGCCGATGGCAAGAAGCGCGGATGTGCCGAATCCAAACTCGTTCGCGCCGAGCAGGGCCGCGAGAATCACGTCGCGACCGAACTTGAATCCACCATCGGCGCGCAGGCGCACGCGATCCCGAAAACCGGCGAGGATCAGCGCGCGGTGCGCCTCGCGCAATCCGATTTCCCAAGGCAGGCCCGTGTTCTTTATGGAGGTCAGCGGGGAAGCGCCGGTGCCGCCGTCAAAACCCGAAATAGTAATGACATCGGCGCCCGCCTTGGCCACACCGGCCGCGATGATTCCGACTCCCGCACCCGAGACGAGCTTGACGCCGATCCTGGCGGCCGGATTGATCGCGCGCAGGTCGTAGATCAATTGCGCGAGGTCCTCGATGCTGTAGATGTCATGGTGCGGCGGCGGAGAAATCAGCGATATGCCGGGAATGGCGTGACGCAGGCGCGCGATATAAGGATTCACTTTCGATGCGGGAAGCTGGCCGCCCTCGCCGGGCTTCGATCCCTGCGCCATTTTGATTTCGAGCTCGTCCGCGCGGACGAGGTACTCGGCGGTGACGCCAAAGCGCGCCGAAGCCACCTGCTTGATCCGGTTGTTCGCTTCCGGTTCGAGGCGGTAAATGCCGGGATCTTCGCCGCCCTCGCCGGTATTGCTCCTGGCGCCAAGATGGTTCATGGCGACCGCGAGCGTTCGGTGCGCCTCAGGGCCGAGGGCGCCGAGGGACATGGCCTGCGTCGAAAAGTGCGAGAGGATTTCCGATTCGGACTGCACGGTCTCAATGGGGATGCGCTTGCGGGGCGCGATCTCGAGCAAGTCGCGAATGGCGACAGGCTCGCGTACGTCCGCCAGTTCCCGAAAAGCCTGGTATGCCACGGGAGTTGGCGATTTGATGTAGCGGTGCATCCGGCGCACAAGCTCCGGCGAATTCGAGTGCCGTTCACCGGCCTGGCGAAAACGGTAAAGGCCGGCATCGGCGAGTTCGCGCACCGGAGATTCAAACGCGGCCAGGTGGCGCGCCACAACGTCCTGCAACAGTTCTTCGAGTGTTTTGCCTTCCAGAGCGACGGAGGCATTCTCGAAAAATTGCGCGCTCACGCTGCGGTCAAGGCCCACGACTTCAAAAAGATGGCTGTTGCGATAGCTCGCCAGGGTGGAAATGCCCATTCGCGCGAGCACTTTGCGGAGTCCTGCCTCCACGGCGGCGCGATACTTGGCCGCGCCGTCCGGCTTGAGACCCTCGGAGAATTGGAGAGCGAGGCAGGGCAGAACGGCCGTCGCGCCGGCAGCGATCAACAGCGCGACGTGGTGAGTGTCGATCACCTGACCGCTCTCGATAACGAGCGGAACGTCGCATCCGTCCGTTTCGACCAACTCCTTCCAAGCAGCGGCGCAAGCTAGCAGAGCAGGTAGAGCCGCGCGAGCGGGGGAAACTGCGGTGTCGGCGAGGAGAATGAATCCGGGCCTTTCGGTTGCGAGTGCGCGCGCGGCGGCGCGAACGCGATCCAACGCCGAAAGGGCCGCGTCCACTCCGGCTCGGACGTCGAATGTGAAATCAATGCGGCGGGCCGCTCCCAGGCGTGCTTCGAGCTCACGCAACTGACCCGCGTCGGCTAGCGGGGAGGCGAGCTTGATGCTCCCGCCGCAGTAAACGTCGAGCGACATCACGTGGGCTTCACGAAGAGGATCGATGGCGGGATTCGTCACCTGTGCGAACCGCTGTTTACAGTAGTCCCAGAGGGGACGACGCGTGGAGGAAATGAACGCCGGCGGAGCGTCGTCGCCCATGCTCCAGATTGCTTCTTTGCCGTCCATGCCGAGGGGCTGAAAAAGCAGGCGAAACTGATCTTCGGTCCAGCCGAGTGCCGAAGCGACTCGCCTGGCATCGCTTATTTTCGGGATGACGGGACTCTTCGCGGGGCTGACGCGTGCAGGCTTGAGTGCGCGTTGGCTGCGCACCCTGGATTCAAGGAGGCGCACGATTTGTTTTCCGCGGTAGATCGAGCCAGAAGCCGGTTCGACGAGCAGCATTTCGCCGGGTCCGAGCCGGCAGCGCTCGTCAATAGGTTCACCGGCGAAATCCGCGAGACCCGCCTCGGAGCCGAGAACGAGAAGGCCATTTGACGTCAACGTGTAGCGCAGAGGACGCAATCCGTTGCGGTCGAGCTTGGCGCCCACAAAACGGCCGTCGGTGAAGACGAGCGCAGCCGGGCCGTCCCACGGCTCCTGTTCCGGAGCCTGGGAATCCAGGAATTTGCGCAAGACGCGCTCTGCGGAATCAGGGCGTCGATTCCATTTGCGCGCGGGCGGCACGAGCCGCAGCATGGACTCCGCGGGGTTGTACCCGCGATGAAACAAGATCTCAAGCGCGTTATCGAAGCTGGCGGAGTCACTGACGCCCTTCTCGAGCGTCTGGAACCATTTCCCGACTCCGAGGTCCTTCCGAATCCGTTCTTGGCGCGCATGCGCCCAGCGGCGATTCGCCCCGATCGTATTGATTTCGCCATTGTGCGCGACAAACCGGAACGGCTGCGCGAGGGCCCAGGTGGGGCGCGTGTTCGTCGAATAACGCTGGTGAAAGACGGCGAAAGAAGCGGTGAAATCAGGATGATCGAGATCCGGGTAAAACTCGCGAAGCTGAAGGGGAGTAAGCAGACCCTTGTAAACGATGGTGCGCGAAGAGAGGGAAGCGAAATAAGGGGCGCCGCGGGAGTCCGCCTCGACGCGCTTCCGCAGCAAAAAAAGAGAGCGCTCGAACCCGTCAAGGGAAGAAGTGGACTCGAGGAAGCATTGGCGAATCAGAGGGAGAGTGGAGGCAGCGCCGGGACCGAGAATCGAGGGCTCGGTGGGAACCTTTCGCCAACCCAGACAGCGCAGATTTTCTTTCGCGGCGCACATTTCGACGAGGGCGCGGGCTTCATCTTCTCTGTCCGTTTGAATGAACGCCATGCCCAGGCCGAAAGAGGAAGGCAAATTGATGCCATCCTCGAGGGCAGCCGCTCGAAAAAACGCGTGGGGAATCGGAAGCAGGAGACCGGCGCCATCGCCGCTCAGTCCATCGGCGTCAACTCCGCCGCGATGAGCCAGGCGCGCCAGGGCCGTGAGAGCGCGATCAATGACGTCCCGGGAGGGGGAAGCACCCAGTTGGGCGATAAACCCAACTCCGCAGGCATCGTGGTCCGCGGAAAACTCCGGGTGGAACTCGCGCATGGCACATAAGTAACCCAGACCGTATCGGCCTGTACAATCGACAATTTTGATGCAACCGATAGACGCTCGGGAAAAGCGTTCGACCGGGTACAGGAATTAATTTGCGTTTATCGCCGACGCGAGGAGGCGACGCCAGTTCCACGATGACAAGGGACGGGGCGAGGCTCTTCAGGTCGCGGTGATAGCGTCGTGCATTCGATGGTCGATCCGCTGGAGGTATTCTTCGAGAGCGCGTTGTTTTTGCTCGACCGTCCAGCCAAGCTCGGCTGCAAGCAAATCCGCGACGGCCGGCGCAGCAGCTTTTGCTTCTCGCCATCCATACGCTTCGAGACCGACACGGCGCGCGAGAATATCTTCGATGGAGAGAGCCATCTCGTAGCGTGCGCAGAAAACGGCTTCCGCTTTCAGCGGCGCAAGACCGGCCGCCAGCGGCGCCGCAAGATCCGGACGCTCCGTAGCCAGAGCCAGCACCTGTGGAGCTCGGGAGCCGAATTTGTCGGCCAAATGGAGTGCCGATTCGTCCCGGATTCGCGATTGCACTTCCAGCCGGCGCCAGAGGTCAGGAGCAAAGTCATCCGAACCCGCCAGGGGATAAGAACGCGTCCTGCACTTGGTCGGCGTCTGCTTGAGTCGACCCTCGACCGTGTTGACCGTATCTTCCGCCATGGCGCGGTACGTCGTCCATTTGCCGCCCATGACGCTGATGAGTCCGCTCTCAGCGTCCACTTCGACCACATGGTCGCGCGAGAGCTCTTTCGTTTCGCCTCGCCTCGCGTCCACGGACTGGACCAGAGGCCTCACTCCCGCGAATGCGCTGACGATTTGGTCCGGCTTGATAGGTTTGACCAGATAACGGTTCAGATGGCGCAACAGATACTCCGCTTCCGCAATTGAGACGTCTGCCGCGTCCGCCTGCTCGGCGGGTTCGTCGGTGGTGCCGACCAGCAGACGTCCATTCCACGGGATGGCGAACAGCAGGCGCCCGTCGTCGGTCTTTGGAATGAGGAGCGCGTCAAAGGCGTCCTGCGCCGAAGCTTCTGTTTCGCCGGCTGCTCGACCCTCTCCCGCGCCTATAATCCGGCCCGCCAGCAGCTCGAGAGGCAGCACGATGTGTACGCCTCTGCTTGGACGCATCCGGCGGGAGACGCCGGGCATGGCCATGTCGCGCACCGAGTCGGCGAACGGTCCCGTCGCGTTGACGAACGCCCGGGCGCGAACGCTGAACCGCTTTCCCGAAATTCGATCCTCGATCTCCGCTGCCTCGATGCAGCCCTCAGGTCCCTTTGCGAACCGAACGAGCTGCGCGTAGTTCAGTGCGTCGCCGCCTGCCTCGGCGAACGTTTCGATCAGCGTGATGTTGTAGCGGGCGTCGTCGAATTGCCCGTCCGTATATGCGACGGCTCCCACGAGGCCTTGAGGGTTCAGCATCGGAGCCCGCCGCAGAGTCGTTTCGCGCGATAAGAACCGGCTGGAAGCGAGTGCCGCTCCTCCTGCGAGCCAATCGTAGAGCTTCAGGCCGGCTCCGTAGTATGCGAGATCGCGCCAGACATAGCAGGGAGTGATGAACTGCCGCTTTCGCGTGAGAAAGGGAGCATTTCGCAGCATGCGAAGGCGTTCCTGCAACGCGCGTTTCACCACGCGGTATTCGGACCGATCGAGCCGGCGGATTGCCTTCTCGAGATAGCGCACGCCGCCATGCGCCATCTTCGTGGACGCGCAGGAAGCCCCTGAAGCAAAATCCGCCCGATCCACGAGAACGGTCTTCAAACCGCGCAACTGCGCATCGAGCGCGCAGCCCGACCCGGTAGCCCCGCCCCCAATGACGCAGAGGTCGAACGAATTTCGTTCGATATTGCGCAGCGTGTCAGGTCGGGAGCGCATCTTCAGTCCTTCTTGAAGTATACGTTCACCAATACAGGGAACGCTTCCCCGTCGGCCCTTTTCTTATTTTGTTTTTACTTTTCCGAGACGAATGGTGCGGGCAATGTTGGTCCGGGCCGCGCGCTGCAAGCCGCCGCTGCGGAAGAGCGGCGGGCCGGCTGATGATTCTCTCCAAACTCGATTGTGCCTGACGACGCAACCATTCTTTCGACCTCGAACGACTGTCACTTGCTCGAACGATAGAGGATTACGCGAACCTTTTCGAGCGTTACGAGGCCGCCTCCAATCATAATGTCCAGTTGCGGCAGGATTGTTTCGATGCGTTCGGCGGATTCCACGATTTCTAGGACAATGGGCAGGTCCTGCGATAGGCGCAAGATTTTCTCAGTGTGATAGATGCTCGATGAGCCGTAGCCGCCGACGCCTCGCAACACCGTGACGCCGCTGAACTTCTCGCGCCTGAGCAGCTCTACGATCGCCTCATAGAGCAGCTTGCCATGCCAGCGGTCCGATTCTCCGATGTGAATGCGCATCAAAGTGCGCTCGCCCTCGAAGCGTTCGCGTTTGTGCTCCTGTTCCATAACATCCCCCCGCGTTGCAGGTTCGAAGATTCGCTCTGCCGTTTCAAATGCGCTCTGCGATGCGCATTCCGAAGAAAACGCAAACAAGCCCGCCCGCTACGCTCGCAAGAACGTAAACGGCGGCGCGCGTCCATTCGCCATCTTCGAACATGCGGACCGTCTCCCAGCTGAAGGTCGAGAACGTGGTGAACGCGCCAAAAAAACCCGTGGTAATCCCGATGCGCCATTCCGGCGGAACGGTTAGACGAACCAAGCTGTATTCAGCAATGCCTCCCAACAGGAGGCAGCCGATCAGATTGACGGCCAGGGTGCCATACGGAAAGGTCAACCCGGTGCGCTCCTGGACGACGCCTTGCAGTCCATAGCGCGCAAGCGTTCCCGCCGCGCCAAAGACAACCAGCAAGAGAATGCGCACGAGTCTCCCTTTTCTTGGCCTCGGCCGCGCCAACAAAAAAACTCCTGGCGCCGACCGGCGGCCAGGAGTCATCAGTCCTTTGAGGACGGTTCAGGCGAACTCCATCGCCTTTATTTTGTGACGCCATTCTACAACGGCAACGGCCGGCAATCGAATTCTTTCCGTTGCTGTGAGCGAGGCGCTGAAGCAAGGCCCGGAACTGGCGCTCGCTTGACATGCGCGCGCAGGGCCGATATAGATGACGCATGGCACAAATGTTTCTGGTTTTCGATTTTGGCACGAATGAGGAGTTAGCTCAGCAGGCGCGTCACAAATTCGATGGTTGGAAGCAGGCGTTCCGCCTCGGCGAGAAGGCCGTTCTGAAATTCGACCGCGGAGACGCCGAAGCCGAGCCGGAAAATCCCGACCAGCGCGCCTCCGGCGAAGGCAAGCGCGCTGGATCGAGGAAAGGCGCATCCGGAGCAGCAGCGAGAAAAGGCGCCAAGAAGAAATCGGCGGACGAACAAGAGGCAAGTGAGGCAGCGGAAACAGGTCCGGTACGAATCCTGATTCGGCTGAGCTTCTCCGATCACGAAAAGCTGTCGCAGCAGCGCTGGGTTGACCGCATTCCCTCCGAAGAGCCCTTCAAGTCCGCCAAGGGCGAGACGGTCCGCCACTCCGACGGCTCGTTTACGACGACAGCCGACCTCTTCGACTCTCTCGAATAGCAATTCGTAGCTTGTCAGCGCATCGCGCCTCCTGCGAGCGCGGGAGCAAGAGTTTTCACTCGCCGGCAAGCGCAGTCTCCGTTGCGGTATCATGCGGCCCGATGAAGACCTTGAGCGGTTGTTCTGTAACGCTGCTTTTGTTGGCCGCTTTGGCGTGCAGAGTCGGACGGCATCAATCTGCTCCTGAACTTTCTTCCCGGGACTGGTCCGTCTACGGCGGCGACCCGCAAAACGATCACTATTCGCCGCTCTCGCAAATCAATCGTGACAATGTGGAGGGACTTCGCCTGGCGTGGGAGTACGACACAGGCGAGACGGGCGGCCTGGAAACCAGTCCGCTGATCGTTGGCGGTGTTTTGTACGGGATTACGCCATCCCAACGGATCTTTGCCCTGGACGCCGCCACCGGGAAACTGCTCTGGAAATTCGATTCCTGCGTTGCCGGCACTCAGCCAGATCGCGGTTTGGCGTATTGGGCAGAAGGGAACGACAAGCGCATCCTCGCCGGCATAATGAATTTTGTTTACGCGCTGGACGCCGAGACGGGAAAGTCCATCACCTCCTTTGGCAAGAATGGACGCATTGATCTTCGAGAGGGTCTCGGGCGTGATCCGGAATCTCAGTGGACGCCTCTGACGAGTCCCGGGACCGTCTACCAGGATTTGCTGATTGTGGGCGGGCGCAATCCAGAGACGTTGCCCGCCCCACCCGGGGATATTCGCGCGTACGACATTCGGACGGGAGAGCTTCGCTGGTCGTTCCACACAATTCCGCATCCTGGCGAGTTCGGGTACAACACGTGGCCGAAGAGCGCGTGGAAATACTCCGGCGCGGCGAACAACTGGGCCGGAATGTCGCTCGATGCGGTTCGCGGGATCGTTTATGCGCCAACCGGTTCGGCGGCCTTCGACTTTTACGGCGCGAATCGCGCGGGGGATGATCTGTTTGCGGATTGCCTGCTCGCTCTGGATGCGAAGACGGGAAGACGCATATGGCATTTCCAAGGTGTTCGGCACGATCTATGGGACCGCGACTTTCCGGCGCCACCTGCGCTGGTTACGGTGAAACGCGATGGCAAGGATGTTGATGCCGTGGCAGAAACCACAAAGCAAGGATTCATTTATGTCTTCAATCGCGCGACCGGCGAGCCGCTGTTTCCCATCGAGTATCGCAAAGTCCCAGCGAGCGCCGTACCGGGTGAAGTAGCGGCCCTTGAACAGCCGTTTTCGCTAAAGCCGGCGCCGTTCGCGCGGCAGCAATTGACCGCTGGCATGCTGACGCAGCGCACGCCTGCATCGCATCGCTGGGCCCTCGAGCAATTCAAGAAAATGCGCAGTGGCGGGCAGTTCGTTCCGTTCAGCGTTGGCAAGCGCACGGCGGTTTTTCCGGGTTTCGATGGTGGCGCGGAATGGGGCGGTCCCGCGATTGATCCGAAGACTGCGGTTCTCTACGTGAACGCAAACGAGATGGCGTGGACAGCCTCTCTTTCGCCGAACTCGGGACCCACCTCCTCGCGAACACTGTATATGAACCAATGCAGCTTGTGTCATGGTGCGAACATGACCGGTTCGCCGCCGGCGATACCGTCGCTTGCGAACGTCACCGCCCGGCTCACGAGCGCGCAGATCCTGGAGACCATCCGGCGCGGCAAAGGGCGGATGAATGGATTTCCCAATTTGTCGGACGACCAGTTGTCGGCACTGCTCGATTTTCTGGGCACGGGGAAGGACAAAACGATCAGTGGTTCGTCGGGGTCAGCTCCGAAGATGAATTACAGTTTTGACGGCTACAGGAAGTTTCTGGACCGGCAGGGCTATCCGGCAATTGCTCCTCCCTGGGGAACGCTTAGCGCGATTGATCTCAACACGGGCGACTACGTGTGGAAGATCAATCTAGGCGAGTATCCCACCCTGGCGAAACAGGGCATGACGAACACCGGCTCAGAGAACTATGGAGGCCCGATTGTCACGGCCGGCGGACTTCTCTTCATCGGCGCAACCGATTTCGACCGCAAATTCCGCGCGTTCGACAAGGCAACGGGCAAACTCTTATGGGAAACGACACTGCCGTTCGCGGGCAACGCGACGCCCGCCACGTACGCAGTAGGCGGCCGGCAATACATTGTTATCGCCGCAGGCGGAGGAAAGGATATGCATTCTCGGTCCGGCGGAATATACGTGGCCTTTGCGCTTCCTTCCAAATCAGCTTCTGTGCCGTCACCTTCACCGTAGCTCCGTCGGCGGCCATTTCATCGAGCGGGGGCGGTGCAGCATTTTTCACTTCGATGGGGAGCCGGTCAAAAGGGGACAGCGTGTTCTGGTGGGTAGCGCAGACACGTTAGCCCTCAAGCGCGCCACAGGCACGGCCTGCACCCACTCTCAGGTTGCATTTGCACGACATAGAGCATCCTATAAGCTGCTCACCCGGAAAGGGTTTATGATGTCAGCCGAAGCAATGCCGGGCAAACGTAGCCGCGAAACTGAAGCGAAGGGAACGCAAGCAGTCGTTGGCTTGCGCGCGATGCCCGCTGCGGAGGCGCTCAGCTTCTTGCGAGATACCCGCGGCCTGACTACGTGGAATGTCCGCAACCTCGCTACCTCCCTGAAAATCAGTGCCGCGGATGCCAGACACGTGATTGCCATCCTGCAGTTGCAGGGCTACGTCAAGCCGTCTGGGCAGGATGAATGGATGACAACCCTCGCCGGCGAAGAGGTCTCCGGTTCCAAGCCGCCGCGATTCACTCGCGAGAGCGTCGAGCACGCCCTGGCCGGTCTGCGCATCCGCATCGCCGAAGTCAACCACGATTCGCGCGCGCCGTACCGCATCACGCAGGCAGTCGCTTTCGGCGATTTCTTGTCCGATCGGGCCCGCGTCCAGTCCGCGGATGTCGGCATTCAGTTGCAGCGCAAAGGTTCGGGCAGCGCAGATGCTGGTTCGGCGGAGGAGCACACATCGCAGGCGGCGTTTCTCAAGAGCCTGAAAGGGAAGAGCGGCACATTGCAGTTGCGCCCATGCGAATCCTGGATGGCCGAGAGAACCCACCGAAATCTGCTCTAGTATACTGAGGACGCACGACAGTAGAACGACTAGGGGCTGGCTCACCGAGGCCGGAATCCAAGGCAGCATGGCGGAAGCGTGTGGGAGTCGAACCCACCACCCGGCTCGCGAAGAGTCGGATCAATGGCTTTGAAGGCCACGAGGATCACCGGACCCCTTTCGCCTCCGTTCCTGACAAGAGCATCAGACTACGCGTCTGCTCAAAGGCGCGCAACCGGCCCGTCTTCCCTTTTTGAGTTCGAGCGGGGGCCTGAGCGGTTAATCGCGATTGATCCGAGAGTTAGCTGGCCGCGAACCCTGGCGGGCGGCTTCGAGCTAACGGGTCGCCATGTGCGCCCTACCGGGCACTACGTTCAACCTGCTCCCGGCGTTTTGCCGCCGGACGCCCCAGATTGCCGCCGAACCGAGCAACATCGCCGCAGGCTCGACCGGGAGACTGTACCTCGGCATCACCACCGTCAGGTAATACGCCCAGGGAAACACAACAAGGGAGACTGCGAGTGGGAACCAGTACGCGCTTTGTCGCCGGATCATCACGACAGTCCCAACCGCCGCGCCAAGCGCAATCAGCAAATTGAATAGCAGCACGAAATCGAACCACGCCGACCGCGACCGCAACAGGTCGTCAATCGGCGCCGGCGTGCCGCCCGACCAGAACTCGAGAAACCGCCGCCAGATCAAATAACCCTCTCGAGCCGGATGCGTTGCGATGTAACCGAGCGCGTTCCGTTCTTTCTCCTTCATATATGCAATTTCGCCCATCTCGACGTATTTCGCGCGTTCCGCCGAATCGTGGATCGGGTGTTGAGTTCCCAGCCAGATCGCTTTCGCCTGCGGGTTGTTTCCAACCCAGAGTTGCAGTCCCAGAATCGATCGCATGGGGACGAATGCATGGAACGCTTCATAGTTCCGGACGGTCCACGGCACGCAACACAGGGCGGTTAGCGCTAGGGCGATAGCCGGTCCTCTCAGCGACCGAACTCCGCGTGCTCCAAAACGCCGCCGACGGCGGTACACGATCCATCCAACGAGGAAGGGAAGCAGGCCGACCAGCGTGGCGGTCGTCATTAGTGCCACTCCCCAGAGCAGCCCGTAGCCGATCCACGGCAGCAGAGGGTCATCACGCCTCTCGTCTTGTGCGTTCGCTTCCGGAATCACCTTCCATCCGCGCATCTTCGCCGCTCTGGCGATCGCGTTTTCGGGGGCAATGGATTGTCCGCCAAACGCAATCGTCGCCCATAAAATCACTGCGCTCAACAATGCCGCGAGCGACGCGTCCCACATACTCGTTGATGGGATCATGACTGCGTTCGGAAAGACCGCCCACAGCCACGCCGCGGTTGCTCCAATCGCCACACCTCCAATCCTTTTGCCAGCATAGAAAATCGGAACGCACGCAAGCGCCGTCGCGACCATGTTTAGAGCGCACGCGGCCAGGTACGCCGAAAAAGTATACGTCCCGAAAATCCGGAAGATTCCCGCGAGAAGCAGCGGATAGACCGGCGTAGTCCACGCCGTCGGGCCGGTATCAACGCGGAATGGCGAGCTGAATCCGTGTCCCGTGGCCAGGGCCGTCGCTATATTGCCCGACTCGAACAGAAACGGAATCGTGGCCAGCGCCTGATGTGGATTGTGGCTTGCATAGTTCCAAAGGAAGGCGGCTCGCAAGCACAGAGCGACAACTAGGATCAACACCACCGACGTCGCGGCTCTGCGTAATCTCATTTTATCGCCTGAGGCACGAACCGCTTACTCTACTATGATCCGTGTGCCTTTTACCGCGACCAACGTCAACGGTTTCCCGTGCCGGGCGTTCCTTCTCGACATCCACACTTGTGCTTTTCTAAATTTGTGGCTCGAACCTCTGAATTCCGGATAATCGGATGTGCAGGGATCGTGAGTTCCCTCTCTTTCGGGCCGTTGAAATCGACGTTGAAGCGGCGAAATCCGGATTTGGCAATCGTTGGATAACCAGAATCGCTCCGAGCGTATTTGGTGTCGAATAATGTAGCTGCGGTTCGCGGTTTGCAGCGGGAACGCCAGCCCGAATCGTGCGAAACGAGGTGAGCGTGGGAATTCTCGATGTGCCGGATCAACGGCCACGTTCAAAAACGAAATGGTACGTCATCAGCGGCATCGCGCTCGCAGTGGCGGCGTTCCTGATCTTGTGGTACCCCCTTGGCCTGCGGTTCCATAAGGAACGGGGTACGGTCGAGCAGTTCATGAACGAGCTGTCGGCGGGGAACCTGCAGGCCGCGTATCGCACCTGGAAGCCCTCCTCTGCCTATTCGTTTCAGGATTTTCTCGAGGATTGGGGACCTCAGAATGGCGCCGCGCCGATCAGAAGCTATAAGATTGATTCGGAGCACGGCGTGAAGAACGCGGGCACTGCGGAAATCGTCGTAGACGTAAGCGCTCAGAGCCATTTTCCTTCGAAGCCCGATGCCGGCAGCAGAACACGCCAAATCACCCTTTGGGTGGATCCGCACGACCAGTCCATCAGTTTTCCGCCCTGTGGCGTCGGCCCCAATCCAAGCCCCTGCGCCTGAGGTGGCGTTACCGGACTGGCCGTTCGTACATTTACCACTTCGCGTCCCAGCTACCTCCATCCGGTCCCGTTGGTAATCGCCCACCGCTAAAATCGATTGTTCGCGCTGAATCTCCCAGTCATTCGGCCACTTGGGGTGAACGCGTGTCTCACAACCTCGAAGCCCTGCCCCCTTCAAAATCCAGCCCGACCGCCGAGAACCGATGGACCGACGAAGAGGAAGCTGCATTTACTGCAATCATCGAAGATCTGAAGCGCCGCTACTACAGGGCTCCTGAAGAAGACTTTGTGACAAATGTCCGGCGTGCGGTTATGCATGCGCTTCACAACTTTGGCGTGAGACGGGAACCGATGATTCCATTTATGGAGCGCGGCAGCGCCATTAATCGGATCCTGGGGAAATGCCGGCACCGTTTGCTGGGACCAAAGCGTACGAAGTAAACCGGCTAGCGTTCGAACATGATGTCGTTCACGCCGCGCCAGAACAGCCACGCCGTTACCGTGACCATGCCGAGACTCCCCAGCACGTGGACGGTCCCTGCGATGCCCTTGGCGTAGGACAGCACGCCAAGCTCACTGAACAAATAATGCCAGTCGTGAATCGAGGATTCGTAGCGGCCAATCGAGAACCACGGCAGTTGCTGCGTCTGAGCATCGGCCATATACCGCGCGACGCGTAGGAATTGTTCGAAAAAGAAGAAGATGCAGACTGCGAAGCCGAAAGTCTGGCGTTTCCGGAAAAAGAATGCGCCCAGCGCAAAAGGAACAAATAACTGCAGGAATGTTCCGCCTGCAACACCAGCGGTTAC
Source organism: Candidatus Acidiferrales bacterium (assembly GCA_035277685.1). Classification (GTDB taxonomy): domain Bacteria; phylum Acidobacteriota; class Terriglobia; order Acidiferrales; family UBA7541; genus Palsa-295. The sequence goes on from DATEKA010000052.1 coordinate 19,676, forward strand.
GCCGAAAACCCGGAAGAGAGCATGCCCCATCGAATGAAGTTGCAGGAATCCGTCATCCACCACGTTGATGATTTGAATCTGGGCCGCCAGTCCGTACAGGAAGAAGAAGAACAACAAGAGGGAAAAGAGAAGCAAGAGCGCGCTCACAGGAGCCCAGTTTCGTTGAATCTCATTTTGCATGGGCAACGTCGGACTCCTCGAGTTTCCGAGCTCAGCGCGGTTACAGTCTAGGTCAGAGGTCCATACCGCACAATGGTACTCGGAAACCTCTCTGTGCAGGGGCGTCTTCCAGCCCCCACAGGGTGACGCCATAGCATGACCTCGAGGTCCGTATACGCGGTAAGCTCCTCTGGGGGAATTCGCACGGTTGAGAGTTGATGCGCAAAGCTACAGTAGCGATTCGAGCCCTTCACCCGGGTTCAGCCCTCGGATGATGGCCATCAGGGTCACGCATTTTTTCCCCTTCCCGTAAGAATTGACCAAGCGGAAAGACCGTAGCTGCGCGGGGTCTTTCCGGGTACGGTCAAGGTAAGCGTCTGAATCCGCTGAGGAAAGGTCCTCCTTCCTCCATGGCCCTCCACATGCTCCTTTGCTCATCGGGCCATTTGCAACGCAAACGCGTTTTAGGAGGTTGAGATGAACTCGACATTGGACATCTTCACTTGCGGGTTAAGCGAGCCGATCTTGATTCCAAGCACCGACCATCTCGAACTGGGCCAGAAAGACTTCGAATGTGGATATTCGATTTTCGATGAGCCCTCTCTTTTCCCTCTGAATCAGGAAATCGATGAGTGGGCGGATATCACTTAAGTCCCGCCTGCGTAAAAGGTCGTGAGCGGGTCGCGCGGCTATGCGCCAAAGGTTTGACATCTTCAAAAGGCTGCCCGACGGTTCTCCAGTCTTCATAGAGTCTTGTGTGAATCTTGCCGATGCCCTGGAACACCTGACGGAGCTCGCTCGCAAGGTCCCCGGCGTCTATTTCGTATATTCAGAGGAAAAAGCCATTGTTGAAGTCGTCGTACACGGCGAGGCAGCCACGCCATCAAAAGAACTCTCGCCAAAAGGCTTCTGATCCCGTCCGAAGCTTTCGACCCTGCGGCTCTACCGTCCGAATTTCGGGTTCTGCCCTGCGCCTCTTGAATACTAACTTCTCTTACTTCTGAACTCTGATTTTGGAGGTGCCAGGGCGAAGTCAGAACAGGTCGCGCAAGGCGGCGCGCGCGGCCAGATAGCCGCAGATCCCGTGGACTCCTCCTCCGGGCGGCGTTGACGCAGAACAGATATAGAGTCCGCGGGACGAGGTGCGGCAGAGCCGCCGCGTCGGCCGCAGAAAAAATTGATCGAGCTCCGCCGAGCCCGCGTTAACGTCCCCGCCGATCAGATTCGGGTTCCGCGCCTCCAGGTCGCTGGTCAGCAGCACATGGCGCTTCAGAATCGTACGACGGAAGCCGGGAGCGAATCGCTCGATTTGCCGTTCGATCCGGTCCGTCATGTCGACCTGCGAGCCGGAAGGGACATGACAATAGGCCCACGCGATGTGCTTTCCCTCCGGGGCGCGGCTCGAATCGAACAGCGTTGGTTGCGAGAGCAGGACAAACGGCCGCTCGGCGTGCTCACCGCTCCACGGCGCTCGCTCCGACGCGGCAATCTCATCGAGCGTGCCGCACACGTGAAGGGTTCCTGCCCGGCGACAGGCTTCGGCAGTCCAGGGGATTGGCGCATCGAGCGCCCAGTCGAGTTTGCACACGCCGGGTCCGTAGCGATAGCGCTCGAGCTTCCGCCGGTATGGTTCGGTCAAACGCCGGCCGGCAATCGCAAGAAGCTGGCGTGGTGTGACGTCGCAAAGGATGGCGCGCGCTTTGGGCACATCGTTCACCGACTGCACCATTTGTCCGGTGACGATTTCCCCTCCCAGCGACCGCAGATACGATGCGAGCGCCTTGGCGATGTTTTGCGCTCCGCCTTGTGGGATGGGCCAGCCGGCGACATGTCCGGTGATGGCGAAGACGAGGCCGAAAGCGGCGGTTGGCACGCGCTCGAGAGGCAAGACCGAGTGCGCGGCCATTCCGGCGAAGAGCGCTCTCGCCTTTTCGCCGCTGAAATGAAATCTTGCGAACCCGGCGGCGGAGCGCATTCCGAGCAGGCCAAACAACCCGGCTGCAAGAGGATGCCTCGGCAGGCGCGTTATGCCAAGCAGCAACGCCTCGATGCGCGGCCAGTCGTCCACCAGGCGTCGAAACATGCGTTTGTAGCATTCGGCGTCCGATCCAAGGTTCGCCGCCGTTTCGTCGACCGAGTGCAGAAGGACGCCGGCGGAGCCGTCGTCGAGGGGATGCGCCAGCGAGACAGGCGGATAAATCCAGCTGAGGCCGTGCCGCTCAAGTGGCAAGGTGCGGAAGAAGGGCGAGGTGACGGCCATGGGATGCACGGCCGAGCAAACGTCGTGTGAGAATCCGGGGAAAGTCAGCTCTTCGGTACGCATGCCGCCTCCGATCGATTCTTTCCCCTCGATCACGAGCACCGAGCGGCGCGCTTGCGCGAGCGTGATGGCGGCCGCTAGGCCGTTCGGCCCCGAGCCGATCACAACAGCGTCGTATTCGGAGCGCGAAGGCTGCAGTGCGGTTCTCCGGTCGTCCAAATTTTGCGGAACTCGAATTGCCCGGTTCTTCAGGGCTAAAGCGCATCTCGGACGGACGGCTTACGGCAGGGCTGATGCCTCGCCGCCCCCGCAGGCTTTCGTCGCGCGAAGTGCTCAAGAAACGGCGACGGCTGCTGGCGCCGCTTCGAGCGCCGGGTCATTCGCGTGCAAGAACCAGTTTTGGATGACGACCTGTCGCGAAAACCACGGCACGGCGAGAAGCGCGCGTCCGAGCGAGCCCATTAGCGCGGGAGGGAGCTTAGCGCCGATCCGCGCGGACCAGTCCTGCCGGTTGCCGAAGCGTTTCGCAAGAGCGGTGCGGTAAGCATCTAGCGTCGCGCGGCCGTAATCGCCGTTCGCTTCGATCAGGATTTTGGCCGCGAGCAAGCCAGACTCGATCGCCGGGCGAATTCCTTCGCCGCTTTGCGAATAGGCGAGACCGGCTGCATCACCGATCAGTAGGAGTGCGTCGCCTGTGAAGTCACGCCGCGTTTTGCCGTACAAGAGGTATGCGTGGCCGAGGGGTTTGCGCGGCAAGTCAAAGGCGATGCGATTCGCGCGACGCAAATAGTCCGCGAAGTCGGCAACATGCTCGGCCAGCCGGTGCGAATCCAGGCGGCCCAGGCCGATGTTCAGGAAATTGCCCTTACGGAAAGACCAGCCGTAGCCGCGCAGGTCGCGGCAAAAATAAAGCTCGGGGATTTCGCCGTTGACCCTGCACGCGTCCTGCTGACGAGGCGTCATCTCGAATTCGGCTTCCTGCGCCGCCACGATCACCTCGCCGCCCAAAGTGGGATTCAGATGGCGCGCGACCGGGCAGAAATGCCCCCCCGCGCCGATCAACATTCGAGCCTTGATGGCTCCGTTGACGATCCAAAAGGTATCGGTTTTCTCGATAGAGCGAATAGGTTGTTGCTCGAGGAGTCGAGCGCCCGAACGCCGGACGAGGTACTCGTCGAATTCGAACCGCCGGATTCCGTAACTGACGGCTTCACCGTACTGCGTTTCGGTGATGTGGCCGTCTATGCAACCAACGCGAAATCCAGTGATGGGCTGAAGCGTTCGGTGCACGGCATAATCGGAGCCAACCTCGAGTTCCGCAACCACTTGGGGAGTGATCCAGCCGCCGCAGATCTTGTCGCGTGGAAACGCGCTCTTGTCCAGGATGATGGTGTCAACGCCCGCGCGCTCGAGAGCCCACGCGCAGGCCGATCCGGCGGGTCCTCCGCCAACGATCAGGCACTCGCATGCATCCACTTTCGCTCCTGACCGGCGCGAGTGTTCCGACTGTAGAGATGATCGCGCGTAGTTGGTATTGCGGCGCACTCCGTCCCGGCGAACAAGACCTGGAACAACTGCATAGATCCCGCCCGGAAACCGGCGAGCGAACCGGCCAGATAGAGCCGCCAGAGGCGGACGAAAGACTCGTCAAACATTTCCGCCACGCGGCGGGACGCCGTCTCGAAACGCGCAAGCCAGTGCTCAAGCGTCCAGGCATAGTGCTGGCGGAGATTTTCGACGTCGAGCACGGCCATATCGAGCGGCTCAAGAAATTCAAGCGCCTCCGTCAAGGCCGGCGGATAACCCCCGGGGAAGATACGCTTGCGGATCCACGCGTTCAGCGGCTGAGGCCGGTTCCTTCCGATAAAGTGCAGCAGGCCGCGGCCGGAGTTGCCAATCGAGCGGCCAATAACGCGCGCGAGTTCGTCATAGTGATTTTTCCCGACATGTTCGAGCATGCCGACGGAGACGAAAGCGTCGTAGCGGCCGGAAATGTTTCTGTAATCGTCCTCGACGAATTCGACCTGGTCAGCAAGCCTCTTGTTGCGGGCCTGCTCACGGGCAAAGGCGAGTTGTTCTTTGGAGACGTTGAAGGCGCGCACACGGACGCCATATTCGCGAGCCATGTGCAAAGCCAGGGCACCCCAACCGCAGCCCGCCTCGACTACACTCTCGCCGCTTCGCAATTGGAGCTTGCGGCAAACGTGGTCCATCTTGGCCACCTGCGCCTCTTCGAGACCAGTCGAGCGCTCGGGGAAGTAGGCGCAAGTGTAGACCATACGCGAGTCGAGCCAGAGCTTATAGAAATCGTTGCTGAGATCGTAATGGTGGTGGATGTGCGAGCGCGATCCCCGAAGCGAATTATTTTGGATGAGGCCGAGCCATCGGGAGGCAAACGCCGAAGCGACTGTCTCCCGGGTAGCCGAGCGGAAGAGAGCTTCAACGAATTCTGGGAGGTTGCCGTCAACTGTGATGCGCCCGTCAGTGTAGGCGTCGCCAAACTCGATCTCCGGGTCGAGGACCAAGCGCAGCAGCGTTCGACGGTCGTGAATCGTGAGCGACGCGGTTGCCGGCTCGCCAAGAAAGCCTTGCGGCAGGCCGTCTCGCAGACGAACGTTGGCCCTGCCAGGCGCCACACGCGCGCCAATCTTTGCGAGAAGCCAGGTCTCAATCGGACCTTGCCGCCGGTGCTGGCGGGAACGCCGGGCCCCCGGTAACCGTCTCATGAAAGCACCCCGCACGAACGGTGGAATTTTACCGCAACTTCGGGATGGGGCGAAAGGAGGCCGAACACTCATCGTTGATCCGGACTGATCCTGCAAGGAGAGTCACCGAAGCAAGTACAGCGCCCATGTAGATTGTTTTGAATTTCATGAGTTTGACTCCTTCCATGGCTTCAGGCTAGACGTGGGCTAAGGTGTTCACAATCCGGTGATTTCCTTAGAGTTCTCAGAGGCTGCTGAGGATCGGATTTAGATACAAGGGCTCTTGCTCGTGCTGGTAAGTCAGGGACGGGTGACTGCGTGGCAGCTTTGAGTCCCCGGAAGCGGGAAAGACCAACCGAGTGGGCGTATCTCATCGCGCGGGAAGCAGAGACAGACCCCATCCCCAGTTCAGCAATTACGGTGCAACTGGGTTCGGAACGACGTGCCAGCCGAGGTCCTCTGGCCCCTCACTGGCGTTGAGAGTAACCGGAAGGCGGCCGTCACGGAAATGGTATGAAATGAAAATTAGACGAAACGATCCCCGTTATCCCCTACGTCTAAAACAGCGAGGCCGGATACGCCCAGCAAAGGCGGAACGAGCCGGCTGTTTGGTTGCGGGTTAAAGGGTGGTTGTGTCATTGAAGCGTCGATGCTCACCTCTTTTGTTGGTCATATCGGCTTGTGTCGTTCTATGCGGCTGGGCGCCGGCTTACGGATTTAGCGCGTGTCCGCGGCAGGCGGCGAGCCAGTCTGCTGGGGCGGCGAGGCAAGTGGGGACGATCAAGGCGATCTCCGGGAAAACGATTACTCTAACCACGGACGCGGGGACAGAAATGATCGTGCAAGTTGCCAACGGCGCGCGGATGCTGCGCGTCGAGCCCGGGCAAACTAGCCTGAAAGACGCGGCGCCGATTCACCTGGAAGATTTGCAGCCGGGAGACCGCATTCTGGTCCGCGGGAATGCCGGAGCCGACTCGAAGTCGCTTGTAGCTGCAGTGGTGATCGCCATGAAGCATGGCGACGTGCAGGCGAAACAGCAGCAGGAACGAGAAGAATGGAGGAAAGGAGTCGGCGGGCTCGTAAGCGCCGTTGATCCTGGAAGCAGGACGATCATGATCACAGGCGCGGCGCCGGGCGGCAAGAAGGCGATCGCGATCGACACAAGCAAGGCGACGACCTTTCGGCGCTATGCCCCGGATTCCGTAAAATTCGACGACGCGAAGCCGAGTTCGATCGAAGCGATCAAGCCTGGCGACCAACTCCGCGCGCGAGGGCAACGCAGCGCGGACGGCTCCGAATTCAAGGCGGACGCGATCGTTTCAGGCGCATTCCGCAATATCGCGGGCACTGTGGAATCCACAAACGCAGCCGCCGGAACCCTCACGGTCAAGGACCTGGTCACAAAGAAAGAGGTGGTCGTAAAGATCACTCCGGATTCGGATGTCCGCAAACTCCCGCAGCAGGTGGCGCAGTTCATCGCTATGCGGCTGCGAGGGGAGGATCGCGGCGCGCGTCCCGGAGGCCAAGGCGGAACTTCGGGCCGGTCAGCGAACGAATCGGGCAGCGGTTTGATGGGCGGACATCCCGGGACGAGAGGCGGAGGTGCGCCCGATTTTCAACAGATTCTGAATCGAATGCCGCGCGCGCAGGTTTCCGATTTGCAGAAGGGCGATGCTGTGATGATCGTCTCAACGCAAGGTTCGAACTCGGGCTTGGTAACGGCGATCACGCTGCTTGCCGGGGTCGAGCCTATTCTGGAAGCGCCGGGCGGAGGAATGACGCTATCGCCATGGAGCCTCGGCGGGGCGCCGAGCGGCGGCGATGAAACCGGCGGCGGCACACCACAACAATGATTTGATTCGAGGCTCTTCGCGAGCTTCACACCCCAGGAGAAGAGATTGAAATCCCCCATGCTGAAGAAGCGGAGCCGCATTCCGGCAGTGTTGCTGATTGTGCTGGCGTTCAGCCTTACGTGCGCGGCGCAAAGTCAAACGACAGGAGCGATTCGCGGCGTAGTGAAGGACCCATCGGGCGCGGCTCTGGTGGACGCCACGGTGCTGGTCACGACGCCGGAAGGCGAGACACTGACGGCAACGACGAAGCATGATGGCTCCTACGAAGTAAAGAACCTCGCGCCTGGAAGTTACAAGGTGCAGGCCCTCGCGAAGGGCTTTGCTTTGTTTGAGAACGACGCCGTGAAGGTGCCGGCGGGTCAGATTCAGAAGCTGGACATTACTCTGCCGATCGAGACGCAGCAAGAGAAAGTAACAGTGGAGAGTAACGCCGCGACGCTTGACGTCGCGCCGCAGAACAATGCGGGCGCGATCGTGATTTCCGGGAAGGATCTGGACGCGCTTTCCGATGATCCGGACGAACTGCAGGAGGACTTGCAGGCCCTGGCGGGGCCGTCGGCGGGCCCGAACGGCGGGCAAATGTACATTGACGGGTTCACGGCGGGGCAGCTTCCGCCGAAGTCGTCAATCCGCGAGATCCGAATCAATCAGAATCCGTTCTCTTCCGAGTACGACAAACTGGGCTACGGCCGGATCGAGATTTTCACGAAACCGGGAACGGATCAATGGCACGGTGAAGCAGAAGCCATGGGCAACGACGCGAGTTTGAATACGCGCAGTCCATTTCTGGGAGACGCGGAACAGCCGGGGTACTACTCAGACATGGTCGGCGCCAATATCGGGGGTCCGCTTGCGAAGAACGCGTCGTTTTTTTTCGACGTGCAGCGGCGAAGCATCAACGACCTTTCGATCATCGACGCGGCTGTGCCTCCCACTTACGCACCAGCGACCTTTCAGCAGGGCGTTCCGAACGACCGCACGCGCTTGAACATCGGACCACGAGTGGATTATCAGGCCGGTAAAAACGACACGCTGACATTCCGTTACCAGTACTGGCGCAACAACGAGCAAAACCAGGGAATCGGGGCGTTCACTCTTCCGACCCAAGCTTACAACGTACTGGAGACCGAGCAAACCGTTCAGGCAGGAGAAACGCACATCATCGGCGCGAATATTGTGAACGAAACGCGTTTTCAGTTCCTGCACGACGTCACGGCCCAGAATCCGAGCAGCACTGCGCCTACAGTCAATGTTCAAGGATTTTTCATTGCGGGCGGCAACAGCCAGGGGTCCGGGAACAACGTCGAGAACCGGTACGAAGTGCAGAACTACACATCGATCGTCCACGGAAAGCACATGTTCAAGTTCGGCGCGCGTCTTCGGCAAGAGTCGGTGAACGACAGTTCCACGTCGCAGTTCAACAGCACGTACATTTTCCGGTCGGCGCAGGCGTATCAAACGACGCTGGATAATATAGCAGCGGGCCAGGCGGCAAACGCAAACGGCGGCGGAGCGTATGAATACATCGTGACGACTGGCCTACCAAGCGCATCGGTGTCGCTGTTTGACGCTGGCCTCTACGTGCAGGACGACTGGCGCCTGCGCCCGAACCTCACGCTGAGCGGCGGCTTGCGCTTCGAGACGCAGACGGACATTCCGGATAGCGCGGACTGGGCGCCGCGGGCGGCGATCGCGTGGGGTCTGGCTCACGGGAGCAACACGCCGAAAACGGTAATCCGTGCGGGGTGGGGAATTTTCTACGATCGTTTCGAGGACCAGTATTTGCTGCAAGCCGAGCACCTGAACGGAATCGCGCAGACCTCGTACCTGATCTACTCGCCGTCGTTTTTCGACCCGAACGCTCCGGTCACCAATTTATCGAGCGCCGGCCAGATCCCCACGATCTATAACATCTCGCCAAGTCTGCATGCGCCGCGAACGATGCAGACGGCGGTCAGCGTCGAGCGGCAGATCAACAAGGCGACGAAGATGTCCGTCACATATATGAATTCGCGCGGGGCGCACCAGTTGCTGACGAACAACGTGAACACACCGTTCCCGGGCACATTTCCGGCGAATCCGGTGTATCCGAACGGGATCTCCGAGAATATTTTCCAGTACGAGTCGGCCGGAATCTTCCGGCAGAACCAGCTAATCGTGAATGCAAATGTGCGTGCGGGCGCGAGATTCATGCTCGTTACGTACTACACGCTGAATTATGCGAACAGCGATGCGGCAGGGGCGAATTCGTTTCCGTCGAATCCGCACGATATTCTGCAAGATTACGGGCGGGCGGAATTCGATGTGCGGCATCGGGGAATCGTAGTGGGGTCGTTCTCGCTGCCGTACGGTTTTCGCGTCAGCCCGTTTTTGGTGGCGAGTTCCGGGAGTCCGTACAACGTTGTGCTGAGCCAGGATTTTGTCGGTTCGACGGTGCTGAATCAGCGGCCGGCGTTCGCGACGAATCCCTTGAATCCTCTGGCGGTAGTCAGCACGCGGCTCGGGAACTTTGATACGAACGTGAATGATCTGGGACCCGGTGAAACGATTGTGCCGGTGAACTACTTTACGGGGCCATCGCAGTTCAGCCTAAATATGCATTTGAGCAAGACGTTCGGATTTGGAAAGCCGTCGGAGGGGCCTAGCGGCGGAGGCGGTGGGGGCGAGCACCACTATCACGGTCACGGGCCGGGCGGGCCGTTCGGAGGAGGCGGTGGCGGAATGATGATGGGCGGAGCGAGCGACCGCCGGTATAACCTCACGTTCAGCATATTCGCGCGGAACCTCACGAACCGGATCAATCTCGCGACGCCAAACGGGCTTTTGAATGTTCCGGACCTCGCGACGTGCAGCAGTGATCCTAGCAGTTGCGACAATCTGTCGCCGTATTTTGGCAAGTCGAACAGTCTGGCCGCGCAGTTCAGATCGTCGTCGGGGGCGCCGCGGACGTTTTATCTGCATGTGAGTTTTTCATTCTGAAGCGGAGTGCCCAATGGCGCGAAAGCCGAAGCCTAAAAGGAAGCTGCGCTGGCGGGCGGCGAAAGAAGCGAAGCGGCGCGCGCGCCGGGGAATCGGGCTGCCTCCTCCGGAGCGGGTAATCGTCGACAAGCGGTTGAAACCGCCGAAGCACAAGAAGTTGCTGACCGAAGAGAGTCTGGAGTAACTCCGCAGGTCGGGCAGAAGCACGGTCACAAGGCCGCGGAGTCGCCTGCGCCACAAAGACGGCTGCGTTTCTGGTGAGCGTCAGGCTCGCACGGAGCCTAGTTTTTGGACCCTCAACCGGGTTTGTAATCGGGAATCACTTCCCCGGGGCGGAACAGCGTCTGAAAGGGCTTGCCCGTCGCGCCCGCAGCGTCGGCAGCGATCTTCTCGAGATCACTACGCTGGAACCCCACAGAGGCGGCCTCAATCTTGCCGTCCTGCGCGATCCAGAAAATTGAGGGGACGTTCGTGAGGCCGTAAGCGTTTGACGCAGGATAACCGCGATCGTCGATCAGGACACGAAACTTTGTTCCGAATTCGAGCATGAACTCGCTCGTGTCTTCCGCGCCGTTCTGCGAAACCCCCCAGAACGTGACGTTTGCGCCGCCGTACAGTTCGTACATGCGTTGAAGAAACGGGAAGGTGAACTGGCAGGTGGGGCAGCTTACTTTGAAGAAGGCGACAAGCACCGGGCCGTTTTTTAGAGCGTCGGCGAGAGAGGCCATTTTGCCGTGGGTGTCCTTCAACGAGATAGCCGGAGCCATTCTCCCGGCTGCCAAAGCTGCCATTCGTCTCCCTCCGGGGTAGTCGCTGAACGAAGATTTTGAAGCTCATTCAGTTTACCCTACGAAAATTAGATGTGGCGACGGCGCCGCGGATACAGGTGCGGAAGATTTAACCCGCCGGGTGGGAGAAGAAAAGCGGCCCTGGAAAACCACGGCCTTGAGCGCGTTCTCTCGCGGGGACGGGAATCAGTGGATGCTGCGCGTTTTCTTACCCAGGTAGTCCATGAGGAGATACTGGCCGAGAGTGTACGGCGTGGTGAAATACGCTTTGCCACGGCACAGTTCCGTGATCTTCTGCACGAAGTGGACGAGGCTGTAGTCGCTCGCCAGCATGAAGGTGTTGATCAGAATTCCTGCGCGCTTACACTTGGCGACCTCCTCGAGCGTCTGAGTGACGACGAGCGGATCGAGGCCGTAGGCATTCTTATAGATACGGCCATCCTCGAGAGTGAGCGCGGAAGGCTTGCCGTCGGTGATCATCACGATCTGGCGCATGTCTTTCTTCTGGCGCGACAGGATGCGTTGCGCCATGCGCAGGCCTTCACGCGTATTGGTGTAATAGGGTCCGACCTGGACGCGCGCAAGCTGGGTGAGCGGGATTTCCTCTGCGCTGTCGTGAAACAAGACGCAGTGCAGCGAATCGCCGGGATACTGTGTGCGAATCAAGTGTGAGAGCGCGAGCGCGACACGTTTTGCGGGTGTGAAGCGGTCTTCGCCATAGAGAATCATGCTGTGACTGCAGTCGAGCATCAAGACCGTGGCGCAGGAGCTTTGATATTCGCACTGGTGGACCATCAGGTCGGGATAATCGAGCTCAATGGGAATGGCGGCGCCCTTGCGGCGGACAGCGTTGAAGAGAGTGCCGCTGATGTCCATGTTTAGCGTGTCCCCGAATTCGTAAGGTTTCGAAATTCCGCCGGATTCGACGCCCGTGGCGAGATCGCGCGTGTCGTGACGTCCGAAGCTGCTCTTGCCGAGAGAGGCGAGCAAATCCTTCAGCGTCTTGAAGCCGAGAAAGTCGAGCGTTTTGTCCGTAATTTCAAAGCGCGCTTCCATGGGTGGCTGTGCCTTGCCGATCTGCCCGCCGGGCATTTGCGAAGGCGGTGGTGTTACGTGCGCCTGATCCTCGCGATTGATAAAGCCCTCTTGCTCCATGCGCTGGATCAAGCGGTCGATCATCTCGCGCAATTCGTCGTTCTGAGAAATGTCCGGGTTCTGGAGCAGGCGCTCCAACATGTCCGGAGGAACAAGGTCACTCTCTTCGAGCGCACGCAAAATGGCATCACGCAAGGCGTCGAGGTAGTCGTCGCGCGAGCGGTTCATATCCATCTCGTAGACGCCGTACTGATTTTCGAAGCCGCTCTGGAGGAAGAAATCGGAGAGACGGTTCATCAGCTCCTGCAAATCCACGTCGTCGGCTGCTTCGGGTGAATATTTCGAGTACCGGATGTATTTCATGCGTGCTCTGGAAGCCGTCCCGTTAAAATCTCGAACCTCAGAAACAGTTGATCCCCCCGCTCCGCGGCAGAACCAGCCGCGGAGCGGCTCGCAATGACAATGCGGCGAGCCTAATTAAACTGGCGTCGCGGCAAACGGCCGCCGCTCGAAGGATCGCGAGGTTCGGATGGCTTGCGTATCTCGGCGAAGTAACCGCGCTCCTCGCTGCGGCTGATTCTCTTGTGCGCCCAGAGTCCTTCGAGAATAAATTCAGCGGCGCTCACTTGAATACCGGCGTCGTCTTTGGACTTCACGCCCAGCGTTTCTAGATGGGCGAATAGGCCATTGATCTTCCTGAGCTGCGTCAGAACTTCGCTACTCGAAGCGCTCGTCGGAACCTTCAGCTCGCCGCCCAGCTCGAACCATTGCACCGCTTGTTGGAAATTCGCGTTAACGAAATGCTGGTTGAAGGTTTTTCCGACGGCGCTGCGAATAAGCTCACGCGCAATGTTTTCCGCGCCTTTCAACTCGCCTTCGTACTCGAGCTCGAACTTGCCGGTCATGGCCGGGATGGCCGCATAAACGTCGGCGACGCGAGCAACCACGGCCGATTCACGGGTGTGGACGCCGCGCTGCTCGGCGCTGCTCAGCACGCTTTCGAGAGCGCTAATCGGGAGGCGCTGGCTCACGCCGGACCGGCGATCGACTCGTTTGTCCTCGCGGGCTTGAAATGCGACTTCCTCGACGATTTCACGTATGTAATCCGGCACGTTGACGCGGCGCGTGGTTCCCCGCTCGGTCCACGACTCCTGCGCGGTTATGGACATTCCCTCGGAGATGGTTGCCGGGTAATGCGTGCGAATCTCCGAACCGATGCGGTCCTTCAGCGGCGTAATGATCTTGCCGCGCGCCGTGTAGTCTTCCGGGTTGGCTGTAAAAACCAGGAGGAGATCGAGCGCCATACGCACGGGGTAGCCCTTAATCTGGATATCGCCTTCCTGCATGATGTTGAAGAGGCCCACCTGGATTTTGCCGGCGAGGTCAGGGAGTTCGTTAATCGCGAAGATACCGCGATTGGCGCGGGGGAGCAGGCCATAGTGGATCGTCAACTCGTCGGAAAGATTTCGCCCGCCACGCGCGGCCTTAATCGGATCAACGTCGCCAATGATATCGGCGATGGTCACGTCTGGAGTCGCCAGTTTCTCGACATAGCGCTGCTCTCGTCTGAGCCACGCGATCGGAGTGGCATCGCTATCCGACGCAATACGCTCGCGGCACCCGCGGCAGAGGGGGCGGTAGGGGTTGTCGTTGATCTCGCATCCGGCTAGGACTGGAATTTGGGGGTCCATGAAATCGGTAAGCGTGCGCAGGATTCGCGATTTCGCCTGTCCGCGCAGGCCGAGCAGGATGAAATGATGACGGGAGAGAATCGCGTTGATGATCTGAGGGATGACGGTGTCGTCGTAGCCGTGCACGCCGGGGAAGAGCGGCTCGCCCTTCTCCATCTTGCAGAGCAGGTTCTCGCGCATTTCCTGGCGCACGGTTCGTTCCGCGATTCGCTCCTCCATCCACTGACTGCGCCGAAGTTCACCTAACGTCTGCGGATGCGAACTCATCCTCCACCCACCCTCAGAAAAGGAATTGCCGAATGCTCATTATAGTGGAAGCATCTTGGCCGCGCCTAATTTGATGCGCCCCTGGCCGATTTCACTGTCTAAATCACATAAATGGCAAAGATGCGGATTGCGGCGCGGCCGTTGGCCGGAAGTGCTAGTGAACGCCGGGGCCGCTGCCAGCCGCCTTCTGGCGGGAGATCTCGTTCCGCGCCAACTTGGGAAGCAAATCGCTGGAATACTGAAACAGGAAGTCGCGTCGGCCGGACTCGCTGCGATCTTCGAGAAGCCGTTGACGTTCTTTCGGCGCGAGCGGCAGGCGCGCGGCCAGTCGATACGCCAGCGGGACCGGATCACGCGCCCCACTTCCTGGCCATAGATGCCCAAACAGCAGCAGATGGCACTGCTGGAAGATATCCGTCAGATCCTTCTCCAGACGCGTGTCCTGAGGCGTTGCATCTTCCGGGAGGTATTCGACCACCGCTTCGTAGTATTCCTTCTCGTCAAGTAAATCAATGACACGGAAGATTGCCCGCCCTTCGGTAAGAATGTCCATGCGGCCGTCGGAGTAATCCCGGATTTTCCGCGTGATCTCCGCGGTGCAGCCGACTGCGAGCGCCGACTTGTTCTGCGCCAGCACGATTCCGAATTCAATCCGCTCCTTCATACACCGTCCAATCATGCTCTTATACCGAGGTTCAAAAATATGGAGCGGCACGGGCATTCCGGGTAGGAGAACCATTTCGAGAGGGAACAACGAATGCGCGCAGGTCTCATGGTTCGCGGAGCTTATGCCCGCCGCTTTCTTCAGCGTAAAGAGTTCAGCGCCGACTGCATTTCGTCGCGCGCGTGCATATCGCCGGTTCTTTGCGCAACAACGATGCCGTCGGAAAGGAGTCTTCGAGCCTCGTCCAAACGTCCGAGACGCGCGAGCAACTGCGCGAACTGGAAGTAGCCCGCCACGTAATCGGGATCGTTCTCCAGCAGCTTTTCGAAGTGCCCGGTCGCTGCGTGAGTATCGCCCTCCTTCGCACACTCCATAGCGAGGCCGTAGCGCGCGAAGGCGTCCGCGGGCTTCTGCATCACAAATTGCTCGAGCATTTCTCGCCGCGACTTCTGAGTTTGGGGCATGGTCTTAAAACGCGTATTATAGCGGCCCGGAGAGAGCGCGCCAAGCAGCGAGCATAAGAAGCCTTAGGACAGAAGGGAAGAAGCCGCTAAAGATGCCGAAGAATCCGAAGAGCGGTCCCGTGAGCGCCACAAGATCCGGCGCCGAATCCGGGCTGCCGGGAAAGCCGGTGAGCGCGTCGCGGTCTGAAATGGTGGAAGCGGTTCTGCCGAATGATGCGAATCCTCTGGGCGCGATGCTCGGCGGCCGCGTGATGCACTTGATGGACATTGCGGGCGCCCTTGCCGCCCACCGGCATTCGAACAGCCATGTTGTAACGGCATCGGTGGATTATCTGGATTTCCGGTTTCCCATTCACGTGGGCGAATTCATCGTGCTGAAATCCAGCGTGAATCGCGTCTTTCACACATCGATGGAAGTGGGCGTGAAGATTTTCTCGGAGAATATCCTTACCGGCGAGCGCAAACACACGAGCAGCGCCTACCTGACCTTTGTGGCGATAGACCTGAGCGGC
Organism: Candidatus Acidiferrales bacterium; assembly: GCA_035277685.1. Taxonomy (GTDB): domain Bacteria; phylum Acidobacteriota; class Terriglobia; order Acidiferrales; family UBA7541; genus Palsa-295. The sequence continues at coordinate 35,113 of DATEKA010000052.1, forward strand.
CAACCGCGCGCCATCCCTCCCCTGATCCTCGAAACGGACGAGGATCGCCGCCGTTCTCACGATGCGGGCGAACGGCGGCGTGTGCGGCTCGCCATGCGCCACAAGGAGACGAGAGACTGAGTGCTTCCGGCGAAGAGGAAAATCAGTAGAATAGGCCGCCTTTTCTCGAATCGAGGAGGACACATGATCCGGCTTCGCGTTCTTGCACTGTCCGTTTTGACGTTTTCTTTTCTGGCGGCGGTGCTGCCGCTCGGCGCGCAGGCGCCGGCGCTTTCCGATGTGTACACGCAGATCCGCACGGAGGAAACGAACAGTTCGAAAATCATGTGGATCATTCATGAGGTTGCGGACGTCTACGGGCCGCGGCTCACCGGTACGCCGAACCTGAAAGCGGCAGACGACTGGGCCGTGAAGACGATGGAATCGTGGGGACTGGTGAACACTCATCTGGAGCCCTGGACGTTCCAGCCGCCAAGCGCCGCGAAACCGGTCCCAGGGTGGGAGAACGAGGAATTGTCGGCGGAGGCCGTTGTGCCTTTCCATGGACCGCTCGTGGTGGAACCTCTGGCGTGGACTCCAAGCACAGAAGGCATCGTGACGGCGAAGGTTGTCATCATCGAGCCTCCCGGCATGGCGCCGCTCAGAGGATTCAACTTCTTCGGCCAGTCGGCACCTCCAGCCGTCGCGCCCGGCGGCACACCACCTCCGATGCCGCCCATAGCCGAGCCAAAAGAGCCGGAGCAGCCGACACAGGCAGAGCTGGACACCTATTTGAACTCCATTCGCGACCGAGTGCGCGGGGCCATTGTGTTCGTCGGAAAGCACGTGGAGGTGAAAGAGGATTTCAACCCAGCGCCCCTACGCCGGCCGGATGACGAGTGGAAGTCGCGCTTCGCGGCGAAGAATCCGCGGCCATTCAATTTCCCGAGGTTTCCTGAACCGCCGAAAGGGCGCCTTTCGCGCGCGGAGGTGAATCGCGTTGTGGACCAGTTTCTGGTGGACAGCGGCGCCCGCGTCCGAGTGAACGACGCCGGCCGCGAACACGGCGTCGTCATCGCCCAGCAAAACAGCACGTACGACTGGACGCGAGCGGTTCCAACGCTCGTTATGCGAAACGAGGATTATGGACGCATCTCGCGGGTCATCGCCGACGGAACCTCGGTCACTCTGTGCATCAACATCAAGAACAAAGAGTATCCGGAAGGAACGACCGTGTATAACGCGATCGGCGAAATTCCCGGGTCGGACAAGAAGGATGAGATCGTGATGCTCGGCGGACATTACGATTCCTGGCACGACGCGACTGGCGCGACAGACAACGGCATTGGAGCCTCGATGATGCTGGAGGCGGTGCGGCTGTTGGCAACTGCGAAGGTGCAGCCGCGGCGAACGATACGGATTGCTCTCTGGAGTGGCGAGGAAGAGGGGCTGCTCGGTTCTCTCGCATACGTCAAGCAGCATTTCGGAAGCGCGGAAAACCCGAAGCCCGAGTACGCCAAGCTCGACGCGTATTTCAACATCGATTCGGGTACCGGCAAACCCAGGGGAGCTGCGGTTTTCGGTCCGCCGGAAGCAGCTGATGTGGTTCGCGAGGCGCTGATGCCGTTTGCGGACTGGGGCTTCACAGGCGCGATTGCGACGGACAGCCGCCGCACTGGTGGAACAGATAGCACTTCATTCAACAACGCGGGATTGCCGGGCATTGGCCTCGCGCAGGATCCGTTCGACTACGGCAGCTTCACTCACCATACGAACCTCGACACCTACGAGCGAATCTACGAAGAGGATGTTCGCGAAGGGGCCGTGGAGATCGCGTCGGCAGTGTACGCGGTCGCCATGGCTGACCAGATGGTGCCCCGATTCCGCGTAGACAAGATGCCGAAGTCCGCACCCGAACCGGGTCCGGGCTCGGAAGCCACCATGCCGTACCACGTGGCGAGCGGAGCGGCGCAATAGGGATTAGACCCTAGTCGTTCTCTCTAATGAAGTCACGGACTGCTTCGGCGGTTCGAGACGCCTGCTCGACACATTTCCCGATTGCAGGGCCTTCGAGGTAGTTTCCGGCAAAGAACGCCCCGGGTGTCGCGCCCTGAGCTTCACGAATTCCTTCGACAATGTGGCCGTGTCCCAGGTTGTACTGCGGCAGCGCCTTAGCGTGCTTCCACGTTACGGACACAATGGGCGGTCCGCTGATTTGCAGGATGCGGCGGTTTTCGGCGCCGGCGATCATTGCGATTTCGTCTTCGGGCTGTTGCACCAACTCGGGATCAGTCGCGCCTCCGAGAAAGCTCGTCATCAGCGCACGGCCTTCGGGCGCCCGGCCGGGAAACAAAGAAGAATTCCAGACCGTTCCCAGAGTGCGCATCTTTTCCTTGCGTGGAACGAGAAAACCGAACCCCTCAGGAAGGCGCGCGAACTGCTTTTCGTAGTATCCCGCAGCCGTTACGGCGACAGGGGCATAGGGAATCCCCGACAACAGCGGTGCTAGCTGTGGAGCAAACGCCTGGACGAGTTGGCCGGACGCATAGGCCGGCGTTGCCAATACCAGCGCCGCCGCGGAGATCGTCTCGCTTTTCCCGTCTTCAATGATCGAAGCGTCGAAACTAGCACCATTTGTATTCCCTCGGCTCAGCTTCGCGACGCACGCCCCTGTTCTGATTGAGGGGCCCAGGCTTCGGGCGAGCGCATCTGTCAG
>DATEKA010000053.1:0-37235 GCA_035277685.1 Candidatus Acidiferrales bacterium
TTCTCGTTGCCTTCGGTACCGAGGGCCGGCGGAGTGAATTGTCCGGGGGAGAATACCCCGTTGAGAAAGGCGGACTTGGAGGTTCCCTGGTGATAGCTGGCGACGTCCGGATAGTCAACGCCTACCAGATTTATGCTGGCGGCGTTGCCGGCGCTTTCGCCGTCGGCGTTGTAGTCGCCGCCCAAATCGCCCACAATTTTATTGGAAGCGGCCGGGCACCCCGTCGGGTTGTTGGAGGAGGTAGTACCGTCGGCGCAGAGCGCGATAAACGGAGCGCTGGTAGCAACCATTGCGGGATAGCCGCTCTGGAAAAGGCTGGTCCCGCTGATTCCCCAGCCGCTGGAGACTCTGCCCAGAACGCCCTGGCCGCCATTCAGGCCGGGGAGCTGATAGTTCAGGGTGAGAGAAAAGCGGTTGGGAGCGTCCCAGGGAGAGGGGCCGTAATATTGCGCCGGGTTCACTTCGGCGGGATATACCGCGGCATCGTCCTTTGATTGGGAACGGGTGTACGAGGCGTCGAAGGAACCGTTGCGCGAGAAACGGCCCTTGAATTCGAAATAGACGCTCTCGTAGTTGCTGTGGCGGTTGTTGTCGGTATAGGCGATGGAGCCAAAGCTATGATTAAGGCGAGTCGGCGCCAAGCTATTGTTGATGATTAAATCGTCCGCGAAAGCGTTGATATCCTGGCCGTAGCTGACAATCCCCGCCTGGTCGCCGGCCCCGACCAAATGATAGCCGTGCGATCCGGAGTATCCGACGCTGGCGGCGAAATTAGTTCCGATTTTTCGCTCGACTGCCAGCGACCAGATATCCGCTTTGGGGCTCTTCAGGTTCGGATTAATAGCACCGATTCCGAAGTTACCGCCGACAATCCCACCCTGCGAATTCAGGCAGCCGTTCGGACCAAGCGTGGGACACAAGGGCGATCCCGCCAACGCGGGGTAGGTGAAGCCGAATGGTGGCTTGTCGCTTGACCCCAACACAAAGAGCGGAGGGGTCGCGGTTCCGGCAGTGAAAGTAGGAGTAATCGGTCCCGGAGGACTGCCCCTGAACTCTTCCTGCACGTTAGCCTGGGTCAGCCAGTTGTTAAAGACGCCGAACCCGCCGCGCACAAGCCAGTTGCCGCTGCCGGTGACGTCCCAGGCAAACCCGACTCGAGGACTCAAGAGGTTATTCAGAGTGTGATTGAGGGCGTTATGGGTGGCCTTGGCAAAACCGTTGGCGACCTGATCCTGGAAGGTTTGGCCGGGCCCCAGATAGAAGTTGCCAAATACGGTGGTCGGCGCCTTTGTCCAGGGGTTCCCAAAGTCATCCCAGCGCAAACCCAGGGTCAAGGTAAGGTTCCTGCGGGCCTTCCAGGTATCTTCCGCAAAAAGTCCCCAAGTCCGCGAGGCCGCATCCCACGACCACAATACCGGCTTTCCGGTGATGGGGTCATACATGACATGGCCTTCGCTGTGAGGACTGTCCTGTGCCAGGGCAAGGAGGTTGTCGAAATTGAATGTCGGCTGCGACCACGGCCCCTGGAAGGGCTCGACGTCGTCCCCGTACCAGCCCTCGTAGCCGAACTTAAGGGTGTGGGCGCCGCGAACATGGGTCAAAACGTCCCGCCAGTGATAGTTATGCTGAATGAAATCGCCCTGAGCGAAACCGACGCCGTAGCTCTGGCTGATTCCTGTCACGCCAATGAAGGGGACCGTGTAAGGCGAAGGCGTGCCCGTGGCGCCACTGCCCAGGACACCTTCGACGCGGTTCGCCGCGAAAATAGCCTCATTCAGGGTGTTGGGAGAGAAAGTGTGCGTCCAGTTCACCTGAAACGCCCGTTGCCAGTTGTTGTTGAGGGCCGAGAAGGCCGGGATATCCGAAGCGGCGCCATAATTGAGGAGGGTTCGGTAGAAGCTTCCGTAAATCCGGTCGTTCTTGAAGTACTTGTCGACACGCACGAAATACTGCGTCCCGTTGCGGATTTGGGTGGCGCTGAAATCGCCGCTGTCAGCGACGGGGAGATTGCAGGGCAAATTGTTTGTGGCTGGAGTGCCGCATCCCGGAATACTGGAGCCGGTGGAAAAGACCGACACGCCGGTGACATTGTTGGGAACATAAGTCTTCATGACAAACGGCCCGTTATTGTTCGGATAGTTGGTGTTTGCCCAAGTTACAAACTGGGGGTCCGGAAACTGGACCGGCCCGCTCGTAGCGAGCGCCGAACGAAGGGGCTCGACGGCAAAGAACCCGTAGAGTTGGTGATGCGGAATAATCGGGCCGCCGACGGAAGCCGATATGTTGTTGCCGTGGAACGGCAGGTACTTGGGAGAGAAGTGCGTGGCCGCGAACATTTTCTGGTTATAGAACCAGTCCGCCACCGAGCCGTGGAATTGATCCGTCCCGGACCTCGTGGTCAGCACTTCCTCTATGCCACTGGCGCGACTGTACTCGCTGGAAAAGGTGTTGACCTGGACGCTGGTCTCCTGGATGGATTCCGGATTCGGCGTTAGGTTCAGAACGCCCTGGCGGATTCCGCTGGTGACGTCGAGACCGTCAATGACGTACATATTCGACATCTGTCCCTGGCCGTTGGCGCTGGCGTCCACTTGGGTCTCTGTCGAGTAATTGTCTACGCCTGAACCCGGAGTGCCGGGCGCGCCCGGCTGGCCGCCGCCTGTGGTGCCCAGCCCCGTAACGCCGGGGGCGTAGGTGGTAAGCGTGACTAAGTTACGGCCCGGGATCGGCAGTTGCGCGACGGTGTTATTTTCGAGCGTCAGTTGATTTCGGCTATCGGCTGTGTCCAAAACGGGGACTTCGGCCGTGACGCTAACGGCCTCGGCCAAGGTGCCGACCTTCAGCGCGATGGGCACGTTCAAGTTTTGCTCGGTGAGCAAGGTGACCGTGACTTCCGATTTCCTGAAACCGGAAACTTCCACCGTAATCGTATAGTTCCCGGGAGCGAGGCTCACAAAGCGATAGTTGCCGGCGTCGTCGGTGGCAGTCGTCTGTGAGACGTTTGTAGCCACATTGACCAGTTGTATTTTGGCCTTCGGGACTCCGGCACCGGAGGGATCCTGGACGATTCCCTGGATGCTGCTGGTGAACTGCGCACGGCAGGTGGCGACTAAGAAGCACGCGAGGAGAAAGAGACCCACAATCCGGGCCACGGCAACGACTTTCCTTGATGACATAAGCGCTCCCCCCAACTTGCGGACAACGCTCTCGTTCAGCGGCGCGTCCGACCCAAAGGGCGGGCGCGTGCTGCGAAGAGGTCAGGTGTGGATTTTTCGAAGGACCAAGTGCAGACCCGCTGGGCATTCTCGCACCCCAACCCGCAAGTCGCACGACGGTTCCTTCCGGGCACGTTCCGTAGAAGTTAGTCGCAATCTATAACGCCGGAATGCCATTTTCCCTAGTTCAAAGCCAACTTCTCTGCCGCCTTCGCGGCGTAAGCCGTGAAATCGCATTTCGAAAATCCTAGCCACTCTGCCGGTAATCCACGCTACCGGACTCCTCCCGCAGGTACGTAGGCAACGCCGGGGGCGGCCCGCCGTTGCCGCTGTAGCGGGCTTAGAAGGCAATCCGCGCCGCCAACTCGATTTGGCGCGCCTGCAGCGCCGTGGTGACCTTCCCGAAAAGAGGACTCGCCACGTTCTGCCCGGAAGCGGTGCCGGACATGGCATTGTTGACAGCGCCCAGATTGGCGACATTGAACAGATTCAAGAACTCAAAGCGCAACTGGAAATTCCCGGCATCGCCAAGCCAGGGGACGTGCGTGTTCTTGATTACGCTCGCATCGACCTGGAAGTAGCCGGGGTTCCGGTAACCGTTGCGACCCAGGTTCCCCTCCGAACCAGCAGCGGGGACGCCGAAATCGCTTGCGGCAAATATTCCCGCCCTATATGCGTCTCGACTGTGAGACCCGCTGAAGTTGCCGCTCGGAGCATTCGGGACATCGTAGAACGCGCCGTCACCGTTGTAGTCGCAAGAGGCGCCCTCGCAAACCACCCAGAACGGGGTTCCGGTCTGGACGGCGGCCAGGCTGCTGATTTCCCACCCGTTGGTGAGAACACGTCCGACGCCTTCCCTCATGCCAGGTATGTTGTACAGGCCGGAAAAGGAAAAGCGCTGGCGGACATCCCAGTTGGCGTCTCCCCAGTAGTTGAAGTAAGCGGCCGGATCCGGAATACCAAGACCGCCATCCTGGTCGAATCGAGTGCCAGCTTCGGGGTAATCCTGGGCATGCGAGAGGGTGTAAGACGCCTGGAAGTTTCCGCGACGCCCGGCGTTTTTTCGAACAGCGAGAATCATAGAGTTGTAGGTGCTGGCGTTCGAGTTGGTCACGTAATTCATTCCGCCGAAGTATGGGTTCGGGCGGTTCGCCGAGGTACAACCGGGACAGCGATTCCAGTCGCTTCCGGTCAATCCGTTATAGGAGTGGGAGCCCGAGTAACTGGCGGACATCACAAGCTGCCAGGGCAGTTGGTGCTCGACTCCCAGGACATAATTGACAGAAAGGGGCGGCACCAGGTCCGGTGCCAGGGAATCGACTCCCGTCGGCAAAGGAACGCCATTCGAATCGTACCCGCCGCGAGAGTTAAGGGTCAGAGCCGGAACGGAAGGCAACGGGAAATTGAATGGATACGTGGGATTCGCCGCGAAGGCAAAGTTGGGCTGGACGGCCGTGGCGCCGGGGAAACCGTTCGTGACGAAGGTTTCGCTGAGAACACTTGGGGGATTGTTGCGCATCTGATCGACGCTTTGGCCAAGCACGACCCAATCGCGATAGATGCCGACGCCGCCGCGGATCACCCATTTGGCCTGACCGGTGGGATCCCAAGCGACGCCGATTCGGGGACTCCAGTAATTGGTCTGCGCGCCGCTGAAAAGGCCGGCTTTCTGTTGTTGGACTGACGCGCCCGCGATGCGCTGTTCGATGGTGGAGCCGGATCCCAGGATGATGTCACTAAAGCGGAAGCAGGAATTGACGGGAGCGGCGCAGCCGACGTCGGCCCACGGACTGTGATTCGTGAAGTCGTCCCAGCGCAGGGCGAGCGTCAGCGTCAGATTGGGCTTTGCCTTCCAGGTATCCTGGGCGAAAAAGCCGAAGGGATTGGTCTGGCCGCCGAAGACGACGAAACCGGCATCGCCGGTCAGCGGGTTGTACGCTCCTACTCCTTCGTTGGCCGGGTTGTCGAGCACGACGTCCATGAGGTTGTTGAAGGCGAAGGTGGGCCGCACATTCACCGGCGAAAAGTCGCCGTGCTCGATCGCATGGTCGCCTTCGTAGCCGAATTTGAATGTGTGTGCGCCGTGGACCCAGTTCAGCACAACTCTCCAGTTATAGTTCGGCCCTCGATACTCCCCCGGTCCCCAGCCACCGCCGATGCCAAAGCCCTGGCTGCCATCGTTCACACCGACCGACGGAACTGAAAGATCCTGGCCGGAAACAGGCTGTCCATTCGCGCCGCCGACACTGGCGAAGCCGAAAGCGCCTTCGAGCAACAGACTTGGATTGAATATGTGTGTGTAGTCCACCTGGCCGTAGCGATTCCGCATGATATTTACGGCCTCGAGGCCCACCCGGGGAGACGGTTGCTCCTGGTCGAACGAGTCGTTGTAATAGCTTAGATAGAAGCGGTCGTTGTTGGTGAGGTAATAGTCGAAGCGGAAGTTGTACTGCAGCGCGTTGTAATAGGGACTAAACACGAACGAGCCGCTGTCGAGAATCGCCAAATTGCAAGGGACGGGGACAGATGACGAAGCCCCATTTTGGGCCGTGTATGTGAATGTGGTCTGGCCGGACGGACAGGGAGCGCCGAGGAGATACTGATCCGCCGTCTCGGGGCTGCCGACGGCATGAAGAAACGTGGCCGGGTATTTCTGAAAAGCCTGCGTGCCTACGTTCGACGGGAAGTTCGTGCTGGCCCAGCTATCGAAGGCCGGATCGTCCCAAGTCGCGAGTCCCTGTTGTTCCGGGTTTTTCGCCCACAGTTTTTCGACGTCGGCAAAAAAGAAGGCCTTGTCTCTCTTGATGGGGCCGCCGAGCGTTCCGACAAGATCCTTGCGGGAGAACGGCGCAATGGCGCTCTGAAAATCCGGCACGGCCTGGAGATCCTGGTTCGTGAAGAAGAGGTCTCCGGATCCATGAAAGTTATTGGTCCCCGACTTCGTAGTGATCTGGATCAGGATCGAACTGCCCAGGTTGTTTTCCGCGTCGAATGAATTCGTTTGAAGAGACGATTCCTGAATCGCATCAGGAATTGGAGCAAGAATGATATTGCCGTTTTGAATGGGGCTTGTGACGTTCAGGCCGTCCACGAACACGACATTGCCCGTGTAACTGCGGCCATTTGCGCTAATCTGCGGCGTTTGCGTGCCGAAGTTGTCGGGCAATCCGCCAGGCGATTCACCCGCGCCGCGCGTTCCGACGCCCACGACTCCCGGCTGAACGGCGAGAACGTCCCACAAATTACGATTGATGGTGGGCAAATCGCGCGTCGTTTGGCTGTCCAGCGTGGTCTGAATCCGGCTGTCTGAAGTATCGACGCGCGGCGCTTCGTAAACAACCGTGGTGCTCTCGGTAACCGACGCAACCGGAAGGGTTACGTTGACGCCCTGAAGCTGGGCGGTGCTCAACGTCACCCGCACTTCGGTCGTGCGGAAGCCCTTGGCCGAAACACTAAGGAGATAGCTACCTGGAGGCAGATTACTGAAGCTGTAATTGCCGGAGGGACTCGAGGTCATCGAGTGTACGACGCCCGTGTCCAAATTGCGCACCTGCGCGGAAGCGCCAGCCACGGCAGCGCCGGAAGGGTCCAAGATGATGCCTTCTATGTTTCCGCTAAATTGAGCGTACGAACACGCGGCGGCGAAAAGCGATAGGACCAGAACCCCAAAAAGGCGACGCACCCATTCCGACATCTCCCCTCCCCCTCTTGGCCGGGGACCGGACGTTTGGGAACAGAAGGAAAGGCTTACGCAAACGCCGACGGAGCACCGGGCCGCGACGCACCTTCAAGAAAACGTTTACCACCAATGGGGTGATTGTTTACAGCACACAGCGCGTCGTTGTCAACAAAAAAGTGAACGCTTATGAAACTGACCGTCGAGGGCGAGGCGGATGTGCGGGGAAGAGGCCTCGCCAGGTCGGCACGAACGGCGCTATGTCGCTTGCTAGCCAAAGGAACATGCCGGCCTACTGATTCAGCGAGACTTTGCCCGGTACCGACTCGATCAGCTTATAGCGATTCCGGTCCGCTTCTTTTTTCCGGTCTTCTTCTCTCAGACCGGCAAGGCGCTTCAATAGCTGGGGAATTTCGGTCCGTTGCCCACTTTTTCGAAGCGCCTGCGTCAGACGGTAGATCGCTTCCTGATCGGTGGGGTCGGCGCGCAGCGCAAGGCGGCACTGTTCGATCGATTTCGCGAATTGGCCGTTATCGAAATACAGTTTGCCGAGCAGGTCGCGCCCGAGAAGGAGGGACGGGTTGAGCTGAATCGCGCGTTCCGCTGATCGCAGCGCCTCGCGAAACTCAGGACTTCCCGGCTGGGCGCCGTTTTGAGCCAGCGTCTTGGCCAGCAAATAAAGCAGCACAGGGTCGTTGGGGTGTTGCTTGAGGCGGGAACGAACGGTGGAAAGGGCATCGCCGGCGGGATTCTGTTGCAGCTGTGCAAGACTCTCCGATTCCGAACTGAACACTTGCCGGGGGTCCAAGCGCTCTGCGGCCTCGAAATCGGACTCTCCCTGGTCGTATTGACCCAGCTGGACATGAAGAATTCCGCGCGCCAAGTAGAGCGGAGCGGACTTGGGCAAGTGGCGCAACCCAACGTTGAGCATGTCGATGCCTACGTCGTAAGACGAGTGATCGAACGCGAGCGTGGCGAAATCCAGATAATAGTTCACATTTTGGGGATTCCGAATCAGCGCCTCTCGAAGAAGACGGACCGCGCGAGGAGTGTTGCCAATTTCTTCGGCCGCATTCGACGCGATATCGAAAGCTTCGGCGTCCGCGCCGGGCTGGCTCAAGAGAGGCTCCAGCGTGGCCAAAGCCTGTTGGGACTGGCCTGCAATAAATTGAGCCGCAGCAAGATGAATCGTTGCACGAGGATTCTGCGGAGAAAGCGCAACCAGGGTCGCGTATACCTTCACCGCGTCGGCCGCATGATCCGTCCGAACGAGACAGAAACCGTACTCCTCGAGCGCAGCCGGCTGAGACGACAAGACCTCCACACCCAATTGAAAGTGCCGGATGGCCGATCCACAATCATGATGCCGGTACGCCAGAACGCCCAACATGGCATTACTGGTTGGATCGTCAGGCCGAATCTTTAGAATGCGCTGTAAGAGATCGGCGGCGCGCTCGCTGCCCGCGTTGTACTCAATCTGTGCGGCTCCTTCGAGTGCGGGCAGATAATCGGGAACCAGCTTCAAGGCCGCGTCGTACGCCGTCAAAGCGCCGTGATTATTACCCATGCCGGACAGAGATAGCCCTTCCATGGCCAGTAACTGCGGGTCGTTTGGAAACGCCTGCAATGCCGAGCGCGAAAGTTGTAGCGCCTGTTGGTAGTCTCTCGAGCGGAGGGCGGCGGCGATTGAGGCTGCGGCCTGGGAGCGGCTCTGGGCGACAGCGGGCGTAACAGCGATCAAGACGAGAAAGCAGCACAAAGCAACAGCGAAGCGATTGGCGCAGAGGCGGAGAACTTGACCGCGCAAAGTCGGCGGTGAAGTGGCACACGAAGAGACTACGCACGACTGGGTAGGAAACGTTTTCACAGGAATTCAGGTATACTCCTGCGGATTTTGCGGTGTCAAGGAACCCGAGCGATAATCCAGTGTCTCGCGCACTGCACAGGCGGAGAGACATTTCGTGAAGCCCGTGATGGAGAGAGCATGAAAACTACGCGCCGGGCGCTGCTGATGTCGCTACCGTTTGGCGCCCTGGCCTGGGACGCCTTTGCTCAGGGGATGGGGTCGCGCCGCGTTAAGGCCCAGGCGAAGCTTCCTCCTTCCGGACGCCCCTTCGACGCGCATTTCGTGGACATGGCGCGCCAGGCGGGACTTGTTGCGCCGGTTGTGTATGGGTCCCCGACACACGACGACTACATTCTCGAAGCCACCGGATGCGGCTGCGCGTTCGTTGACTACGACAATGACGGCTGGATTGACATTTTTCTGCTAACAGGGACTCGGCTGAGCGGCGCCCCGCCTGGTACAACGAATCGCCTCTATCACAACAATCGAGATGGAACATTCACGGACGTGACGGAGAGATCCGGCCTCCAGCGGGTGGGCTGGGCCTGTTCAGTATGCGTCGGAGATTACAACAACGACGGCTTTGAAGACCTCTTTTGCACGTACTACGGCCAGAACGTGCTCTACAGAAACAACGGAGACGGGACGTTCACGGATGTAACGAAGCAATCGGGGCTCTGGTATGACGGTCCCGCGCGCTGGGGAGCGGGCTGCACGTTCATCGATTACAACCGGGACGGACACCTCGACCTATTCGTTTCGAACTATGTGCGATTCGACCTGGCGAGAGTGCCAAAACCCGGCCACGACATCAATTGCAACTGGAAAGGCCTGCCCGTGGAGTGCGGCCCGCGAGGATTACCATTCCCATCTCACTACTTTTACCGGAATAATGGCGACGGCACGTTTACGGACGTAAGCAAGGAATCGGGAATAGCAAAGACTCACGAGAATTACGGCATGACGGCAGTCTGCGCGGACTTGGACGAAGACGGCTGGCCAGACATCTACGTAGCCTGCGATTCTACGCCCAGCCTGCTTTTCATGAACAACCACGACGGCACGTTCCGTGAAGAAGGGATCCTGCGTGGCGTTGGGCTCAACGAAGACGGCATGGAACAGGCGGGCATGGGCATCGGAGTCGGCGACTACAATCTCGACGGTCATCTCGACCTGTACAAGACGCATTTCGCGGACGATTCCAACGTTCTTTACCGCAACGACGGCAAGGGCAATTTCGATGATGTGACTCTGGCCGCGCGGCTAGGGGTCGAAACGCGCTACACGTGCTGGGGAACCGGAATGGTCGATCTCGACAACGACGGGCATCCCGATATTTTTGTTGTTGCAGGCAGCGTATACCCGGGTCTGGAGCGAAGCCTGCCGCAATACCCGAACAAATGCCCGCGGCTCGTGTTCCGGAATCTCGGCAATGGGACGTTCGAAGAACTCGGCGCCAATGCGGGCGCCGCCATTCTGGACCCACATTCCAGCCGAGGATGCGCGTTCGGGGATTTCGACAACGATGGAGACCTGGACATTCTTATCGTCAATCTGAATGAGCCGCCATCGCTTCTGCGAAACGACCTTCGGGGAGCCAATCGGTGGTTGAAAGTGAAACTGATCGGAACAAAGTCCAACCGGAGCGCGATCGGAGCGCGAGTTCTAGCGCGGTATGGCGGCAAGGTCCAAGCGCAGGCGGTGGTCAGTCAATCGAGCTTCTACTCGGCGAATGATATGCGATTGCACTTCGGACTCGGCGCGGAGAAGGTTGCGGACATCGAAGTGCGCTGGCCAAATGGGGCGGTTGAAACGTTCAAGGGGATTCCCGCCGGCCAACTCATCACAATCGAGGAAGGCAAAGGGATTGTGCCGAGTAAAGGGTGGCCTTCCACGGCAGACAAGGGCGACGCGAAGTAACCGCCAAGCGTCCCAATCAATATTGTACGAGGGCCGCTTGCGGAGCATTTTCTTTTCAATCGACTGGACGGCTTTACACCTCGCGCGGAACGATGACGCGCAACTGAGGAGGTTACAGAAAACGTGCGTCGCTGGCGCATCGCCATCCTGGTTAGCGTCGCTATCGCCATCAGTTACCTTGACCGCCAGACACTGCCTGTCGCCATCAACGCGATCGGCAAAGACATTCCCATCTCGAACGAACAATTCTCGGCTTTGCAGTCGGCGTTTCTGCTTGCGTACGCTTTCATGTATGCGGGGGGTGGAAAACTGGCGGACGCGCTGGGGACCCGCCGCGGCTTCGCAATCATTATGGCATTTTGGTCGTTCGCCTGTGCCAGCCACAGCATCGCGGCAACATTCGCCATGCTCGCGGTGAGCCGCTTCCTGCTAGGCATGGGAGAAGGAGGCGGATTCCCAGCAGCGACCCGCGTGGTGGCGGAATGGTTCTCGGCGGGAGACAGTGCGACCGCGATGGGAATCATAAACGGAGGTACCGCGGTCGGGGCGGTGGCCGCGCCCCCGCTGATCGCTGTTGTTCTTATGTACCTCAGCTGGCGGTGGATTTTCGTCATCACCGGGACTGCCGGGCTGCTTTGGACGGCCTGGTGGCTGCGCGTGTATTTTCCCCCGGACCAAAGCGGACAGACGGTGGGAGCGGAGCGCCGCGGAAGGCTTCGCTCCGATTCGCCTTCCCCGACGCAGGAGAGCCAGCCGCCGCGTTGGGCGGCGTTGCTGCGCTATCGCGAGTCCTGGGGACTCGTGCTGGCGAAATTCCTCAGCGACGCAGCGTGGTATTTTTATCTCTTCTGGTTGCCCAAATATCTCTACGACGCCCGCGGCTTCGACATCAAGGCGGTGGGTACTTTTGCCTGGATTCCTTATGCAGCAGCAGGAATCGGCTGCCTCGCCGGAGGCTGGTTTTCGAGTTATCTGGTCGGCCGGAAATTCTCCGTAGATACGTCGAGAAAACTGGCCCTGGGATTGAGCGCCGTTGTGATGCCGTCGGTGCTTCTTGTGCCGCATGTGGCTGTTTCATGGGCGCTTGCGATTTTCAGCCTGGCGTATTTCGGGCAGCAGTCGTGGTCAACGCTGGTGATGGTGCTTCCAACGGATTTATTCCCGCAGAATGCGGTCGGTTCGGTTGCCGGACTCGTCGGATTCGGCGGAGCGATGGGCGGGATCGCATTCGGCGAGGCGGCGGGGTACCTGCTCGATCATGGGTTCGGTTACGGAGTTGTGTTTACGATGGCCGGAACGTTTCACGTAATAGCTTTCGGCGTCATTCTGCTGATGGTTCCCTCAGTGCGTCAGGTCGCCGTCGCACGCGGGATTCGCGAGGCCGTTCATTAGAGCTTTGAACCCTGGGGAAGGAGCCCGATGAAAATCACGGAGATTCGCACGCGCGTCGTTCGATGGCGCGGCCAAACCACCCCGCTGCCACCCCATTTCTGCACAAATCCGATGGACCTGTTGCGGGGCCCGGAAAACGAAGCGTCCATGCGTACGTTCACGTTTCATGGGTGGCTGATCGTAGAAGTCTTCACAGACAACGGCGTTGTCGGGATCGGAAACGCGGCGTTAGCGCCCCAGATCACAAAACAAGTGATTGATCTTTACCTGGAGCCTCTTTTGATCGGCGCCGATCCCTGGAACACGGAGTTTCTCTGGCAACTGATGTATCGCAAGACGATGGCCTTCGGTCGAAAAGGCATCGCCATGGCCGCTATCAGCGCCGTCGACATCGCCTTGTGGGATATCCTTGGCAAGTCCACGAGACAGCCCGTGTTCCGGCTACTTGGAGGGCGCACCAAGGCGCGTATTCCCGTCTACGCAAGCCGGCTATATAGCGGGCCGCTTGAAGCGCTCGCCGAGGAGGCGAAGCGCTATAAGGACGAAGGATACAAGGCGGTGAAGTTGCGTTTCGGCTGGGGACCGATGGACGGCGCGGCGGGTATGCAGCGCAATCTGGAACTCGTTCGGACCGTGCGCCAATCGGTGGGCGACGAGGTCGACGTCATGGCCGACGCCTACATGGGATGGACGCTCGACTACGCCAAACGCATGCTGCCGTTACTCGAGCCATTTCATCTGCGATGGCTCGAGGAGCCTGTGATTCCGGACGACACTGGCGGCTATGCTGAACTGAAAGCCGCAGGCCGGATTCCGATCGCGGGCGGCGAGCACGAGTTCACTTTGTACGGCTTTCGAGAGCTCCTCGATGCGCGCGCTATCGATTACATTCAGTTCGATACGAATCGCGTGGGCGGAATATCGCAGGCGCGCAAGATAATGGCACTCGCGGAAGCGCATTCGGTCCCCGTGGTTCCTCATGCGGGCCAGATGCACAACTATCACCTTGTGATGGCCAGCCTGAATTCGCCGGTCGCGGAATACTTCCCGATCGTGGACGTCGAGGTTGGCAACGAATTGTTCTGGTATATCTTCGAAGGTGAACCGCGTGCGAAGGGAGGGTTCATCGATCTCGATGACGGTGTACCCGGCCTGGGTGTTTCGATCAAAGAGGACCTGCTCCGGAATTTCGAGGTGATCGAGTGAGTCCGGAGCGGGCGCCCGGGGACCAGCGGGTGCGATTCCTATGACCTCTCTCGTTCAACTCAGTAACCGGAATGTCCGCCGTGTTGCGCTTGTCGAAGAACCGCATTTGCGATTGCTGGCTGACTGCGGCTCTGTGTACGAGCTAGCGCAATCCGCAATCGAGGCCAGCAGCGGCATGATCGGAATCGCGCGCGATCGCGCGACAAAAGACTGCCTCGACTATCAGTGCGTTTATGAAGGGCGGTCCGATTGGCAGATTCTTCCGCCGATCGATCATCCCTCAGAACCTGCGCGATGCCTGATTTCCGGCACTGGCCTGACACACCTCGGCAGCGCCCGCGACCGCCAGGCAATGCACGAGAATCCGGCGCAAGAACTGACCGACAGCATGAAGATGTTCCGGCTGGGCGTGGAAGGCGGACGCCCTCCGGCGGGCACAATCGGGGCGGCCCCGGAGTGGTTCTATAAGGGTAATGGGACGGCGCTTCGCGGGCACGGCGAACCGCTCGAGATCCCGGCGTTTGCTCTGGACGGCGGCGAGGAGGCAGAGATTGCGGGCGTTTATACGATTGATTCCGACGGCCGTCCGCGCCGGATCGGAATGGCCGGTGGGAATGAGTTCTCCGATCATCAATTCGAGCGAACCAACTACCTGAACCTCGCGAGTTCAAAGCTGCGCACCCCGGCATTGGGCCCTGAACTGATCCTGGACCCGAAGTTCGACTCCGTGCGCGTGGACGTCGCCATCGAACGCTGCGGCGGCGTTTTGTGGTCGAAATCGCTTCGCACCGGCGAGTCCGAGATGTGTCATAGCGTAGCTAATATCGAGCATCATCATTTCAAATTCGCGATTCATCGCCGGCCGGGCGACATTCACGTCCATTTCTTTGGAGCCGACTATCTCAGTTTTGGAGATGGAGTTCGGCTCGCCGAAGGCGACGTCATGAAGATCCAATTTGATGGTTTTGGCCGGGCGCTGCGCAACCCCGTGCGGATCGCGGCAGGGCCCCCTCAGTTGGTCGAAGTGATTCCTTTGAGGTGAACTCGATATGACAAAGCCGCGCGTCGCGATTCTAGGACTCGGCACCATGGGCTCGGGGATGGCCGGGAGAGTGCTGTCTGCGGGATTTCCGCTTTGCGTGTACAACCGTAGCCGCGAGAAGGCAAAGCGATTCGAGGAGGCCGGCGCGTCCGTCAGCGACACTCCCAGGGAAGCAGCTGCACAGGGTGAGATTGTTCTCAGCATCGTGGCGGATGATGCGGCGTCGCGAGCGGTGTGGTTCGGCAGAGATGGCGCGCTGGCCGGAGTGGCGCCGGGGGCGGTTCTTATCGAGTCAAGCACCCTGTCACTAAACTACGTCGGCGAACTTGCTGCTGCGGCGACTGGAAGAGGGTGCGAATTTCTGGACGCGCCGGTAACTGGAACGAAGCCACACGCAGAGTCGGGCCAATTGCTCTTCCTGGTTGGAGGACCGCTTCAGGCGCTGACCACAGCCCGGCCCGCGCTCGAGGTGATGAGTCGCGGCATCATTCACCTGGGACCGACCGGCGCGGGCGCGCTGTTGAAGCTGATCAACAACTTTCTTTGCGGGGTTCAGGCAGCCTCTCTTGCCGAAGCGAGCGCTCTGATCGATGCCGGCGGGGTTGATCGCGAGAAAGCTCTCTCCGTACTGACAAACGGCGCCCCGGGAAGTCCGCTGGTCAAAACAATCGCGTCCCGCTCGATGGCGGCTAACGCCGATCCAAACTTCCTCCTTCGGCTGATGGCGAAGGATTTGAATTATGCCGTGGCGGAAGCGAACCGTCGCGACCTTGATCTGGAAACGGGCGCGGCGGCGCTCCGAATCTTCCAGCATGCAGTGAACTCCGGGCGAGGCGAACGCGATTTTTCGGCGGTGATTGGTTCAGTTGATCACCGTTAAAGTGCGTAAGAACCGGGGGGACATCGTGGTGTTCGCGAACTGCTCAGGGCGATCAGCAGGCTGATGGCGCCGCAGCAGCGGGCGAGAAGTTGGGCACCCCTGCGAGGCGCGCCACTTCGGTTTTGAGAAAAGCTCGTCAATTGATTCTTCCGTTTAATGAGGGTAGCATCCCTTCCGGAAACACGTTCTCGTCCCGACGATTGCTATTCTTCGAAGGAGAAAACCCTCATGAATCGATTTCATCTTCGTTTTTGGCCGGCGGTGGCATGTTGCTTTTTTTTAGGCCTCTTCGTTCGTCCCGTGGCCGCAAATACACTTTGCGTAAATCCCGGTGGATCGGGCGGCTGCTATAAGTCCATTCAAACCGCAGTGAACAATGCTTCCTCCGGCGACATCATCCAAGTCGCTAAAGGGACGTACCACGAAGCGATTGTAATCGGCACTTCCTCGATTTCCCTGATCGGCTCTGGTGCGGGCGCGTCAGTCATCGACGCCACCGGCCAGGGGGTCGCCGTTCACGTTGACGGCATGGACAATCCGGGGCTCCACAAAGTGATCGTCGCCGACTTCACCGTGGAGAACGGCAATTTCGAGGGAATCCTCGTAACCAATGCGTCCGACGTCACGATCCGTGACAATCAGATACAGTTCAACGATAAGGCGCTGGTCATCTCAATACCCGAGTGCCCCGGCCAGCCGGCTTTCGAAACTGGTGAAGCGTTCGACTGCGGTGAGGGAATCCATCTGAGCGGAGTAAGCCATTCCGTCGTAGCAAACAACGATGTCGAGAACAATGCAGGCGGAATCCTCCTCAGCGATGATACCGGTAGAACATTCGACAACCTCGTGACCGGCAACATCGCTGCAAACAATCCCTTCGATTGCGGAATCGTGCTGGCTTCCCATGCCCCCGCTCCCGGTTCCAGCGCGCCGCACCTGGGCATCGTTCGCAACACGATCTCGGGCAACAAGTCGACTCACAACGGGTATCAAGTGCCCGGCGCCGGCGCGGGTGTCGGCATTTTCAGCGACGGAAGCGGCGTAGGGCTGGTTTCCGGGAACGTCGTCGTCGGCAATGAACTCACAGACAACGGGCTTCCCGGCGTTGCATTTCACAGTCATGTTGGACCGGCGTTCGGGCTGCCCGCCGACGACCTCAACAACAACACGATCATCGGCAACCGCATATCCGGGAACGGCGCGGACCTTTTCGACACGGCGACGCCGGGTACAACCGGAATTAACATCAGCAGTGGCCAGGGCGGCTCCCGGATCACTGGAACGCTCGTCTCAGGGAACGTGATCACCGACGAGGATGACGACGTGGTTATGGCCGCGCCGGGTCATGCGAACGTTCATCTGAACAACCTGCTCCGCAAAGACGTCGGCATAGACAATCTCGCCAATGGCACGGTTGATGCCACGGATAACTGGTGGGGCTGCCCGGCAGGCCCCGGCGGGCCAGGCTGTTCCAGCGTTGAAGGTTCCGGCATCTCCTGGGCCCCGTGGCTCAATCATCCTGTGGCGCCGGTCCGGTAAGGGCCCAGCGTCCTACAACCCGCTCAGCATGTTCCGCGGCTAGGTTGTGCTTCCGACGTCCCTGAGAGCGCAAGTTCTTCGATGATGGGCGGCTCGGCTTCGTTTACCGGGCCGCCACGAGGGGTGGCGTGGCGGAGTCAAGCAATATCAGTCACTGATCCGGGTTGCCCACCGAACCGAGGAGCAACCAGGCGATGAGCGCAGCGCTCTTTTGATCTTGGGTCCACGGAGGCCCCAAGTCGCGGCCAATGTTCGTCAGGTGGGAGCTAAGCCTCCGCGCGTTAAACCGGAAATCCTTCACGGCACGATCGAGCAAGTCGCGCTCGCGAATTCGAGATACAAGCAATCCCAGATGGTCACACGCGTCCGCGAAAGCGTTGCGGAAAAACTCCCCTTCAGCGGTGTGGATCAGCGGATGGGAGGCGAGAATTTCAGGTAGCGCCGGCAGAGAACGTCCCGAAGCCGTGAGAATGCCGCAGCCGATAATGGTGTGGCCCGCGTTGCGAACGGTCTCCGCCATATTTTCGAGCCCCGCCGCAGCGAGCCGGCGCGCTGTTTTCGCGCACTGCGCCAAGTGAAGCTCGGCCTTTGCCAGGGGCAAATCCTTCGCGTAGTGAAAGGGCTGGTTTGCTCTCGGGCCCCCGGCATCGATCACAACGATGCGTTCGCGGGAAAGAATCTGCGGCGCGGTCAAGGTTCCTGCGACGGCGACCGCGGCAGCCCAGCCCGAGTGTGCTCGGATGCCAATCGCTGCAGGTTTTAAGGGCACGGTTCCCGCCGATTCGTCCGGAATTAACTTTCGCGGGACATTTTACGCCGTGCGGCCGGCTTGCAGAAATTTAGAAGGAGTTGGCTGGGAGGCCTGGACTCGAACCAGGATAATCAGATCCAGAGTCTGATGTACTACCGATTGTACGACCTCCCAGTCGTCAGAAAATAGAGGGGTTGTGCTTCCTGCCTGGCAAGCGAATAGGGCTCGCATGCTTTGCAGTTCAACCTAAAAGACCTGGAGTCCAAGCGAAAACGACTACGAGAAGCGAGTTTAACATGGAGGCAAAGTGGAGCGAAAGAGCCGTAACCAACTGGAGCAGTGCTCGCATCCTTAGCGGTTGGCCACGGTGGGTCGAGCGGACTAGAGATATTTCGTCTCGATAATCGCCCGGTGATGCGCGAGATGCCCCGCAATTACGTATGCAAGCGCCCTCACCGTAAACGAACTCCCGCTCGCAATGCCCTTCCGCGACCATGCCTCTTCCGGCATAGTGCGGAACAGGGTAAGGGTCGCCAGCCGCACCGCTCTGAAATCCTCAATGTGACTTGCCCAAGAATGCTCGCCGGCCTTGGCCGCGCTCGAGGAAACATTCTGGTCGAAGCTCGGCAGCGGCGCGTCGAAACCGCGCGCGAACCACAGGGCGCGAAACGCAAACGTCCGCTCCGCGTCGTTGATGTGGTTCAAAACTTCCCGGATGCTCCATTTGTCCGGAGCATAGCGGTGGCGCGACTTCTCCTCCGAGATTCCGCGCAGAAAATGCGTGCTGCTATCCAGTTGTGTCTGTAGCTCGCCCAAAATGTCGGGA
The DNA here is from genome assembly GCA_035277685.1 of Candidatus Acidiferrales bacterium. GTDB lineage: Bacteria > Acidobacteriota > Terriglobia > Acidiferrales > UBA7541 > Palsa-295. The sequence continues at coordinate 18,294 of DATEKA010000053.1, forward strand.
TTAGCGACACGATCGATGTATGTGAAGTAGTACGGGGCCGCTTCGGAGCGCTCTGGAATCCCGATCATGCAGTGCATTCTAAGCTGCGCCGTCCCTCCGCGCAATCGAATCAGCCAAGGCCTCTTCAGGCGATGGAGCTCACACCGTCTGTTGTGCGCCGGTCTCCCTCGTGTGCGAACTGTTCTGGCGCAATGACTCGAAAACGCGTTGCGCCTGCGCCCTCGGCAGCACCCAGCCAAGTTCCTCGATGCTCAATTGACGCAGTCGCGCCACGCTGCCGAAGCGCCGAAGCAGCTTCTGCGCCGTGCGCTCACCTACGCCTGGGATTTCAGTAAGGGATGTTCGCAGGCGGCGTTTCGAGCGCCTCTGGCGATGAAATGTCACGGCGAACCGATGCGTCTCGTCGCGAATCTGCTGGATGAGGTGCAATACGGGCGAATGCCGCTCAAGAACGATTGGCTCATCCTCGCGCCCCAGCACGTATAGAATCTCCTCTTTCTTCGCAATGCTTGCGACAGGCTGATTGATGATTTCCAGCTTCTCGAGCGCCTGCGCCGCCGCGTGGAGCTGCCCGATGCCTCCGTCAATCAGAATCAGGCTTGGCAACGCCTTCCCTTCCTCCTGCAAGCGCCGGTAGCGCCGCTCGACTGCTTCGCGCATGCTCGCAAAATCGTCGCGCAGCAGCCCGGCCGATTTGTCCGGACCTTCCGGCATTTCGGCGCCGCGAATGATGAATTTGCGGTAATCGGATTTCTTCATGTGCCCGTCTTCCCACACGACCATTGAAGCCACCGTGTCCGAGCCCTGGGTGTGAGAGATGTCGAAGCACTCGATCCGTTTCGGCGCTTCAGGCAACAAGAGAGCGGATTCCAATGCTTCGGCGATCGCCTTCGATGTCGGCTTCAGCACGCGGAATCGCTGCGTAAACGAATGGCTGGCGTTCTTCTCGACGAGTTCGAGAAACGCGTGCTTCTGTCCGCGCTGCGGATTCATGATTTCGACGCGATGCCCGGCCGCTTCCGTCAAGACTTCCTCGAGCAGTTCCCGCTCTTCAAAATCAATGGGAGTGTGGATGAAACGCGGGAAATACGCCGAATCAAGATAAAGCTGCTTCAGAAGCGAGGGCAAAAACTCCAGCGGATCGAATTCGTCGAGATTCTCCCAGTAGAAATCTCTCCGATCCACGACTCGGCCGCCTCGCAAATGGAAAAGATTCACCGCCGCTTGCGGCGGCTCTGCGTACCAGCCGATCACGTCTGTGTCGTCGCCGGAAGCTGACGCTATTTTTTGCCGCTCCTCCATTTCTTCAAGCGTGCGCAGCAAGTCGCGATAACCGGCTGCCTCTTCATACCTCTGCTCCGCCGATGCCCGCTGCATGCGCTGTTCGAGGCTGCGCGACAGATCGCTGCGCCGGCCATCCAGAAACAACCGCACATCGCGGGCTGCCTCCGCGTAACGCTCTTCCGTAACTAGAGCCTCGACGCACGGGCCCAGGCAGCGGTGAATGTAATACTGCAAACACGGCCGGGGATGAAACCGCGTGAGGTCCACCGTACACGACGGCACCAGGAAGTGCTTGTGGATCAGGTGCACCAGCCGGTACGCGAGGCTCGCCGGAAAATACGGCCCAAAATAAAGTGAACCATCTCGCTTCAGGCGCCGTGTGACATAGACGCGCGGATATTTTTCGAACGCGGAGTAGCGAATGTATGGATATGTCTTATCATCTCGGAGCAGGACGTTGAACTTCGGCTGATGCCGTTTGATTAGATTGTTCTCGAGCGCCAGCGCCTCTTTTTCGTTATCCACAACGATGTAGCCGACGTCCGCGATCTCGCGCACGAGAGATCCCGTCTTTGCATCCTCCCACTTCGATTCGAGGAAATAGGACCTGACCCGGGATTTTAGAGACCGTGCTTTCCCCACGTACAGAATCGTCTCCGCGGCATCCTTGAACAGGTACACCCCGGGCTGCGACGGCAGGTTCGCGACTTTTTCTTTCAAGTCCATGAATGCGCTTTACAATAATACGCTACGGCGGGACGCTTCGCTCCGCCGCGCGAGGCAACTTGCGCCTGCTCCCGTACCGTCGAACAGGAGAGAGGAAGCCTTATGCATCCAAGAATGCTCCTTCCGGCCTGCTCATTGTTGCTCATAACGGCGGCTGCTCCCGGCAGCTTGCGTCCGCTATTCGCCCAGGCAGCGCAGTCGCAGAGCGGACAATCCGGCCAGTCGGATAAACAGCAATCATCCTCGAAAGACTATTCCAGCTCCGCAAAAAAGCAGGCGGAGGCGGCGTCGCCAAGCGACAATCCGAATCAGCCGCTCGACCCTCACAAATTCGACCGGTTCAATGCGGAAAAAGACATCGACGTGGCTACCTTCTACATGCACAAGGGCGATCCTGACGCCGCCATTCCCCGCCTGGAAGAAGCTGCACGCCTTCGGCCCGACTACGGAAAGCCGCGCCTGTTATTGGCCGAGTGCTACGAGAAGAAACACGATCCCGACAGCGCGATCAAATATTTGAAGGAATACCTGAACGTTTATCCCCACGCACCGGACGCCGGGAAGGTTCGAAAGAAGATACAACAACTTCAGAAACAGGCGCAGTAGGCGGCAGCGAAGCCCCGTTAACCGGGAAAGTGTTCGAGAAACTTCATAGCTCTTGCGAAATCCGCGAACTTCTTTTCTTCCTTGCGAAATTGCGGGGAATGCGATTCCCTCCGGCATCGCGCAAATTTCATCGGATGCTTGAGGTGCAGCATCTCATGGTAAAGCACGTACGCCACCACGTACTCGGGCACGCTTTGACGATCAAGCACGTGATTGATCACGATTTGACTGAGGGCGGGGTCAAAACAGCCCAACTGCGTTCGCCACGAGCGATGACTCCACGCCAGTCGCGGGCGCTTCAATCGCTTGCGGAAATAGCGCCCGTTCAGCCGGTCGAACATCGGCGCCAGATCGTGGTAAACGCCGGACGGCCGGTGCTGCACGCGTTTCGCGCGCCGTTGCCGAAGTGCCAACAACCGTCGTCGCGTGGATCGCGCGTACGAAAACGCGCGGTATGTGTCCAGCAGCTCTCGGGGCGTCCTGCGATGGTAGAGCCGCGCCAGAAGAATCGCTGCCGCGGCTTCCAGCACCTGTCTCGGCGCCAGCCTCAGCGCGTCCGACAGCCGCACGTGCGCGGTATCCTCGCGCAGCCGGATTGTGTGCGTCAAATCCGCGTACGGATGGTATTCCACTACGAACTGAGGAGGCCGGCCAGCGCAGCCCAGCCGGGTATAGATGCGCTGAAAAATGCGTTCGCCGCCCGGAACCAGATTCTCACGCTTTATCCCTCTGCTCAATTCTGCTTCCTCCGGACCGGAGCTGGCAGCATCTCCTTCAACGCTTGCTGCGCATCCGAAACTGCATCTTTGGTTCCGTCGATCGCGTCCTCGAGCGTATCACTATAATCGTCGAAATCCGGCCCCTTGCCGTTTTCTATTTTCTGCAGTTCCGTCAGAAACTCCTTGCCCTTCGACTCAAGCAGCTTCAACTCCGGATGAATATTCAGTTGTTTCTCTTTGGCCTCGTCGATCTCATCCGCGGCATCGTCCACGCATCCCGAATACGCGTTCATCAGACCGTTCAGGATATCTCCGCGATGCGTTTCCGGAACCGTGCGCGTCAGTTCATATTGAAATTTCTTGAGGCGATCTTCCGCAAAAGAAAGATAAAGCTTGATGCGGTCGCCCGGGTTCTGGCGGTCGCGAATCTTGTCCGCTTCGGCGTCCGTCAGATAGTCCTTGCGTCCCTGCGGAACTGCTGCAGCCCGCACCGTGCCCGCGGCTAAGATGGCACCCCACGCGAGACCCAATAGGATTATGAGTTTTCTTCTGGTCCCCGGCATGGAGTCCACTCCTTCTAACTCTTTTTCTTCTCCGGTTCCAACCGCCCGGTCGGCTGGCGCGGAAAGAGTTCATTAATCAAATGCCGGTTTAGCGAGTCGAGATTATCGCGAATCGGCTGAAACGGCTGCTGCTCGTCCGAGGAAAATCCGACCATCAGGTCGTTCAACCGCCGCAGCGCCTCGCGCACGGAAATCTGCAGCTCTTTGAATCCCGAGGCATGCTTTTCGGCGCTCACACCTCTTGCGTCGAGAGCCTTCGCAACCACATCAGCCTGGGCTTCGTATTCGCGCGCCCCTTTTAACGCCTCATCGAAATTATTGTTTGCGGCCTGCTTTTCGATCTCCTCGAATTCCGCCCTTCCCAGGTGCACCATCAGCTTCGCCTTGTGCACCGGGTCCGTTTCCTGCTCGAACTTCGCGCGGTCTTTGGCCAGATCCTCCTTGTGACTACGCCCAAAGATAAGCGGCAGCGCGATCATGCACAGCCCCGCGATGCGTAACGTCGTGAACAAACCCGTCTACCTCTTTTTCCGTTGCATCTGGCGTTTCAGAAACCGCACGCGTTCCGTGGCCACGAAATACATGTTGCTATTCTGATCCGTGTTCAATCCGAGAAATTTCTCATACGCGTCCAGTGCCTGGGCGGCCCCTCCCAGTTTGTCGTAACAGCTTGCGCGCAGGAAGACGCTCCCCAGTGGCAGGGGTTTCCGCTGCGAGAGCAGATCGAGCCCCTGGAGCGCGGCCTGGTAATTGCCGCTCGCGTATTCCGCAGTTACCAGGGTCCCCAGCACGTCGTTCGAGCTGGGATCCATTCTAAGCGCCGCCCTCAACAACCGGATCGCATCGGGATAATTCTTCTTTTCCAGATAAGCACGCCCGAGGGCAGCCGGGTATTGCGCATTCTCAGGCGCCATCGCCTCCAGTTTCTGCAGCACGGGGATAGCCGCGTCGTATTGTTTCTCTTCCATGTACGCCTGCGCGCGAAGGCCCAGGGCGCGCGTATCCGCGGGCTTGAGCGCCGCTGCGCGATCGAGTTCCGCGATGCCGTCGTCATACTTGCCCGCATCAATCAGAATCGCGGCACGGTCCACGCGCGCATCCGCATCATTCGGCCTTGACTTCAGGTAGTCATCGAGTTGCGCCGCGGCTTCATCTGCCTTCTTCTCCGCAATCAGCGCTTCTGCAAGGCCCAAATGCGCCTGCGCGGATTCCGGTCGCAAAACAATGGCCGCACGAAATTCCGGTTCCGCTTCGCTCGCGCGATGTGCGGCCAGCAGCGCATGACCCAGTGCGTCTCGAATATCGAAATCTTTTTGATCGAGTTTCTCGGCAGCCCGGTACTGCACGATCGCCTCGGGAGTTTTTCCCGATTGTTCGAGCGCAAGGCCCACAAGAAACCGCGCGTGTGGGTCCGTCGGCGCCAGCCCCGCTGCCTTCTTCAGCGGCTCGACAGCATCCGCCGGCTGCCCTAGTTCGAGCAGCGTCATTCCCAAATTCGTGTAGGCCGCTCCCATTTTCGGATCGAGCTCCGCCGCTTTCGCGTATTCCGGCTTCGCATCTGCTGGCCGCCGCATTGCTGTGTAGGTGTATCCGAGCTGGAAATGAGCGTATGCATTGTTCGGGTCCTTTGCGAGATACGCTTCATACTTCTGTGCAGCATCGGTGTAGTCTTTTTGATTAAGGGCCGCGCTCGCATCGGCCAACAGCTTTTGCAATGCCGCCGCTTCCGGGTCGTGGATAATTTTCCGGGTGGTCCCGACCGTCTGGGCAAGCGCAGCCGCCGCTGCGCCGCTAAAACAGAGCAAGGCGCCACAGGCCGCCGCTCGGAGGAAAAGCCGCAGTTTCATTGCGCGGAGAAATTGCCCGCTGTACCGTTCTGCCTGTACAGAGCCGGATGATTCTTATGGTTGCCGTTGGCCGCGCCCAAGGCTGCGCCGAGAAAACGGCCCGTGTGCGATTGTGAGTTTCGCGCCACCTGTTCGGGCGTCCCGGCGGCAACAATGCGCCCGCCCTCGTCGCCGCCCTCGGGTCCGAGATCAATGATCCAATCAGCACACTTGATCATATCGAGGTTGTGCTCGATCACCAGCACCGAAGCGCCGCCCTCTATCAGTTTACGGAACGCCATGAGCAGCTTCTGAATGTCGTCGAAGTGCAAGCCGGTCGTTGGCTCGTCGAAAATGTACAGAATCCCGGTGTTCTCCTGACGAGTGAGATGCGCGGCCAGCTTCAATCGTTGCGCTTCCCCGCCGGAGAGCGTCGTTCCCGACTGCCCAAGCCGCAAATACCCGAGTCCCACCTCTTCCAGCACCCGCAATCGCGATGTCACCTTTGGATGCGCTGCGAAGAAAGCGAGCGCCTCACGCACCGTCATTTGCAGCACGTCGTGAATGTTCTTATCGCGGTAAAGCACTTCAAGGACGCTGCTCTTGTACCTCGTTCCCCGGCATTCCTCGCAGATCAGTTCGACATCCGCCAGGAAACGCATCTCCACCGTAACCGTCCCGTCTCCCTGGCATGCTTCGCACCGTCCGCCCGCAATGTTGAACGAAAAGTCGCCCGAGCTTAGACCGCGTTTTCTGGCGTGCGGTGTCGCCGCAAAGACCTCGCGGATCGGATCGAACGCCTTCAGGTAAGTTGCAGGATTCGATCGCGGCGTCCGCCCGATCGGCGACTGGTCCACCATTTCAACCGCCGTCAGAGCCGCGTCGCCTTCGATCCGGTCGCAATACTCGCGCCAATTTCCGCCCGTTCTCTTCGCCTGCAACGCCTTGTACAACACGTCGTAAACGAGTGTTGATTTACCTGATCCTGAAACTCCCGTGATCGCAACGAGAAGCCCAAGCGGGATCATCACGTCCACACCCCGCAGATTATGGCTTCGTGCGCCTTCTATTTTCAGAAATTTTCCTTGCGGTCGCCGCCGCCGTTGAGGAATGGCAATTCGCAAGTCACCCCGCAGATACCGTCCGGTAAGCGACTGCGTATCTCGCAATAAAGCTTCGCGCTTTCCTTCGAAGATCACCGCGCCGCCGTGTTCGCCCGCGCCCGGTCCAAGATCGAGCACGTAGTCCGCCGCGAGTATTGTGTCCGGGTCGTGCTCGACCACGACGAGTGTGTTACCGAGATCGCGGAGCCCTTTCAGTATTTCAATCAGCCGGTTCGTGTCGCGAGCGTGCAGCCCAATAGAGGGCTCGTCCAGGACGTACAGCGCACCCACAAGGTGCGACCCGAGCGACGTCGCCAGTTGAATTCGCTGCGCTTCCCCGCCCGACAACGTCGAAGTCAGCCGGTCCAGCGTCACGTATTCCAGCCCCACCTCGTCCAAAAATCTCAGGCGTTGCTGAATCTCGATCAGAACCTTGTCCGCAATTCCGGCCTCGGCAGGGCTCAGAATCAGAGAGTCGAAGAACGGCCGCGCTTCCTTCACCGTCATTTGGCAAACTTCCGTGATCGACCGCCCATTCACTCTCACCGCTCGCGCCTCCGCGCGCAACCGCGTGCCATTGCATTCAGGACACGTCGCGTACCCGCGATAGCGGCTCAGGAAAACCCGCACGTGCAGCTTGTATTTCTTCCGTTCAAGCCAGCCGAAAAATCCCTTCACTCCGGGGAAGTCCATGCTTCGATCGCCTTCGATGATCGCCTCGCGCTGCGCTTCGGTCAGATTGCGAAATGGAACCTCTGCCGGAATCCCCTTTGCCCTCGCGAACTTCCGCATCTCTATCGCCAGTTGCTTGTACCTCGGCTTGGTCCACGGCTCGATCGCGCCGTTCGCCAGCGACTTGCTCTTGTCCGGTATCACTCGGTCGATATCGAAATCGATCGTATTGCCGAATCCCTGGCATCGCGGACACGCGCCGTAGGGATTATTGAAGGAAAACAGTCGAGGCTCGGGATCCTGGTACGAAGCGCCGCACCTCTTGCAATCGAATCGTTCGTTGAAGATCAGCCGATCCGCTTCGCCGCCCTCATCGGACACAAACTGCAGAATGGCCTCGCCATTCCCCTCGCGGTAGCAAATCTCGATCGAATCCATCAGACGCGAGCGTCCTTCCGCAGAAAGAACCAGCCGGTCTACCAGCACGTACACCGGCATCACGAAATCAACTTCGAGCAACTCCTCGGGCGTCGCGAACTCGAAAACGCGTCCGCCCTGATACAGCCGATTGAACCCGCGCTTCCGCAGACTGACCAGCGCCTCGCGCACTGCTTCCGCCGAACCCTGCTTGCGCTTTTCAGCCGCCGACCGGGCCTTTGGCCCTGCCGATGTGATCGTGTTCAAACTCGCCGTTGAGGACAGTTTCAGCTCGTACAAAACGTGAAACCGTTTGCCTTCGCCCATTCCCAGGACACGTTCGGCGATCTGATCCAGCGTGTCGCGCCGGACTTCCTCGCCGCAATTCAAGCAAAAGGTATGTCCCACGCGAGCGAACAACAATCGCATATAGTCGTAAATCTCGGTTGCAGTGGCCACCGTTGACCGCGGATTGCGAGTCGTATTCTTCTGCCGGATCGAAATAGCAGGCGCGATTCCAGTGATTTCGTCTACGTCAGGCTTCTCGATACGCTCCAGGAACTGCCGCGCATACGCCGACAGCGATTCGATGTATCTCCGCTGCCCTTCGGCATATAAAGTATCGAATGCCAGGCTCGATTTCCCCGATCCCGACACGCCTGTCACCACCGTGATCGCGTTGTGCGGAATTGTTGCGTTGATATTCTTGAGGTTGTGAACGCGGGCGCCCCTGACGCCAATCTCCTCTGTCTCGTTTCGGTCGCCACCCCCCGACTCGCCCGAGGATTCCCCGGCGCCACCCCGGGATCTTGCAATCAGCTTAAGTCGCGCGGACCGGCGGGCTATGTCTTCTGGGTCTCTAAGCGCGGACTTCTCGGTGGGCTTCGTTGCCATACGCTTAAACTTTGGATTATACCCGCCGCTCGAAAGTCGGGCAAATCACACCCTGGACTGGAAGAGCCTTCGCTTGCCAGCCCTCTCCTCCGCCGCTATCATCGCAAGCATCTCGAATTTTGAGAGGCTACGAATATGAGACGTTCCGCGGCGATTTTCCTAACCGCAGTCCTGGTTCTACTTGGCGCACATGCGACATCAGCTCAGGAATGGGCCAGCGCTCGGCTCGACAAATCTCCGCGTCACCGGGAATGGGTCACCGTGAAGCACGGCCAGCGTAAGGTCGACACTCTTGTCGTCTATCCCCAGGCGAAGGACAAGCGCCCCGTCGTCCTCGTGATTCACGAAATTTTCGGCCTCACCGACTGGGCCCAGGAAGTGGCCGATGAGATCGCCGCGCAGGGTTACATCGCTATCGAACCCGACCTGCTCTCCGGCATGGGGCCTCACGGCGGCCGCACGACTTCCGTTACGCAGCAGCAGGCTATCGAAGCCGTCAGCCATCTTGATCCCGGGCAGATCACTGCCGATCTGAACGCAGCCGCGAACTACGGCCTCAAGTTGCCGGCGTCGAACGGCCGTCTCTTCGTCGCCGGCTTCTGCTGGGGCGGCGGTCAGAGTTTCCGGTACGCGACGAATCGCCGCGGCCTGAAGGCGGCCTTCGTTTTCTATGGTCCGCCACCTCCCAGCGAAACGATGAAACGAATCACGGCTCCGGTGTACGGCTTTTATGGCGGTAACGACGAACGTATCGCCGCCACAGTCCCCGAAACGCAAACGGCAATGAAAACGGCCGGCAAAACCTACGATGCAGTCATTTACAAAGGCGCGGGCCACGGTTTCATGCGGTCCGGTGAAGCGCCCGACGCAAACGACGCAAACTCTGACGCGCGGGAAAAGGCTTGGGTGCGCTGGAAAGTGCTCCTTGAGGAATATAACCGCTGAGGTTTCCATCCAATCTGCAACATCTGATCAAACACCGCTGAGCCCGAAAGCCATGCCTCTATGAACGCACTCGAATCCAGCCAGCCTCTTCCTTTCGATTACCTTGAAGCGCACGCCTCTTTGTCCCGCACCGACGAGCACCTCGCAGTCCTGATCGAGCGAGTTGGCAAGTTCCAATTCAAGCTGGATGAATGCGACAGCGTCTACGAGTCGCTTCTGGAGGCCATCGCCTACCAAAGCATTTCCGGCAAAGCCGCCGCCACAATCTTCGCCCGTATCAAAGCGCTTGGATCACGCGGATGCCCCACGCCGGAAGAGCTTCTGCGTATCCGTACACAAACTCTCCGCAAGGCGGGGCTTTCGCGTGCCAAAATTCTTGCGGTGAAGGACCTGGCTCGTAAGACAATTGCGGGAATCGTGCCTACACTGGCCGAAGCCGGGAAAATGTCCGATGAGGAGCTCGTCAACCGGCTGATTTCCGTCCGAGGCATCGGCGCGTGGACCGTTGAAATGTTCCTGATCTTCCGCCTCGGACGGCCCGATATTCTGCCGATCCACGACTACGGCGTCCAGAAAGGGTATGCGCTCACTTATGGAAAGCGGCGCATCCCCAAGCCCAAGGAGCTTCTGAAGTTCGGCGAACGTTGGCGGCCGTATCGCACCGTCGCAAGCTGGTACATGTGGCGAGCCGTCGAAATGGCCGGGAAGGACGGCCGCAAGCTCACGAAAACAACCGGGAAACGCGCGCACAGAAAGCGCGCTAAAGCCCCGAGCCGAGACCGGCGATAAATCGCCTTCCTTGCCCGCGCTCCACAATGACCGACGCAAAACACACCGACATTCTCGTAATTGGCAGTGGCTTGGCGGGTCTCTCGTCAGCCTGGGCTGCTGCCAAAACGGGCTGCCGCGTGACGCTGCTCACCCGAGCTTCCCGCCCGGAAGAAAGCAACACCTACCAGGCGCAGGGTGGCATTATCTATCGCGCACGCGAAGGCGAAGCCGACCCTCTCGTTGACGACATCCTCTCCGCTGGCGCTGGCCTCAGTTCACCGGCAGCGGCCGCGCTGCTCGCGCGCGAAGGTCCGGCGCTCGTCAAAACAATTCTTCTCGACGATCTCCACATTCCTTTCGACTCATCCTCCGAACATCCGGCCGAGCTCGACCTGACATCCGAAGCCGGCCACTCCGTCCCGCGCATCGTTCACTATCGCGACCAGACCGGCATAGCGATCGAGAGCGCCTTCTTCGATGCCGTCCGCGCAAGTTCTGGCATTGAAGTCGTTTCAAACGCGACGGCGGTTGACTTACTCACCGCCTCGCACCATTCGCTGGACCCTACCGATATTTACCGCCCTCTCGGATGCGTCGGCGCGTACGCCTTGGACGGCGCCACGGCGGAAGTCTTTCCCATCCTCGCCAAAGAAACCATCCTCTCTACCGGCGGACTCGGAAGCGTCTTTCTGCACACCACCAATCCTCCCGGCGCGCGTGGCGACGGCATCGCGATGGCTGCCCGCGCTGGCGCACGCTGCATCAATCTCGAATACATCCAGTTCCATCCCACTGCGCTATTTGCACCCGATCAGCGATTCCTCATTTCGGAGACCGTCCGGGGAGAAGGCGGCCGCCTCGTTGACCGCCACGGCCGCGAGTTCATGCACAAGTTCCATCCCGCCGGTTCCCTCGCGCCCCGAGACGTCGCCGCTCGCGCCATTTACCAGACCATGCTCGAGTCTGGCGAGCCCTGCGTCTTTTTGGACATCACCCATAAGCCCGCTGCATGGATTCGCGAGCGCTTTCCCGGCATTTACGCCGTTTGCCTCGAACGCGGAATTGACATCACCCGCCAGCCCATTCCCGTCGTTCCCGCCGCGCATTACAGTTGCGGCGGTGTCGCCGCCGACGAGAACGGCCGCACAAACGTCGATCGCTTGCGAGCCGTCGGCGAGGTCGCCTGCACAGGCCTGCACGGAGCCAATCGCCTGGCCAGCACGTCCCTTCTCGAATGTCTCGTCTGGGGCACGCGCGCCGGTCTGCACGCCGCAAATCGTATCGCCGACGGGGCGGATTTCTATTTTCCCGGCATCGCTGCCTGGCACTATGAACATGAGCCTGTCGATCCTGCGCTAATCGCGCAGGACTGGCTCACCATCCGCCACACAATGTGGAATTACGTGGGTCTGATACGCAGTGAACGCCGCATGAACCGAGCGATGCGCATCTTGCGTGAACTGGACCTCGAGATCGCTCGTTTTTATCAAAACAGCGAAATCAGCGACTCCATCGTCGGCCTCCGCAACGGGATCCTCACCGCACTGCTGATCCTCCAGGCCGCCCAACAGTCGCGCCAAAGTCGCGGCTGCCATTTCCGCATCGATTGAATCAGGATGTGTGTCGCGGCGGTCTCCGCGCCCCGGCGGCGAGGCGCTGTTAGACGGAAACTTCTGTCTTCTGCCGCGTGGTCAGAAAAAGCGCGGCGATTCCAATCACCAGCGTTCCGCCTTCCAGCCACACCGACGCGCGATGTAAGTGCTCAAATTGAACGCGCAGTGGGTTCGTCATCGCCGTTGCCTGAATCGAGACCATCTGCGCCTGCAACCGGTCCATCTTTGGCCGCACGCCATACTGAGAAACAAGCGTCAGCCCCAGCATCACAAGCACCAGAATTGCCGCCGGCGCGGTTACCCACCTCTGTCCGGCTTCCAATCCGAATCCCGCCGCCAAATACACCACAGCCGCCGCAATCCCGATGTAGTGCAAGCGCGTCAGCGAATAGCCGACGACGCTTCCCGCACGGTCGAGATTCGATAAAATCCCGAAAACTCCCGGCGCCTCGACAAAACTTAGAAAGATGATCCCGCCGATCCACGTCCCCAGCGCAAACAATTTCAGAAATCGCAAGACATTCGTCATGAGCGTTCCACGGTGTTACACGACATCGCAAGAGGATCGGTCATTCGTCCCTGTTACATTAGCAAAACTGGGGGCCAAAACCCACGACCCGGCAAAGTGGCCACTTCTTGAGCACACCTGTACTAAAACCCCGCATGAACCTCTAAGCGTCTAATGGCAGAATGGATGTCGGCAGAGCGGGAAGATGGTGGGCGACCAAGGACTTGAACCTTGGACCTCTCCCGTGTGAGGGGAACGCTCTAACCAACTGAGCTAGTCGCCCGACAACTCAACTCTGAAGCAATTGTAGGGGCGCTGCCTAATTGCGCCCCGCGTCCGTTACCAACGTGTTTGTAACAGAAGGAAAGCGGAATTGCAAACCATGGCGAACGTCACCACGACCATCGCAACCAACGGCACGGCCACAAAGCTGGCTGAACTCAGGAAATCGATCTCCCGCATCGTCAAGGGCAAAGAAGACGTCATTCAGCTCGCGCTGACCGCCCTCCTCGCTCGCGGCCACCTGCTCATCGAAGACGTTCCCGGTGTCGGCAAAACGACTCTCGCGCAGGCACTCGCGCGCTCTTTCCAATGCTCCTTTCAGCGCATCCAGTTCACGTCCGACATGTTGCCCAGCGACGTAATCGGCGTCAGCGTCTACAACCCCGCCGCGCAGCAATTCGAGTTCAAGCCTGGACCCATCTTCGCCAATGTCGTGGTCGCAGACGAAATCAATCGCACCACTCCGAAAACGCAATCGGCCCTCCTCGAGGCGATGAACGAATCCCAGATCACCGTGGACAACCACACGCACGCTCTGCCCAAGCCATTCCTCGTCCTCGCCACGCAGAATCCGATTGAGCATCACGGCACGTATCCCCTGCCCGAATCGCAGCTCGACCGTTTCTTGATGCGCATCCGAATGGGCTATCCCGCGCGTGACAGCGAAAAGGAAATCATCCGCAACGGCTCGGGACACGCGCCTGCCGAAAAAGCCGCGCCCCTGATGGACGCGGCCGACGTGCTTGCCATGCAGGAATCCGCCGCCAAGGTAAAGGTCGAGGAGAGCCTTCTCGACTACGCGCTCGAGATCATTGATCGCACGCGCCAGACCGAACAGCTTACCCTCGGCGTCAGCCCTCGCGGCGCCGTGATGCTCCATCGCGCGGCGCAGGCTCGTGCTTTTCTCGAAGGCCGCGACTATTGTCTGCCCGACGACTTCAAGCGCCTGATAATTCCCGTTTTCGCGCACCGCGTCGTCGTCAGTTCACGCTACGTCTCGACGCAAAAGAAATCCGAGCAGGCCGAAGCGATCCTGCGCGAAATCCTCGACACCACTCGCGTCCCGATCTAACTGGTCGTGGCGAGGACGTCTCGCCCGCGGAAATGAATTTGGCTCGCGACCTGTTTCGTGCGGCGGCTGCTCTTACCGGACGCTGTAGCCCGAGCCTTCTATCAACGAAATGTCGACTCAGACCTTAATCTCCCGCCTCTGGCATCGCCGCGACCGCCCCGGCCAAGCCGCCGCAGCGGGCTGGCGCAGCTTTGGCATCGCCATGCTCGTGCTCTCGGTCTCTCTGTTGATAGCGCTCTTCTCCGCCGCGGCGGCGCAGGAAGGACGCTTCTGGCTCGCGGCCGGCGCCACCGCAATTTCTCTGGTACTCGCCGCTTGGGTCGCCGTCGTCATCGTTCCGGCCCTCGCAAAGCGCACCAGTCTTCGCTGGCTCATCTACCAGGTGGACTACCGCCTCACCCGCGAAGGCATCGTTTACCTCGTTGCCGTCCTGGTTCTCGTCCTCGCCGCCCTCAATACCGGCAACAACCTGCTCTTTATGATCCTGGCCTGCGCCCTCGCCGGCATTCTCGTTTCCGGCGTGCTCTCGCGCGCCGTACTGACGGCCATCGACCTGAAGTTCGATCTCCCCGAGCATATTTTCGCCCGCCGGCCCGTGCTCGCCGAACTCGAATTGCGCAACGAAAAACAGCTCTGGCCCTCCATTTCGCTCCGAGTCGTCGGTGAAAACAAAGATGCCGCCGAACAGGTCCTTACCACGCCCGTCTTTTTCCCTTACATTCCACGCCTCGGCTCGGTTCGGCAGAAGGTTGAGTTGAGCTTTCCGCATCGCGGAGTCTACCGTCAAGACGCCTTCGCCATCCGCACCCGTTTTCCATTCGGCTTCTTCGAGAAGTCGCGCCGCATGGATTCCGATATCGAAATCCTCGCCTATCCCCGCGTCGAACCTGCCGACCAGTTCTACGAAGTACTCCCGCTGCTCAGCGGCGAAATGGCCAGCTACTTCCGCGGACGCGGCCACGAACTGCACTCGCTCCGCCACTATCAGCCCGCCGATAGCGCGCGTTTCGTCGATTGGAAAATCACGGCCAAAACAGGCCAGATCATGGTTCGCGAATTCGCGCGCGAAGACGAGCGCCGCGTCATGATTGTTCTCGACCCCTTCATGGGCGATGCCGCCCTAGCGAGCGACGAAGCCGCTCCCACGCGGCTCAACGAACGGTTCGAACGCGCTGTTTCGTTGGCCGCTTCCATCGCCTGGCACTTCTATGAAATCGACTCGGTCATCCAATTTCGCACTGACCGCTTTGCCACGCCCATGGCGCCCGCCGCCGAAATAATTTATGACGCGCTCCGCGAACTCGCGCGCATTCAACCCGATACATCTGCCGCCGGCGGCGCTTTCCTCGACGACCTTGTCCGCGATCACGAAATCTTCAAAATCATTCTCACGCGCCGCGCTCAGCACTCTATTCCTAGCGCCCTCTGGTCCTCCTCCTACATCGTCTTCATTGACGCGCTTTAGCCATCGGCGACTGTAGCTGGTGTCGCGCCGGCGCTTTTTCCCGGTGACTTCAGCAGGCCGGGACCACGAGCCTGACCGTGTTGTGCGACAATACAAGCCCGCATGCCTCGAGTTTCGCTTCTGGCCCCACGTTCGATACCAGTGCTCCAGACGAGACTGCTGCGCTGGTTTCGCACTCACCGCCGCGAGTTGCCCTGGCGAACCAGCCGCGAGCCCTATCGGGTTTGGGTGGCGGAAATCATGCTTCAGCAGACCCGCATCGCTGCCGTGCTCCCCTACTACGAGCGTTTCCTGATGCGCTTCCCCGATGTCGCGTCACTCGCGAACGCTCGCGAGACAGATGTCCTCAAGCTCTGGTCCGGCCTCGGCTATTACAGCCGTGCCCGCAATCTTCGCCGCGCAGCAAAGCAAGTCATTTCGCGTCACAACGGCCAATTCCCGCGTGAACTCGATGCCGCTCTCGCCCTCCCTGGCATCGGCCGTTACACCGCCGCGGCCGTCCTAAGCATCGCCTGCGGCGCGCCACTCGCTGTCCTCGATGGCAACGTCGCGCGCGTCCTCGCGCGCCTCTTCGCAATCCGCGGCGATCTGCGCGCCCATGGCCGCTGGCAGCGCCTCGCGCACAAAGCGCAGCGCCTTCTCGCGACAAACGCTCCCGGCGACTGGAATCAGGCTCTAATGGAACTCGGCGAAACCGTCTGCACTCCGCAGTCACCCTCCTGCGGCCGCTGTCCGATTGCGCAATTCTGCCGCGCCCGCGCCTTGATGCTGACCGGCAAGATCCCTGCGTCCCGCCGCAAACGCGCTCCAGTTCGCATGAGAATCGCCGCAGCGATCCTGCTCGATCCCCGCGGCCGAACACTGCTCCTCCGCGATCCGGGCGCCCACGACGGCGTGCTGTTCTCCCGCATGTGGCAATTTCCCGCGATTCAAGTTGCTCGTAATCCCCATGGTGAACTCGCCGCGCATCTCCGCGCGACTCTCGCCCTCGATTGCACGCACGCAACCCCCTTAGAGGCCCTCCGCTCCGCGCGCCACGCGGTTACTTTCCGTAATATCACCCTCCTGCCCTTTCTCGCCCGCGTGAAACAACTTCCTCGCCTGCCTCGCACACGCATCGTCCCGCTGGACCGCATCGCGCGCATGCCCATCTCCAACGCCACACGCAAAATCGCGGCGGCTGCAATCGCCTCGGCCGCTGCTTGAACCCTCGATTACCCTCACAAAACCCTCCCCCCACCTAGCCCCATGCGAACCTCACTCCAGTGTTAGCATCATTCCAGGGCCATGGCTTCCTCCACGCGCGCCACATTGCCGCCTCTTTCGGCGGTACAACGCTATTTCGAGATATCTCTCTACCTACTCGTCGCCACCGGCGTGATCGCCGTCATTTCCACAGGCAAGCTCGACTGGTTCTCGACCATCGTTCCGCCCCTCGTCCTGGGATACAAGGGCGTTCGCCTGTGGCGTGGGCGAGGTCCGGAACTTTCGCAAACGACCGCGACCTGGCTTGGCCTCGCTTACTTCCTCGTTTTCCCAATGGACCTTTGGTTCTACTCGCGCAATCTCGCTGGGAACGCACCGAACGCCACCCTCTATGCCGCCCTCCTCGCGGCAATTCACCTTTTGCTCTTTGCCACGCTCGTCCGTTTGCTTTCCTCGCGGACGAATCGCGACTATGCCTTCCTCGCTGTTCTCGCCGTCGCAGCCATGCTCGCGTCCGCTATTCTCACCGTCGAAACCGGATTCCTCGTCGCGCTGGCGATTTTTCTCGTTCTCGCGGTTTCCACCTTCGTAGCCCTCGAAATCCGCCGGAGCGCCGCCGGAGCGGTTTCGCCGCCCATCGAGCCCGGCTCGCCTCTGGCCGAGCAGCTCAATCGCGCGCTCGGCCTCACCTCCGTGCTCGTTGCCGCCAGTACGCTCGTTGCAGGCGGCGCTCTCTTCTTCATAATTCCGCGTTTCACCACCGGCTATCTCGGCGGCTTGAATCTTCACCCCAACCCCATGACTGGTTTCAGCGACGACGTTTCGCTCGGCGCGATCGGCAAGATCCAGAAAAACAGCTCCGTGGTCATGCGCATCCGAGTCGATGGCGATCCCGCGCGCGCACAAGACGCTCATTGGCGCGGCATTGTCCTCACCAATTTCGATGGCCGACGTTGGTTCACTCCTTCCAGCGACGACCTCGTCCTTTCCCCCGACTCCTCCGGCGAATATTTTCTCAACGAGCCGCACCTTCCGGCCGGCGATTCCCGGCCCCTCCGCTACACGGTTCTCATGGAACCGATCTCTACGGCGGCGATTTTTGTCGCTGCCGAACCCGAGCGTCTCCAGGGCCGTCTGGGAGCCGAAACGACAGGCTCTGCATACCCGCAGCGGCGTCCCTATCTGCTTCTCGACAGCACCGGCTCGCTGTTCAATCCCTTTCACAATTTCGCCAGGCTTCGCTATCAGGCCACATCCAACGTCCCCTCGGTCCCAATCGCTCAGTTGCAGTCGGCATCTGACGCTTACTCCTCTGAGCTGCGCGACAAATACCTCCAGCTTCCTCCCCTCGATCCGCGCATCAGACAGCTCGCCGGCCGCATCACCGCCAGGTCGCGCAACGCCTACGACAAAGCCGCAAACATCGAGCGTTACCTGAAAACGCAGTACGCCTACACGCTCGACCTCACCGGCTTCACCAACGATGATCCGCTCTCCTACTTTCTATTCGTTCGCCGCGCCGGCAATTGCGAATATTTTGCGGCGGCTATGACCGTCATGCTGCGCGCCGAGGGAATTCCCGCGCGCTATGTCACCGGCTTTCTCGGAGGCGAGTACAACGACCTCGCCGGCGACTACATCGTTCGCGAAAGCGACGCCCACGCCTGGGTCGAGATTTATTTCCCCGGCTACGGCTGGATCACCTTCGATCCCACTCCCGCCGGCAACGACGCCGGCTCTCACGGATTGCTCGCTCGCGCCGCTCTCTATTGGGATTGGTTTCAGTTCGCCTGGAGCGAATGGGTGATCAACTATGACTTTTCCCATCAAGTCACTCTTGCCGAGAATCTGCGAAAATCATCGCAAAACTGGGGCGAACACGCGCGTTCCTATGCCGTCCACAAGGAACGCGCCGCCATGCGCTTCCTCCTCAATCTGGATCGCCGCGTCGAGGCTTCGCGCTACACGCTTCCATCCATTCTGGCTCTTCTGATCGCCTTGCTGCTGTGGATTCGCGGCCGCTCCGTGATTGCTTATGCTGCGGCGCGCTGGCGCTTGCGCGCCGGCCACGGCGGCAACCTCACCGCAACTCTCGCCGCCTTCGAATATCGCGCCATGCTCCGCCTTCTCGAAAAGCGCGGCTGGAGAAAAAACGAGTCGCAGACACCGCTCGAATTTGCCGCCACCATCCCCGATGTCTCGATCGCCGGCCCCGTCACGCGCTTGACTCACCTCTATCAATCCGCGCGCTTTGGCAACTATTCCGCGCC
>DATEKA010000054.1:0-9427 GCA_035277685.1 Candidatus Acidiferrales bacterium
TCGACAACGCCGCCACAACGCAGAAACCGCAAGCGGTCATTGATGCCATTCGAAACTACTACGAGCGCGACAACGCAAACATTCATCGCGGTGTCCATTCCCTTTCCGAGCGCGCCACTGAAGAGTACGAGCGCGCCCGCAAAACCGCGCAGCATTTCATTAACGCGGCCGATTCGCGCGAAATCATCTTCACGCGCGGCACCACGGAATCCATCAATCTTGTCGCGCAGACGTACGGCCGCAAGCGCATCGGCGCCGGCGACGAAGTCCTTATCACCGCCATGGAGCACCACTCGAACATCGTGCCCTGGCAGCTTTTGTGCGAAGAAAAGGACGCAACGCTTCGCGTCGCTCCTATAGACGACCGCGGCGCACTGATGGTTGAAGAGTTCGAGAAGTTGCTAGGCCCGAAGACCAAGCTCGTCGCGGTGCCGCATGTCTCGAACTCGCTCGGCACGGTCAATCCGGTGGCGCAGCTCGTCGAGATGGCGCACCGCTGGAACGCACCCGTGGTTGTTGACGGCGCGCAGGCCGCGCCGCACCTGAAAATCGACGTTCAATCGCTGGACTGCGATTTTTACGCTTTTTCCGGCCACAAGGTGTACGGCCCGACGGGCATCGGCGTTCTCTACGGCAAGGCCGCGCTGCTCGACGCCATGCCTCCCTATCAGGGCGGCGGCGACATGATCAGCTCCGTAACTTTCGAGAAGACCACATACAACAAGCTGCCCTACAAATTCGAGGCCGGCACTCCAAACGTTTCCGGCGGGATCGGGTTGGGCGCCGCGCTCGATTACGTGAATGGCCTGGGCATTGCCGCCATTGGTTCGCACGAAGAAGAATTGCTCGCCTACGCGACCGATGCGCTCTCTTCGGTGCCGGACATCGTTTTAATCGGCACTGCTCCGCAGAAAGCCGGCGTGGTGTCGTTCGTGATGGACGGAATTCATCCTCACGATATAGGCACGATTCTCGACCAGGAAGGAATTGCAGTGCGCACCGGCCACCATTGCGCGCAGCCGGTGATGCAGCGGTTCAATGTGCCTGCAACGGTGCGCGCGTCGTTCGCGCTCTACAACACGAAGCAGGAAATCGATGCGCTCGCGCGCGGCATCCGCAAAGTGCGGGAGGTTTTTGCCTGATGCCGGATTTGCGCGATCTCTACCAGGAAGTGATCCTCGAACACAGCAAGGCGCCACGCAATTTTCGCGAGTTGCCGGCACCGAACGCTCAGGCCGAAGGGTACAACCCGCTCTGCGGAGACCATTTCACCGTTTACCTGCAACTCGACGGCGACTCGATCCGCGATATCGGCTTTCAAGGCTCGGGCTGCGCGATTTCGAAGGCGTCCGCTTCGATGATGACGCAAAGCGTCAAGGGCAAGACGAAGGCCGAAGCCGAAGAATTGTTCCGCCGTTTCCACGCGCTGCTCACCAATGAGCCGGCGTCAAGCCGGGAGATTCCCGCGCGAAATGGCGACGGCCACAGCGAGCGGGGCGCCGAGAAAATCGGCAAGCTGGCGGTTTTTGCCGGCGTTCGCGATTATCCCGTGCGCGTGAAATGCGCGACGTTGGCCTGGCACACGCTGCACGCGGCGCTGGAAGGTTCGCAACAACCTGTTTCAACGGAGTGATTCCGATGACGAGCGAAATCATCACACTCAAGCGCGACTGTCCCGTCATCGCAATTCCCAGCGGCAGCCGCGAAACGCTGCTGGGCGGTTCTACGGTTCGCATCATGCAGTCGCTCGGGACCAGCTATACAGTCGTCAGCGGATGCGGCGCGATGTACCGCGTGGATACGGCCGACGCGGACGCGCTTGGAATTGAAACTGCGGGTTCCGGTAAACAGGCCGGCTCTTCCGAATTTACCTCTCCGGAGTTCAGCGAGAAATTGGTCGAAGATCAATTGCGCACGGTATTCGATCCCGAAATTCCCGTGAACATCGTCGATCTGGGCCTGATTTATGCGTGCGACATCAAGCCGGCCGAAGGCGGCGGGCACACAATCGCCGTGAAAATGTCGATGACGGCGCCGGGCTGCGGCATGGGCAACGTTCTCAAAGCGGACGTCGAGGCGAAACTGTCTCGCCTGCCAACCGTGAAGGAAGTTCATGTTGAGGTGGTTCTCGACCCGCCGTGGAGTCCCGCGCGGATGTCCGAAGCGGCCAAGCTGCAATTGGGCTTCGATCTTGACTACGGAGAGTCCGAGTCCTCCTTTCCCGTTTATCCACAGCGCCGATAGCCGCGCAGCAACCGCTCTTTGCGTGTTTCCTACCGAGATTTACGCCCGGTCGTGCTTCCCGCTAAACCGCATATTTGAAGAAAAAAGCGAATATCAGGCGAAGGCGAAAAAACGGATCTTTTGGCGGGTAGAAATTTTCATGTGATTGATTCAGCGTAGGTTACGGCGTTTTCTACTCGAAGGCATTTGCGGGTAGGAATCGTCTGTGCGGGTGCACTCCAAGGGGCCCGAAACGCCGACCCGGGGGTCTCCACGCGGTCGAGGCATTCGTTCCCGCGTTTGGTTCTCGCCCGTGGTTAATCTTGCCTCTGAGTGCTTCTGGTGCTACCTTGCCCGGCTTGCGTGCGAGCCATTTTGGCCGGCGAAATGAGGTGAACGGATGGCGACGACCAAGGCATGGAGTTCGACTGCGCCGGTCCAGGAATTCCGGCCTTACGTAGCGCCGGAAGAGACGGTTGCCGAATTCAGTTTGCGCGCCATCATTCTCGGGGCGCTTTTCGGGATTCTGTTCGGCGCGGTGTCGGTCTACGTCGGACTGCGCGCTGGCCTGACGGTTTCCGCTTCGATTCCCATCGCGGTTCTCTCAATCAGCATCCTGCGAGCGTTCGGCCGCTCGACCATCCTGGAAAACAACATCGTGCAGACCACAGGTTCGGCGGGCGAATCTGCCGCCGCGGGGGTGATCTTCACGATGCCAGCGTTGATTTTTCTCGGCTTCTCGCTGAACACCGAATACTGGCGGATTTTCTTTCTGGCGCTTATGGGCGGCTGGCTGGGCGTGCTGTTCATGATTCCACTGCGGCGGCAATTGATCGTGAAGGAGCACGGGAACCTGACGTTTCCCGAAGGCACCGCATGCGCGGACGTGCTGGTGGCGGGAGAACGAGGGGGGTCGTTCGCAGGAAGAGTTTTCTGGGGGCTAGGGCTCGGCGGGATCTATACGTTCGCCATGAATACACTGCAACTCTGGACCGGCCAGCCGGATTATCAGCCGAACTGGCTGCCGGGAGCGTCATTTCGCGCGGCGATCACGTCCGAATATTTGGGGGTGGGCTACATCATAGGGCCGCGTGTGGCGGGAACGCTGTTTGCAGGCGGCGTAATTTCGTGGCTGGTGCTGATGCCTGCAATCCGGTTTTTCGGATCTCTGGCTCCGCATGCAGCGCTCTACCCCTCGACGGTGCCGATTCCGCAGATGAAGCCCGACGATCTATGGGCCGCATACATCCGTCCGATGGGCGCGGGAGCGGTGGCAGCGTCGGGACTGATCACGCTGGTCAAGACGATGCCGACGATCTTTTCGGCGCTGACCGCGGGATTGAAGGACGTGCGCGCAAAGCAATCGGAGATGGACGAGTCGCAGCGTACCGAGCGGGATATCTCGATGAAGTGGGTGCTGGCCGGCTCGGCCATCATCATCGTGATGATGTGGGCGTTCCTGAAATTCAAGCCGATTCCGGGCGCGCAGACGGGAATGCTGTCGAACCTGATCGCGGCAATCTTTGTGGTGGTGTTCGGCTTCCTGTTCGTCACGGTGGCGTCGCGCATCAGCGGCCTGATCGGAAATTCATCGAATCCGGTGAGCGGAATGACGATCGCGACCTTGATGGCCACCTGCGCAATGTTTCTCGTGATGCACTGGACGGCGAATCCGTATGCCGTGCTCGCGTTAACCATCGGCGGAGTGGTCTGTGTCGCGTCCGCGATCGCCGGCGCAACTTCGCAGGACTTGAAGACAGGATTTTTGGTGGGCGCGACGCCTCGCCAGCAGCAGCTTGGGCTTCTGGTCGGAGTGGCAGTTTCGTCGCTCGCGGTGGGCGGGACGCTGCTGCTGATGAATATCGGCCTCGCGCAATACAAACCCGTCCAGATGGCGCTCGACATCCAGCAACTTCCGGCAGGCGTCACGATCCAACAGCAGAGGTATCCCTATGAAGGAAAAACATACGAACTGGTGAACGCTCTCGGATCGCACACCATTCCCGACGGAAAATATCTGTACGATGCGGGAACGAAACAGATCGAAGTGGAATGGATCCAGGGAATCGGCAGCGAACAGGCCGCGGCGCCGCAAGCGCGACTGATGGCCACGGTGATTAGCGGAATCTTGAATCAGCGGCTGCCGTGGAAACTCGTTTTCCTCGGAGTGTTTCTAGTGATCGCGGTAGAGCTACTGGGAATTCGCTCGTTGCCGTTTGCGGTAGGATCGTATCTTTCGATTGCAACGACGATGGCGATGTTCGCCGGAGGACTGGTGCGCTGGGCAGCCGAACGCGGTATCAAGAAAACTGAAGTCGAAGGCGCTCTCCACGGCGAATCGAGCGAGGTGAGCCCAGGGTCCCTTTACGCCAGCGGATTGATCGCGGCGGGGGGCGTCTTCGGATTGCTCGCGATCATCTTCAACCTGGCTCAGGACCCGGAATTGAGCAGGCACGTGCCGCACTGGCTGATCGTGGTTCTGCGCCTCCCGTGGCCCGCCAGCCTTTTCAACGGCTGGGGCGTGAGTCACATGCCGCATTTGCGCGAAGCGCCCTGGCTGGGGGTGGTTCTGTTTGCTGCTCTGGCAGCAACGCTGTTTGTTTCTGCGAGGAAGAAGTTGGCGAACTAGAGGTTAGAGAGGTCGGAAGCCGGAAGTGAGCTCGAGGCGTAGAGCTCAGAGCTTCCAACCGCACTGCTCGCACTTGAAGTGGTCGGCGGGCTTCGGCTTGGTAGCAGTATTGCCGCATTTCGGACATTTCATCGTACAAATATGGGTAGTCATCAGTCTCTCTTGCCCCCAGCGCCTAACGGCGTCCTTGCAGGCGCTATGTTGCGAGTACCACATAAGGGGCTGGAGCATTTTGCGTTCCAAGGTGGCGCGCGCCCGCTTGTCCTTGTAGAATCAGCAACTTATGAGGAAATCGGCACCGGGTGTATCTCGTGGAGATGTTACATTCCGGTGACTTTTTCCCGGGAAACTTTCCCGGTTTACGTACTGGAACTTGTGGTGGTCCAAAGCCGGTGATTCTGCGAAAGCGGCCAAACAGCACGCGGAAGCCATCACTGTTGGTAAGAGCCGCGCATTGCCTTAGCTAAAGGATTCGACAGAAGATATCTTCGGCGTATAATCCCACAACTCGTTCCTGACAGGAGAATTCAATATGGCGACTGTTGCGGCCCCAGCCCGACCGGCGCGTGTCCGGTCCCGCGCGATCCAGCCGAGGCATGTGATTCTCGGCTCGCTTGGTCTGATGATGATTGTGGTCTGGCTCACGCGGGATCATCTGCTGCTCGACGCGGGTTCGCCGCTGCGCGAGCGTTATGCACCCATCTGGTGGCTCATGTGGTTGCACGGCGTTCCAGGCGCCCTCGCGCTTTTGCTGGGGGTTTTCCAGTTTTCCGCGAGGCTGCGTCAACGCCACCTGACCTGGCACCGTTTGATGGGCCGCATCTACGTTGTCAGCGTGTTCATCGCGGCGCCGGTAGCAGTGATCGTTTCCTTCAAACTGCCTGTCCCGACATTGGCGCTCGCGTCGATAATACAGGCGGGCGGATGGCTGCTGACGACGGGCACAGCTCTGTATTGCGTGCGGACCGGACAGATCCAGCAGCATCGCGAATGGATGATCCGCAGCTATCCCTTCGCCATGGTTTTCGTCGTTGTGCGATTCGTCACGGCAATTCCCGCGGTAGCCGCTGCGGGCATGCTTGGCCTTGCGACGACAGTGTGGAGCACGATCGCGGTCGCCTGCTTTTTGCCGTCATTCCTGATCGAGTGGCAGAAACTCGCCGCCGGCCGCCGCGTCCTTAAAGCACGCGCAGCCGCGCGTCCCTGAAGCGGCCCGCGCGTGAGCCGCGCTCCGGATTCTGGCGGCTGCGATTTGCGCCGCGGGCACAACAAGAGCGGTTTTGACGCTCGCCGGTTCGCTTTACTATCGCGGAGGCAGCCGCTACACTACGCGCGTGAGGACCTTTTCGGGCGGGGGATACGGCTACCGGTTTGACATCAGCGAGTATTTTCCTCGCGCGATCAAGACGCTTTGCCTGATTTGCGTCGCGCTGTTCCTGCTGCAGGAACTGTCGCGATTCTTCTTCCACGCCGAAGGCTGGAATTTCTGGATTTACTACTTCGGTCTTTCTCCCTACGCAATATTCAGGGGAGTGAATGTCTTCGGACTGCGGATTCCCGCAGTCTGGCAGTTCGCGACGTATCTCTTTCTCCACGCCGGCATTCTCCACATTCTGTTCAATCTGCTCTATCTGGCGATGTTTGGCGCGGACCTGGAGCACATGTGGGGTGCGAAGAAGTTTTATACATATTTCTTCCTGTGCGGAATCGGAGCCGGCCTTACAGACTTGATCGTGCGCACAATCCTCGATCCGCACATGAGCAGGCTTGCGCTCGTGCCGACCATCGGCGCTTCGGGAGCAATCTACGGCGTGCTGCTGGCTGCCGCCATGATTATGCCGCACCGGCAGGTGTGGATGTTCCCGCTTCCGGTGACCATCTCGATGCGGCTTTTCGTGATCGTGATGGGCGCGATCGAATTTCTCCTGACGATTGGCGCGACGGGCGACGGCGTCAGCCATTTTTGTCATCTGGGCGGGATGCTGGTCGGCTATCTGTACCTGCGTCGCGGGACGCACCTTTACAATTTCCGCAATTATTTCTCCGACTGGAAGCGGCGGCGGCTGCGCAAGAAATTCGAGGTCTACGTTCGCGAGCATCGAGACAAGCCGCCCTCGCGCCCGGATAACTGGGTGAATTAGTCTTGCGTTAGAAGCGAGAGTGATACATGGCTCGCGGCGAGCATCGCGTCAAATTAGGGGCGAAACCGCACGTTTTCAGAGAGATGCCTGCCTACCGGCAGACAGGCTTCGCTTCGCTCAGACGGGCCGGCGGGAACGCGCCTCACGTTTTTCCGAAACGCGACACTAGAAACTGGAAGCTGGACACGAGAAGCTAGAGACTACGCAGACCTTTGGGAAGGCGTCCGCGCGTTACTTCGAGACGGCGAAGTTCGTCACAATGGCGTAGAGGAAATCAATGCCCTTGCGAAATGAGTCGAGACCGATTCGCTCATCGTCGCCGTGCGCGCGGAGCAAATCATCTTTGGCCATCGGAAAGGGAAGCAGACCGTAAGCCTGGACGCTGCGCTCGCGAAGAAAAGCGGAATCGGTGGCTCCTGTGGACATGTACGGCAGCACGGCCGCTCCCGGAAACTGCTGCCTGGCGACCTGCGTGATTGTCTTGTAGAGCTCGGAATCCGTCGAAGAAGCGGGAGCAGGCGGAGCGCCGCCCGGCTCGACCTCGAGACGCACCTGCGGATCATTGACGGCTTGCTGGAGCTTCGCCACGAGCGGCTCGACGAGATTGCCCGGCAGGAGCCGCAGATTTACAACGCCGCGGGCTTCGGGCGGCACGACACTTGGGCGAATCCCAGCCTGAAGCATCGTCGGGGCAATTGTGTCGCGCATCATTGCGCCCCATTCCGGATCGGCATCTGAGACGAAGCGAGCGGCGTGAGCCGACCGGTCGGGATCCTCGAGGGCGCGCATCCACTTGCCAGTTTCCTCATCCTCGACACCGGCAAGCCCTTCGAAATATTCCCGCGTAATGAAATTGAATTGAACGGGCGTGGGGTAGGCCGCGATCTTTTCGATGGCCGCGGCCAAATGCGTGATGGGATTGTCCTGCTGGGTGACAGAGCCGTGCGCCGAGCTTCCCGTCGCGATTACGTCAAGGTTGCGCGAGACTTTTTCGTCCGCCTGAATGCCAACGTATTGCACTTTGCCGTCGTTCAGCAGCACGCGTCCGCCTTCGTTGATCGAGAAGCCCGCGGCGATCTGGTCCCAGTATTTATCGCCGGCGAATTTCATGGCGTACTCGCCGGCGGCGTCTTCGCCGCCTTCCGCCAGAAAGATAATGTCGCGGTTGAGATGGGCGTTCGAGCGCTTCAGGGCGATCATCACCGCCATGTTCGCGACGGTCATCCCTTTGTCGTCGATCGCGCCCCGTCCATACAAATAATTGTCTTTGACCACGCCGGCGAAGGGGTCGACGCTCCACTTCGAGCGGTTCACACCGACCGTATCGAGATGGCCTACCAGGAGGAGCGCGCGCGAAGAATTCGGCATCGCCGTGGCGGACAAGCGAGCGACAAGAATGCCGCGTCCTGGACCGTTTTCGAATATCTGCGAGTTGATGCCTTCCTTCTGCAGAATCGCAGCAAGATATTTCGCGGCGGCAAGCTCGTTCCCGGGCGGGTTCACCGTGTTGATGCGCAGCAGGCCTTGGAGCCAGAGGATGGATTCGCTTTCGAGGCGCGGGAGATCAAGACCGCCGGTGGCAGTCTGGCTGAAGGCGCGTTGCTGCCGACCGTTTGCCACGCCGACACAAGAGAAGAGGAAAAGCGTCAGAAATAATCCCAGAGCGCGGCGTGCCATCCGATTCCCTCCCAGTCTTTCAGATCCGGTCTTCCCGTCATTGCGCTCACGCGCGCCACGCTCCGGTTCCCTTTACCCTCGCGATCAGCCGATTGGCGATCGATCCGGTTTCGGGCAGAGAGAAGCGGGAGAACGCCGCGCGCGGGGCGCAGTTCGAGTCTTCTCGCGCCGAACGGACGACGAAAGTCCGCGCGAGGAGCGAAATTCCATACTATCATGGCGTTTACGCGGGATCGGGAACCGCCGGGGCGAGCGGTTTTCTGGATAGCAATCTACGACAGCTTAAGAGGTCCTGCTGACCATCCGGTTCCGGACAATTGGCATCCAACAAAGCGTCGCCAAGTAGTGGAAGCAAGATCGTGAGGCTACTATGCAGCCGCCATCATGGATTCGCGTCGCTCTCCTGAGCGCCTTGATCGTTGGACTGGGCGTTCCACCCGATGCCGTCATTGCGCGCGCTCAACAGCAGCAGGGGCCGGAGAAACCGGCGCAACAACAGCCCACGCCTCCGACTCCGCCGTCGGGCCAGCAGCAACAGCAGAAAACGCCGACTCCTCCGCCGCCGCAGTCAGAAATTTCAGCGCAGACGAACGTCGTCAGCCTGGATGCGGTTGTCACAGACCAGGACGGCGACGTGATCACGAACTTGAAGCAAGGAAACTTCCGCGTGCTAGACAACGGCCAGCCGCAGCAGATCACGAACTTTTCGCCCACGGATGCGCCGATCACCATCGTGATCCTGATGGAATTCAGCCGC
>DATEKA010000055.1:0-19130 GCA_035277685.1 Candidatus Acidiferrales bacterium
TGGCCATGCGATCAATCAACCGGCTGACGTCGCTGGTCCCGCCGCTCTGAATAACCGACTCGACCACGGCCAGCGACCACGCGTATGCCATCCCCGCCGCATCGTTAGGCAACGCCATCCACGACCCCTCGAGTGATTGCAGGCTTGGCACTGTCCCCTGCGCCGCCGCGTCAACCAGTGCGCCGGCATCCATCGTACTTCGCCGGCCTTCCACCCATTGCGCGACGCCTTCTTGCAGCCATGTCGGCGCGCGCCCCTGCGATTTCTGGGTGATGAAGCTGTGCGTTAGTTCATGCTTCAGGACGTGCGCGAGTTCCGGCGTTACGCTGGTGAGCCCCTGGACGGGAATGCGCAGGCGCCCGTCGTTGATAGCGCCAACCCAGCCGGGAGCGCGCGTGATATCGGCAAACGCCTGCTGGGTGTAGAGAATCACGCTGATCTGGTTGGGCGGCGTGTAGTCGAGCCGCGATTCGATACCGTTGAAGTCGTCTTCAAGCGCGTGAAGAATGCTGCGCGCAAGTTCGGGCGCGGCGCCGCCGTAATATTTAAGGGCAAAGTGAGCCGTTTCCCCTTCGCGGTAGCCTTCTTCTTCGGCCTGGTCCTTTTCAGCCTTCGCCAGGGCCGCTTCCACCTGGGGATCGGCGCGAAGCTCTTCCGAGCGCTTCCACTCCTTGATTGCGTCCTTAGGTTTGTTCGAGCGATAGTAGGCCCAGCCAGTCAGCTTGGCGATAGCGGCGGCCTGTTCGCCGGAATCCGGCGTAAGTTCGCGAGCGTGCTCGAGAGGATCGAGAGCCGCCGCAAACTGGCTCTCGCGCAGGTAAAGCCCGGCGAGATTGAGCAGGAGACCAACGTTGTCCGGGGCGAAAATCAGCGCCTGCCGGTATTGGTCCACCCCCGAATCCAGATTTCCCTGGGCAATCAGAAATTGCGCCGCCGCGTGGTGAGCGGCCGCCACCTTGGCGACTGCCTCGCGTGAACCGGACCGGGCGTCGGTTTCGAGCCCTGCGAGGTAGGCGTAATCGATGGCGTTGTCGTGCACCGCGCGCGCGGCAACCTCCTCATATCCATGGACGGGAGCAATCTGCGGGACCGAAATGGGCGGCGCTGACGCGGCGGACGAGGCAGCCGGCGAGTAACTGAAATCGTCGCGCTCGATGCGGGCGACGATCGACCGCGGGATCGACATTTGCCCGGCCGGCGTCTGGTAGGTGACGTGCTGTGCGTCTTCCGTCACGTTCGTAGCCACAATTCGACGGCCGTTTTTCAGGATGATGGTGTCCCCCGAAGCGGTGAGGCCGGCCACCAGGACGAGAAGAACTCCGAAAGTGAGGCGCCGCATCCTTCAATTTTAGGCGACCGAACTTTGCAAAGCCCTAGCGCGCTTGCTGGCCATTGTCCTAAGCGGTACAGTCCGTGCATGCGCCGTTTCGCGCGATATTCGCTGGCTGCGGTGCCGCTCGCAGCCGCGCTGTGCGTGGGCGCCATTTCGGCGCAGACACGGCCGCCTTCACCTCCTCCAGTGCAGCAGGACAAGCGTCCACCAGTTCAAGCCTCGCCGACGCAGCAGGCGCCAACCCAGCCTCGGGCGCTGTACCAGGCATTGAACGCGCTCCGGCCAGATGCGAATCGTGTCTACAACGTCAAGTCGCTGACGTTGCGCCGCGACGTAATCAATTTCACATTCGAAGAAGGAAAGATCGCTTTCCTGAAGCCGCTCGGCGGACGGATTACCGGTCTCGTCTTTGCCGGACGCGGCCATGCGATCGCGATTCCGCACGATCCTGGCGAGCGAAGGTCGCTCGCGCATTTCACCGGGGTTCCGATATTGGATCAATCGTTCTCGCGCGCTTATTTTCGTTTCGACGACGGCACGGCGGAAGAAATTGCGGGTGAACTTGCAAGGGCAGGGGAAACGCCGGCGACGGACACGAATTTCGCGGAGAACTGGGATCCCATTTTCGCCAACACGAATCCCTGGCATTCGCTGCGGATGCTGGAGGACTGGCTCTCGACGTCGCCGCGACCGTACTTTTACGCAGGCATCCTGACGGACGCGGCGGGGATGGTTGACCTGATGCTCGACCAGAGGCGCGACGAGCAGGTGCTGTTTGGCCAGCCTCGGCGGATGCCGAACGGTGCCATCATCTATGATGTGTGGGCCTCGTTCCGCGCTTTGGATTCGAGTCAAACATCCGGCGGCGCGTTCGCGCCCGTTGATTACAAAATTGACACGAAGATAGCGGACGACCTCTCGCTCGACGGGACGACGGCAATGCGCGTGAAGGCGCTTCAAAGCGGCGATCGCGTCCTGCCGCTCGAACTTTCGCGCCGGCTCGCAGTCGAAAACGTGAAGGATGCGAACGGAACGCCGCTCGTCTACTTCCAGAACGAAGACTTGAGCAAGCGGCAGATCGAGAGACGCGGCAACGATGCGGTGCTCGTGGTTCTGCCCGCCCCCGTGCACGAAGGAGAGGAGCTTCGGCTTCAAATCTCCTATCACGGCAGCGTTATCAGCGACGCCGGGAACGGCGTGGAGTACGTGGGAGAGCACGAAACGTGGTATGCGCATCCTGCGGGATTGGGCGACTTCGCTTCGTTCGATCTTTCGTTTCGCTGGCCGAAACGGTTTACCCTGGTGGCCACCGGAAACAGAGTGGAGTGGCATGACGACGGGGACTTCGAATCCGCGCGATGGGTTTCCGATGTTCCGTTCGCGGTTGCGGGATTCAACCTCGGCGAATACCGGAGCGAAATCGCGAACGCGAGTCAACCTCGAATCGAGTTGTACGCGAATCATGAAATCGAGAGCGCGATCGTCGCCCACCTGCAACAGCAACGCCCGGTTGTGATCCCTTCGCGGCCGGGACTTCCTCCGTTTCGAACCGGCGGGCTGGACACCGCTCCGCCGGCGCCCGCGCCCGATCCATCCGTCGTGCTGAAGAGTCTTGGCGGCCAGATTCTGGATGCGATTCGTTTTTACGAAAGCCTGAATGGACCCTTTCCGTTTGGCAGTCTGAACATTTCGCAGATTCCGGGCCGCGTGGGACAGGGCTGGCCGGGTCTCGTCTATCTTTCGACGTTCGCGTTCCTTCCGGCGGAGGCGGGGCAACACACGGGGATCACCGAATTGTCACAAGAAATCGCGCGCGAGATCATGCCGTTCCACGAAGTGGCGCATCAGTGGTGGGGAAACGTAACGACGGCGGAAAGCTATCGGGACGTGTGGATTCAGGAAGGGATGGCGAATTACCTGGCCATGCTCTATGCGGACACGCGCAAGCCCGCGGGTCAGCAGTTGAATGCGTGGCTCGAGCGATATCGGGCGGAGCTCGTTGCGAAAGCGCCGCAAAGCGGAGAAAGCGTCGAAACAACGGGGCCGCTGACGCTCGGGTACCGCCTCGGCTCGTCGAACGACCCGCAAGCGTACAACACGATTATCTACGGCAAAGGCGCGTGGATCATGCACATGATTCGCGAAATGCTGCGCGATCCCGCAGCGAGCGACGCGGACGCCGGTTTTCGCCGGCTGCTGCAATCCATTCTGACGCAGTACCGCTTCAAGCCGTTTTCGACGGCGGATTTTCAACGCGCCGTTGAAGGGCAGATGACTCCCTCGATGGACCTCGAAGGCGATCACACGATGAACTGGTTTTTCGGCGAATGGGTAAAGAACACGGGAATTCCGGAGTACAGCGTGCAGTTCGAGACGAAGCTGCGCCGGCGCGAATTCGTCGTCAGTGGAACGCTGAAGCAGGCGAAGGTGGACGACCTGTTCACGGAGGCTGTGCCGCTCTACGCGGAACGTTCAGGCTACAAGCCCGAACGGCTGGGTGTCGTCGTGACCACCGGCCCGGAGACGAAATTCCGTTTTGTCTCGCGATTCCGTCCAACTCGCATCGCCATTGATCCTGATATGACCCTGCTCTGCACCACGAAATAGCTTCGGTTGCCACAGAGCCAGCAAGCACGCGGAGAAAAGAGAAATCGGTTGCAGAGGCTCTGTTGGATGCAAGCCGTATTCCCGGGTAGTGCTTTGCCATTGAAAGAGTGAATTCCTCATCCGCTTCATGCACGACCCGGCCCGCAAAAATTTGTCGGCAGAAAATTTTTGTGGTTTTGCTTGCGTCTGCGCAATCCACGTCTTATGCTTGTCGGTCCCGAGCGGACCTGCTCTGTTTTGTAGGGCAGGGCGAGGCGAGCAGCGCGGAAAAAAATGCGGCCGCGCAGGATTTTTCGAACCGCCGGGACCGCGGGTCGTCGCCGCCGTGGGGGCAGCGGGGCGGATTCCAAGCTGATCGGCTATCCTAGATTCAACGCCCTTCGCGAAGTTTCGCTGGCATCCACTGGAGCAAAGTAACTCGTCTGGGGATACTGAGTGGATTCTGAAGGACCAAAGAACACAGTAATAGAACGGCAGGACCCGCTTTTAGAGCCGGGTCATACGCTGGCCACTGCCACTGAGAAGATCAGCTCGGTCGTGCTGACGCGCGGCACAACCAAGGGCTGGCTTGCCGGATTTGTGTTTGCCTTCGCCCTGTTCCTGCTCTTGAATTTTGTGATGGGACTTCTCTTCGTCAAGGGCGTCGGGATCTGGGGCATCAACATTCCGGTGGCGTGGGCCTTTGCCATCACGAACTTCGTGTGGTGGATCGGGATCGGCCACGCGGGGACGCTGATCTCAGCCTTCCTCCTGTTGATGCATCAGAAGTGGCGTACTTCGATCAACCGGTTCGCCGAAGCGATGACGATTTTCGCCGTGGCCTGCGCGGGATTGTTCCCTCTGCTCCATATGGGCCGGCCATGGCTGTTTTACTACCTGCTGCCCTACCCGAATGTGATGTGGCTGTGGCCGCAGTTCCGCAGCCCGCTGGTCTGGGACGTGTTCGCCGTCTCGACATACCTCACGGTTTCGCTCTTGTTCTGGTATGTCGGTTTGCTTCCGGACTTGGCGACGCTTCGCGACAAGGCCAAGAACAAGGTGTCGCAAGTCACCTACGGCATGCTTTCGATGGGTTGGCGCGGTTCGGCTTCGCACTGGAACCGCTACGAGGTGGCTTCTCTGCTGCTGGCCGGGTTAGCGACGCCCCTGGTGGTTTCGGTCCACACGGTGGTGAGCTTCGACTTCTCGATTGCGCTGGTACCGGGCTGGCACAGCACGATTTTCCCTCCCTACTTCGTCGCCGGCGCCATTTATTCCGGATTTGCCATGGTTCTGACCCTGGCCATTCCACTTCGGAAGTTCTACCACTTCGACGACATGATCACGCTCCGCCACCTGGACATTATGGGCAAGGTGATGCTGTGTACGGGCGTGATCGTCGCGTACGGCTACATCATGGAAACGTTCATGGCGTTTTATAGTGGGAACGGTTTTGACCACTACATGATCATGAACCGCATGTTCGGCCCATACGAGTATGTGTATTGGACGCTGATTGCCTGTAACATCGGGATTCCACAGGCTTTGTGGTCGAAAAAAGTCCGGCGGAGCCCGCTCAAGCTATTCATCGTTTCGATTGTGATCAACGTCGGAATGTGGCTGGAGCGGTTCGTCATTATCGTGGTGAGCCTGCATCGCGAATACAACCCTTCGTATTGGGGCATGTACTACCCGACGCGTTGGGATTGGGCCACGCTGGCCGGTTCGATGGGACTCTTCCTGACGCTGTTCTACCTGTTCATCCGGTTCCTGCCGATGATTTCCATGACCGAAGTTCGCTCGTTTGTGCGGGAGACCGCAAAGAAGGGGGACGCCGCCTAAGCAGAGCGCGCACAGCGACCTATGCCCCAAGTATTCCATCGCAGCGCAAACCTGATTTCGCGAGCGTCGATCTACGGCGTCGTGATACTGATTGGCGTGCTGACGTATGCCTTCTACCAGATCGAATTGTCGGGATGGTACAGCAACAGGCGTCTGACGATTCAGCAGCCCGTCCCCTTCAGCCATCGGCACCATGTAGGCGAGCTGGGCATTGATTGCCGCTATTGCCACACATCGGTGGAGAAATCGTCTTTTGCGGGCTTCCCCCCGACCGAAACCTGCATGAGCTGCCACTCGCAGATCTGGACGAATGCGGAGATGCTGGAGCCGGTGCGAGCGAGCTACCGGGATAACGTCTCGATTGCATGGGTGCGTGTGAACTCGCTGCCACAGTTCGTGTATTTCGACCACAGCATTCATGTGCGGCAGGGAGTCGGATGCACAACGTGCCATGGACCGATTGCCAGCATGCCGCTGACGTATCGCGAAGGCACCCTGTACATGTCGTGGTGTCTTAATTGCCATCGCCAGCCGGCAGCGTTCCTGCGGCCGAGGTCCGAGGTCTTTGATCCGTACTACAAGGCGCCATCCGATGTAAATCCATACACATACAAGGGCGTGAAGTACACGGATCAGTTCGCCCTGGGGCGCCGATTAATGAAGGAGTACAAGGTCTACAGCCTGCAGGACTGCGATACGTGTCACCGGTGAGATGCGAATGAACTCTGAACCCAAGCCGCGCAATCCCGAACAGGCCGAGAGCTTGAACCGGCCCGCTGAAACTGGAGCGGGCGTCTCCCCCGCCTGTCCTGCAGGCACTCCGCGCGAATGGAGGAGTATTGAGGAACTGCGCGGTACGGAGGAGTTTCGCAAGACTGTCGAGGGGGAATTCGGCTCCGCTAGCGACCACCTTCCAAACGCGCCCGGGCGGCTGATGGGAATGGTTGCGGGCTCGCCGGCCCAGCAGCCGAAAGAGAAATTGGACACTTCCCGGCCACGGCCCTGGGATGCATGGCTGGCAAGCGCTTCTCTATCCCGCGCACTGTCGGAAGACGGCGCTCCGGAGCTAGTGCAACTACAGGGTGCGGGGCAGAAAACAACCAAGAGCCAAGCGGGAGGAAGCGACGGTCTGAGCCGCCGCGACGTGTTGAAGGTGGCGGCGACTTCGGCGGCCCTGGCAGGCCTCAGCGCTTGCACGAAGCTGCCAACGGAAAAGATCGTGCCGTACGTGCGGCAGCCGGAACAGATAATTCCGGGGAAGCCGCTGTTTTACGCGACTTCGATGACCATGCAGGGCGTAGCAACGGGGTTGCTGGTCGAGAGCCACATGGGGCGTCCGACGAAGATCGAGGGCAACCCGGAACATCCGGGCAGCCAGGGCGGAACCGACGTTTTCCTGCAGGCTTCGGTGCTGGATCTCTACGACCCGGACCGCTCTCAGGCGGTGTTGCACAACGGACACATCAGCAACTGGGAAGCGTTCGTCGCGGAAATGGCGAACCAGCGGGCAGGACAGGGAAAAGGCGGAGGGCTGCGGATTCTGACGGAAACGGTCAGCTCGCCAACGCTGGCCTCGCAGCTTCAGAAACTGCAGCAGCAGTTTCCACAGGCCAAGTGGCACGAGTACGAGCCCTGCGGGACGCATTCGGCGCGCGAGGGTGCGCGGTTGGCGTTCGGACGACCCGTGAATAACGTCTACCGCATGGACCAGGCGAACGTGATTGTTTCGCTCGATTCGGATTTTCTGGTGTCCGGGCCCGGGCATGTCCGCTATACGCGCGAATTCGCGTCGCGACGCTCGATCGAGGGAACGTCGGCCAATCTGAATCGGCTGTACACGGTCGAAAGCATGCCCACCAGCACCGGGGCCATGGCGGACCATCGCCTGAGGCTGCGGTCGAGCGAAATCGAAGGGCTGGCGCGACAAATTGCTGCCGCGATTGGAATCGCTCTCCCTGGCGGAGCCGGCGGCGGAGACAAGGCGGTTCCTGAACGGTGGGTTCAAGCTGTAGCGCGCGATCTGAAGAACAACCGGGGAGCAAGCCTCGTGATTGCAGGCGAAACGCAGCCTCCCGCGGTTCATGCGCTGGCGCACGCGATGAACGAAGCGCTCCAGAACGTCGGGAAAACGGTTTATTACACGGAGCCGATCGAAGCCAATCCGGTAAACCAGACGGAGTCGCTGCGCGAACTGGTGAACGATCTCAACGGCGGGAAAGTAAGCCTGCTGGTGATTCTCGGCGGCAATCCGGTATATGACGCGCCAGTGGATTTCGATTTCGCGTCCGCTCTGATGAAGGCGCAGATCCGGGTTCATTGCGGTTTGTACCACGACGAAACTGGAGAGTTGTGCAACTGGCACGTGCCCGCTGCGCACTACCTGGAGTCATGGAGCGACGGACGCGCCTACGACGGAACGATCGGGATCGTGCAGCCGCTGATCGCTCCGATTTATGGCGGACGAACGCACCACGAAGTGATTGCATCTCTGACCGGCGACGAGCAAAAGAGCAACCACGATATCGTGAAGGGATACTGGCAGGGCCAGCGTCCTGAAAAGGGCCGGGATTTCGAGGATTTCTGGGAAGTCTCGCTGCACGATGGCGTGATGGCGAAGACCGCGCTTCCGCCAATTACGGCGCAGCTAAGCCGCGAGTTCATGCAACAGCCGCAGGCGCAGCCCGCGCAATCCGGCGAGTTGGAGCTGGTGTTTCGCCCGGATCCCACGATCTTCGATGGGCGCTATGCGAATAACGGCTGGCTGCAGGAAACCCCGAAGACAATTACCCGCCTGACGTGGGACAACGCCGTGATGATGAGCCCGGCGACGGCGGGCCACCGCGGGTTGAACCATGGGGACTACGTGATTTTGCGCTGTGGCGGGCGCGAGGTGAAGGGCGGCGTGTTCCTGGCGATCGGGCACGTGGACGACGCTGTGACAGTGCATCTCGGTCACGGCCGGAGCGTGTCCATGCCGCAGCCTGCGATTGGGTCGCCGGATCGCGTGACCACAACTGTTGGATTCAACGCGTACCTGCTGCGCACGTCTGCGGCGTCGTGGATCGCGAATGCGCCGGCGCAGATCGAGAAGACGGGGCAGAAGTACGAGTTTGCCGCCGTCCAGCACCAATGGCTGATCAACAACAACGGCGTGGAGTCGGACGACGAGACGGTGAACGCGTTCCGGCGCGAACTGGTGCAGGTGGCCACGCTCGATCAGTTCCGCAAAGATCCGCGATTCGCGCAGATTCCCGAAACCACCGAAACGAAAGATTTGTCGCTGTACGAGAACTACGTCTACGACGGCTACGCCTGGGGGCTGTCCATCGATTTGAACAAGTGCGTCGGGTGCAATGCGTGCGTGGTAGCCTGCACGTCGGAAAACAACGTCGCGGTCGTCGGAAAGGATCAGGTTGACCGGGGGCGCGTCATGCACTGGATCCGGATCGACACGTACTTCCATGGCGGAATCGAAGCGCCGGAGATGTATTTCGAGCCGCTGCCCTGCATGCAGTGCGAGAACGCGCCCTGCGAATACGTTTGCCCGGTGGGCGCGACGACACACAGCTCCGAAGGCCTGAACGATATGACGTACAACCGCTGCGTGGGCACGCGGTATTGCTCGAACAACTGCCCCTATAAGGTGCGGCGATTCAATTTTTACCTGTTCTCCGACTACGAGACACCCAGCCTCTACGGCGTGCGAAATCCGGACGTGACCGTGCGCAGCCGCGGAGTCATGGAGAAGTGCACCTACTGCGTGCAGCGGATTAACGAGGCGAAAATACGGTCGGCGGAAGAAGACCGGCTGGTTCGCGACCTGGAAATACAGACGGCGTGCCAGCAGGCATGCCCGGCCGGGGCCATCATGTTCGGAAACATCAACGACAAGAAGAGCCACGTGTCGAAGTGGAAGTCGCAGCCGCGCAATTACGTTCTTCTGGCGGATCTGAACACGCGGCCGCGGACGAGTTACCTGGCGCGCGTACGGAATCCGAATCCAGAGCTTGCCGGATAAGACAATGGAAAGAAAGCAACTCTACGGTCTGCTCGCCAAATTCGAAACGGCTGAAGAGGTGCTGGAAGCCGCGCGCAAGACTCACGCTGCGGGCTTCCGAAGCCTCGATGCGTACTCGCCGATTGCGGTGGAAGGTCTGGCTGAAGCGGTGGGATTCGAAAAGACGCGGCTGCCCTTGGTCGTATTGATCGGGGGCATCCTGGGCGGACTGACCGGCTTCTTCATGTGTTACTACGCGAACGTGATCAGTTGGCGCTGGAACATCGGCGGACGGCCGCCTAATAGCTGGCCCGCCTGGATCCCGATCACGTTCGAGCTGACGGTTCTGGGAGCCGCCCTGGCCGCCACGTTTGGGATGCTGGCGCTGAACGGGCTGCCGACGCCATATCATCCGGTCTTCAACGTCGCCGAGTTCGCCCAGGCTTCGACGGACCGGTTCTTTTTGTGCATCAAGGCGCGCGACAAGCAATTCGATTTTGCAAGGACGAAGGCGTTTCTGGAGAGCTTGAATCCCGATGGAGTGTTCGAAGTTGAGGTTTGAGTCTGGATCGAGGCGGGCCGGGAAGTTGCGCTTTGGCGCTGGCCCCTGCCGGACGGCGCAAATAGCGTCGGCAGCAGTACTGCTGGCGGGTGTCCTCGCAGGCTGCCGGCTCGACATGCACGTCCAGCCGAAGTACGTGCCGGAGCAGCCCACGGGCTTCTTCTCGGACGGAAGGTCGGAGCGCCCGGTAGTGGCCGGGACCATTGCGCGCGGCCATCTGCAACTGGACGAGCTTCTGTACACGGGAAAAGAGAACGGCGTGCCGTCCAACCGGTTTCCCTTCCCTATCACGCGCGCCGATCTCGAGCGCGGGCGGGAGCGTTTCAACATCTACTGCACTCCTTGCCATGACTATACGGGCAACGGAAACGGGATGATCGTTCAGCGCGGACTTTCGCATCCGCCTTCGTACAACGTCGATCGCCTGCGCAACGAGCCTGTAGGGCACTTTGTGGACGTGATGACGAATGGTTTCGGCGCGATGTACAGCTACGCGTCGCGCATTACCCCTGCGGATCGCTGGCGAATCGCCGCATACATCCGCGCATTGCAATTGAGCCAGCACGCGACGATTCAAGACGTGCCGCCGGAAGAGCGGGCGAAGCTGGGCGGCTCGGATTCCGCGGCCGCAAATCAAGCGCCGGCCAATGAACCGGCGAGGAGTACAGGACGGGAAAGCCAGTGAGCAACGCGGGAACAGTTTCGTCGCATTTGGAACGAGCGCAAAAAAAGGCGTTGATAGCCGGACTGATCGGCCTGGCGCTGGTTGTGCTGTTTGCGCTGCTGGTTCCGCACGCACCCGGCCAGTTTTTCCGGTCGTATTTGTTCGCGTTCGTTTTCTGGCTGATGCTTCCCATGGGATGTGTCGCGATCCTGATGCTGCACCACCTAACGGGCGGCTGGTGGGGTTATCCGATCCGAAGGATGCTGGAAGCCGGGTCGCGAACCTTCGGGATGATGGGCGTGCTCTTCATTCCGCTTTTCTTCGGAATTTCGCAGCTTTATCCGTGGGCGAATCCCGACGTGGTTAAAGCCGATCCCATTCTCCTGTACAAGAAATGGTACCTGAGCAATGGAATGTACATTGGCAGGACGATTTTGTATTTCGCGGTCTGGCTCGCGCTCGCCATTCTGCTCAACCGGTGGTCGCGCCAACAGGATCGCGATGCCAGCATGGACTGGGTGCTGAAGAAGCGCATGGAAAAGCTGAGTGGACCCGGGCTGATCCTTTGGGGATTGGCGCTGACGTGGGCGGCCGTAGATTGGGTCATGTCCATCGAATCGCACTGGTTCTCGACGATCTACGGAATGCTTTTCATGGTTGTGGCGGCGCTGACGGCATTGTGCTTCGTGCTTTTCGTGCTGCGCATGCTGTCGGACGAAGAGCCGCTGAAGGATTGCATTTTGCCCAAGGATTTCAACGATCTTGGGAACCTGGTCCTGGTTTTCGTCATGCTGTGGGCTTATCTCTCATTCTCGCAATTTCTGATCATCTGGGAAGGGAACCTGAAGGATGAGATTCCCTGGTACGTCGCGCGTGCGTTCGGCGGCTGGGGCGGTGTCGCGGTCGTATTGATGGTGCTGCACTTCGGCGTCCCTTTTCTGCTGCTGTTGCAAAGGCCGCTCAAGCGCCGCTTGCGCGCTCTTTCCGTGATCGCAGCCGGAGTCTTCTTCCTGAGCATGATTGATGTGTACTGGCTGGTCGTGCCGGCATTCCAGAGCGATCGAAAAGGCCCGTACTTTCATCCGCTCGATTTTGTTTCGTTGCTGGCCATCGGAGGCCTGTGGATCGCGGCATTTCTGTGGCAGTTGAGGCGATGGCCGCTGTTGCCGCAACACGATCCGCGATTCGAAGGAGCTCTGGAACATGCCCTGGGCGAATAAGCGCCAACATCGCGGCGCCGGAGACGGATACGAGAAGCGCGACGCGAGTGTTCGTGGTCTGCTTCTTTTCGGATTGGGCCTGGGCATCGCTATCGTGATCACGTTTTTCGCCATGAAGTGGACGTTCAACTTTCTGTCCATCGAGTCGCCG
This sequence comes from Candidatus Acidiferrales bacterium, assembly GCA_035277685.1. Taxonomy (GTDB): domain Bacteria; phylum Acidobacteriota; class Terriglobia; order Acidiferrales; family UBA7541; genus Palsa-295. Next base: position 12,356 of record DATEKA010000055.1, read on the forward strand.
CTGGGCCAGCCGGCGGCCCCGTTCGCGAACGGACGCGAGCTGCCGCCGTCGCCCCGCCTGCAAGCGCAGCCGCATCTCGATTTGAGAGGCTACTGCGACCAGCAGCTGAGCACGTTGAACAGTTACGGGTGGGTGGACGAGCAGACTGGCGTGGTCCACATTCCCATCGAGCGAGCAATGGATCTGGTTCTGAAGCAGGGTTTCCCGTCGCGGCCCGAGAGTGAAATGAGCCCGTACGACAAACACGCGATCACGTCGGTAGGCGCCGTCGGCGCTCTGCCGCCGGAAGGGATAGGCGGGCAGTGCAGGTTCGTGGATGAGCATCCTCCAGAGGGCTACACGAATTAAGCGCGGCCCGAAAGAGCGTTTTGTAAAGGCAGGTACAAGAAGTTGAACACCAGACGAAGAATGCCCGGTTGTTTCCAGATCCCTCGGGGCGGCGACGCATTCCGCCCTGCGCTATTTCCTTTCATAATTGCCTTTTTATCGTTCGCTTTCGTTTTTCCACTTTTCACGGTGGCCCAGGAGCTGGGTGGCACGGTTCCCGTTCAGAACATCGGCGTGCGGCCCGACCTGTTGAAGAACGTCGGGATCGACCAAAAGCTGAATGCTTCGATCCCACTCAATCTGATGTTTAAAGATGAAAACGGGAAAACGGTGGAGCTCCAGCAATACTTCACGACCAAGCCTGTGATTCTCACGCTGGTCTATTACAACTGCCCGATGCTGTGCACGCGGATTCTGGATGACCTCGACGAAAGCCTGAAGCAGGTTCCGCTCGATATGGGCAAGGACTACAACGTTGTGACCGTGAGCATCGACCCGACGGACACCAGTGTGCTCGCTGCTTCCAAGCACCAACTCTATACAGGCATCTACGGCCGTCCCGGTGGAGCGCGCGGCTGGCACTTTCTCACGGGGCAAGAGCCGCAGATTAAGGCGCTGGCCGCGGCGGTGGGCTTTCGCTACGCATACGATCCGGTGTCGAAACAGTTCGCGCACGCCAGCGGGATCATGATCCTGACGCCCGAAGGGAAGCTCTCGCGCTACTTCTACGGGATCACGTATCGGCCGCTGGATTTGCGTTTGGGGCTCGTTGACGCGTCACAGGGCAAGATAGGGTCGCCCGTGGATGCGATCTTGCTGTTCTGCTGCCAATACGATCCCGCCACCGGGAAGTACGGCGTGATCATTGCGCACGTCATCCAGTTGGCCGGTGGAGCGACGCTTCTGCTGCTGGGCGGGTTGATCTTCCTTCTCGCGCGCCGGGAGAACTACGCCATATGGAAGAGAGGGCACGCATGAGGCGGATGCCGTCAAGTTGCAACGGTCGGGGAGTTCTGTTCGCGAGCAAATGCAAATCATGATGAGCCTGGTTCAAACCGCTTTCCATTCGATTGCCGCGCTGGCGGTGTTGATCCCCCTGCATCCGCCGACTGCGTCGAGAATTGCCGGCGAGGTGGACCAACTTTATTATTTTCTGACGGCCCTCACGCTCTTTTTCACCTGCCTGATCTTCGGCTGCATTTTTGTGTTCATGATCAAGTACCGCCGGCGCTCGGATGACGATCGCGCGCAGCAGATTCTTGGGAGCGTGCCGCTGGAAGTGCTGTGGACGGTGATCCCTTCCCTCATTTGCGCCGGCATTTTCATCTGGGCATCGTATCTCTACGTCCGCAATGCCCGGCCGCCCGCGAATGCGACGGAGATTTTCGTCATCGGCAAGCAGTGGATGTGGCACGTCCAACATCCGGAAGGGCCGCGCGAGATTGACGCGCTGCATGTCCCGGTGGGTCAAGCCGTGAAGCTTACGATGACCTCCCAGGACGTCATTCACGGCTTCTTCATCCCGGCCTTCCGGGTGAAGAAAGCGGTCCTGCCGGGCGCCTACAACTCGATCTGGTTCAAGCCGGATCAGGTGGGCACCTATCACTTGTTCTGTACGGAATATTGCGGCGCGGGCCACTCGAAAATGATCGGCTGGATTTACGTGATGAAGCCGTCCGATTATGCCGCGTGGCTGGCGGGCGAGATGAAGAGTCAATCGATGGCGCAGGAAGGCGCGCGTTTGTTCAATCAGCTGGGGTGCGCCACTTGCCACGTCGCCAATGACACGGGAACCGCGCCTTCGCTCGTGGGCATCTACGGAAAATCGGAACCGCTGCGCGATGGATCGACTCGAGTGGTGGACGAAACGCTGATCCGCCAGGCGATCATCGACCCCAATTCCGTCCTCCTTCCACACTATTCGCCGATCATGCCGACCTTCAAAGGGCAGGTGACGGAGGAACAGATCCTGCAGCTGATGGCTTACATCAAGTCCCTGGGAACGGAAGAAAGGACTTCGACGAAATGAGTACGGCAGTCGCGGAACTCCCCCAAGCGCCGTCCGAATCGAGCGTGAATTATCTGAACGCGAGCTACGGGATCAAGTCCTGGCTTCTGACGACGGATCACAAACGCATCGCCCTGCTCTACCTGATTTCGATCACGTTCATGTTCGTAGTAGGAGGCGTGGCCGCGACGCTGATGCGGATTCAGCTGATCCAGCCCACCGGGGCGATCGTCGATCCTGAAACCTATAACAAGCTGTTTTCGATTCACGGCATCGTGATGGTGTTCTTCTTCCTGGTCCCGTCGATTCCCGCCACGCTCGGCAACTTTCTGATTCCGATGATGATTGGGGCGCGCGATGTCGCGTTTCCCAAGCTGAACCTTCTGAGCTGGTATCTCTTCATCACCGGGTCGATCTGCATGCTGTACGCGATTGCGGCGGGCGGAGTTGACACCGGATGGACGTTCTATCCGCCCTACAGCAGCACCTTTTCGCACACGCACGTGATCGCCGCCGTGGCCGGCATCTTCATCGCCGGGTTCTCTTCCATCCTGACGGGCCTGAACTTCATCGTAACCATCCACAAAATGCGTGCGCCGGGCATGACATGGTTCCGGATGCCGCTGTTTCTCTGGTCCATGTATGCAACCAGCGTGATCTTCATTCTGGGAACGCCGGTGATCGCGATCACGCTTTTCCTGATGGCGCTGGAGCGGCTCATGCACGTGGGAATCTTCGATCCCGCGGTCGGGGGCGACCCTCTGCTGTTTCAGCACTTGTTCTGGTTTTACTCGCATCCGGCCGTTTACATTATGATTCTTCCGGGGATGGGCGTGATCAGCGAGCTGATTCCCGCCTTTTCGAAGAAGCATATCTTCGGGTACAAGGCGGTCGCGTACTCGAGCATGGCAATTGCGGTGCTGAGTTTCCTGGTCTGGGGACATCACATGTTCATCACCGGCCAGTCGATCTATACGGGCTTGATTTTTTCGGTGCTGAGCTTCGCGGTGGCAATTCCATCGGCCATCAAGGTGTTCAACTGGACAGCGACGCTGTACAAGGGGTCGATTTCCTACAACGCGCCCATGCTCTACGCGCTCGGTTTTATCGGACTCTTCACGATGGGCGGCCTGACGGGATTGTTTCTGGCTTCGCTGGCTACCGACGTGCATTTGAACGGCACTTATTTCATCGTTGCGCACTTCCACTACATCATGGTCGGCGGCGCGGTCATGGCATACCTCGGCGGCATCCATTACTGGTGGCCGAAGATCACGGGCCGTCTGTATCCGGACGCGTGGGCGCGATTCGCCGCGCTGGTGATTTTCATCGGGTTCAACTTGACGTTTTTCCCGCAATTCGTCCTTGGCTATCTGGGAATGCCGCGGCGCTATGCCGTCTACCCGCCTGAATTCCAAGTGCTGAACGTAATGTCGTCGGCGGGAGCCACGATTCTCGGCGTGGGGTACGTGATCCCGCTGATTTATCTGATCTGGTCGTTTAAATACGGACCGGTTGCCGGACCGAATCCATGGGGTGCAACCGGCCTGGAATGGCAGACACCGTCGCCACCGCCGACCGAAAATTTCGAGGAGATGCCTGTGGTTACGCACGAACCGTACAACTATCCGAGTCCCGAGGTGGCGGTCGGTGGCTGAAATGGCTCAACCATCTCACGGGCACGACGCGCACGTTCCGGAGCTCGTTCACCAGTTCGAAACGGTCGAGCAGCAGCGGGAGGCCGGCACGCTGGGAATGTGGCTTTTCCTCGCGACGGAAATCCTGTTCTTCGGCGGGATGTTCTGCTCGTACCTGGTCTACCGTTCTCTGCATCCGCACGCCTTCGAAATCGGCAGCCACCTGCTCGAAGTGAAGTTCGGGGCCACGAACACGGCCGTGCTGATCTGCAGCAGCTTGACGATGGCCATGGCCATTCGTTCGGCGCAAACAGGCAAGAGCAAACGGACGATTATCACGTATCTGGTGATCACAATTCTGCTCGGACTGACCTTCATAGGCGTGAAGCTCTACTTCGAGTGGTACCACGATTATCTCGAGCACATCGTGCCGGGATTCGGCTTCCAGTATCATGCGGACTGGGGATCGAGCGGGCCCATGGTGCAGATGTTCATGGTGTTCTATTTCATCCTGACGGGGATCCACGCCCTGCACATGGTGATCGGAGTGGGCATTCTGACGGTAATGATCATCATGGCGGCGCGCGGCCGTTTCTCGTCGCATTACTTCGCGCCGCTCGATATCAGCGGCCTGTACTGGCACTTCGTAGACATTATCTGGATATTCCTATTCCCGCTGCTCTACCTGATCGGCGGACGGTACGCTACGGGAGGCCACTGATCATGTCCGCGGAACATGTAGTTTCGGTGAGGCTCTACGTTGTCGTGTGGGTGACGCTGCTGATTTTTACCGGGCTGACGACGGGCGTGGCGTATATAGATCTGGGCGTGTTCAATACAGTTGTTGCGCTGGCCATTGCCGTGGCGAAGATGCTGCTGGTGGTTCTGTTCTTCATGCACGTGAAATACACCACTGGGATCCCCCGCGTGGTCATGGTGGCGGCGATTTTCTGGCTGGCGATCATGATGTCTATCACGCTGGCCGATGAGCTCACGCGCGGCTGGACGCCCGTTGCGCATGCGTGGGGTTCGGGGACGCTACTGCCCATTCTTCCGCACCTGCTGCGATAGCCTGGCTGTCCGCCGGAACCTCGAAAAGCGACAAAAAGCGAATAAGAGGCGAAGGCGATCCGGCGGATCTTTTGTCGAGTAGAAATTCCCATGTTATTGATTGTACGTCACTTACGCGGTTTTCTATTCGATAGCCGTATCGATTAGACTTCGTCTGTGTGGGGCCCCTCGCGGGAGGATGGCACAGGATCCCCCGAGCCGCTCTACGCCAATGAGGTCAGTTCGTTGAATTTGGAGAGGTCAATGTTGCCGCCGCTGACGACGGCGACCACTCTTCCGCCGCCGCACTTTCCGGTCAGCGCTGCGGCGACGGCACACGCACCGGCGCCTTCGGCGATTACGTGATTGCGCTCGGCGACGAGCCTCATGGCGCGGCGGATTTCGTCCAAGGAAACGACAACCGACCCCGCCAGAACGTGATTGGCCAAGGCCCACATTCGCGGAAAAACGCTCTTACCTCCGCAACCGTCGACCCAGCTTCGCGTCCAACCGGGAAACTGCTGCGCCGAGCCTTTCTCGAAAGACAGCGCAAGAGGGGACGCGGTCGCAGGCTCAGCCGCGAAAACTTTGACGGAAGGTTTTGCACGCTGCATGACGGTGCCGATGCCGCAACTGAGGCCGCCTCCGCCGAAAGCAGCGACGACTGCATCGACGTCCGGCAAGTCTTCCAAAATTTCGAGGCCACATGTGGCGTTTCCGGCGATGAAATCATCGTCTTCAAAGGGATGGACGAACGTGCCGGTCATCGCCGGATGGCGGCGGTCGCCGAGGGCCTGCCAGCACTCGTCGAAGGTGGCTTTCACAATTTGCGCGCCGAGGCGCTCGATGGCGCCGAGCTTTGTGGCGGGCGCCGTGTCCATAACGAGAACTTTGCACGGCACGCCCGCTTTCATCGCGGCAAGACCTACTCCCTGGGCGGCATTTCCGGCGCTGACGGTCCAGACGCCGGCGCCGCGCTTGCTTGCGGGCAGCAAGCGAACCGCGTTGTAGGCACCGCGAATCTTGAACGAACCGATGGGCTGCAGATTTTCCAGCTTCAGATAGATTTCAACCGGAGCGCTTGGGTCATTCAGCCGGACGAGAGGGGTGCGCACGGCGGCCTCATAGACATGCCTGCGGGCATCTTCGATCAGGTCGTAAGGAATAACGCGGCGCTCGCGCCCGGCGGCTACTTCTGCCATTTCGCTTCCCTGCGGAGTGCTTCCTCGAACTCGGCCCCTGCAATGCCGTCGCTGTGCACCTGAATTTTGTGCGATTGCGTGAGCGGGATGCTGGACTGCTCGAAGGCCATTTTGATGCGGCGGCGCAACTCTCGCGCCACGTCATCTTTCCGATTGAGCACAGTGCGAACCTGCATGCGGAGCACGGTCCCATCGAGCGAAAGCGACTCGACGCCGAGGACGCGCGGGCCGTCGACCAGCGCCCCAGACCAGTCGGCGGCGGTGCGGAAATCACCGGCGACTTTCTCGAGGGTAGCCAATGCGCGGCCGACATGCTCATCACCCGGAACAGTGACGTCGACGAAGGTTTGCGACCAATCGCGACTCAGATTGGCGACCTGGGCGACCATGCCGTTGGGAATCGTTAGCACAGCGCCGGAAAAATTGCGAAGGACTGTTCGGCGCAAGGTGAGATGTTCGACGCGGCCGGTTTCGCCGTTGGCCTGAATCAGATCGCCGATGACGAACTGGTCTTCGAAGACGATAAAGAGACCATTAATCAGATCTTTCAC
>DATEKA010000056.1:0-13901 GCA_035277685.1 Candidatus Acidiferrales bacterium
CTAATCTGACTGCCGGCGTGTGAGTTTCCTATATTTTTGCGTTCGTGGATGTAGCAGTGCGCGGGACGGGACTTCACTGCACTTCCTCTCGCGTGTCCATCTTGGACCGGGGGAGCTCTCTTTCCGGCCCGGATTCAGGAAGGTTCGATAATTGAAAACTGAACTAATACGATAATTTATGTATTGACAATCGGATGAATTAGAGGTATGCATCCGGAACCTGAACCTATAAGACAGCGTTGAGAAGGAGATCCCAATGAGAGGAGCCAGTCTTCGGTTGGCAATTTGGCGGTCTCTGCAGCCTATTGATCGCGCTCGTGATCTTCGCTGTCTTCCGAAGCCACCGGCTACGTAGCCCCGCTACAACTACAGCAATGGTCTCGTCATCTGGCCCGATAGTTAATGACTTCTTTGAAGGCACTAAACCAGACTCGCGATACTCCCTTCGGCGCATTCAAGCAGTAAGGCGCGCAATGCCCGTGTGCGGTAGGGCGACATCGACTTTCCTGCAACACCTTTTTCAGATCCAGACCGTATACGCTAGTTGTCCTCCCAGCGACTGCCTGGCGATGGCTGGAAAGACTTTACTGAATGTAATACCGGTGGACCTTGCAGCGGGACGTACAACAACACCGAGGATGACCCACTCTCCACTGATGGCTTCTTTGATCCCGGGAGTCACTGCGGGAGCATTCCCGAATGTGGATGTGTCACTATAACGTGCCCGAATTAGGAGGCTGCCGTGCGCAAATATTCGATCGCAATTGTTTCTTCGGTCTCCCTAGCCTTGCTATGCGCCATAACCACTGTGGCTTCCCCACGCCACGCGGACACGCTCACCGTGAACCGCACTATCCCGATGCCGTTCACTCTGGCCCGCGGGGCTTTCGCTGAGTGGACCGGGGGTGACCTCGTCGTAACCCAGGATCGCTTTTCCGCCTCTCCCACTTTAACGACGTTTGATAGTGACGGAAAAGAGGTCTCCAAATTTGTCTTCACCATCCCAGGCGCGGGCCTGATCAACATTTACGACAATTCTGTTGCGCTTGGAAAGGACGGGTCGCTGGCAATCGTTGGCACGGCGTATTCGAACGACTCAAGAGGCGCTGCTTTCGTTGCCTGGCTGTCCCCTGATCGAGGCCACCAAACGCTTATACGCTCCACCAGTTTCTTTCCCGAGGCGGTCGTAATGCCTTCAGATGGCACGATTTGGGTCTCCGGCTACAACAAGGACACTCGGCGAAACGACCGCAACCACGAGGTCATGCGTCGCTACGACAGGAATGGAAACCTTCTCGGATCAGTCTTGCCCCTGTCGAACGCAAAGCGGGATTCGACCAATGCACCCAAGTGGCGTCTCTCTTCAATCCTCATTTCCTTGGGTGATCGTGTTGGCTGGTATTTGCCAAGCGAGGAGGCATACGTCGAATTCTCCTTGGACGGTTCTCTCGTGAATCGGTTTAAAGGCCCGCCATACCAGGTTGGAGAGGTTATCTCACTGGCGGCCTGCCAGAACGGGAATGTATTCGCTGCCACAAAGAATGCGAAAAACTGGGGCGTTTTCTCTCTACGCCGTGAGCGCGGCGATTGGACCTTCATCCCAAGGGAACAAAAATGGGGCCTTTTGCTCGGCTGCGACGGCACGCACCTCGTCTCAATTACGGATTTCAATAATATTTCCTGGCTGGAGACATCTGGTAATTGAGGCTGCCCGACGCTCAGGCGGCTGCCCTTATTTCACGATTAAAACGACTTTTCCGGTGTTTTTCCGGTCGTGAATGTAGCGGTGCGCGGCAGCCGCCTCTGCGAGCGGAAACGTCTTGGCGATCACCGGCTTGATTTTCCCGGCGGAATACATCTGGAAAAGCTCGCCTAGCTCAGCCCTCAGCACAGCGCCTCGCGAGCGCATTTTCCCCAGATTCACTCCGATGACGGCGAGGTTGCTCGCCATCAATTTCAACGGATGAAATCGCGGCGTTTGCAGCAGAGCCTGCCCCGCGCGCAGCAGGCTCTTTTTTCCTTCCGGTCCCGCCGCTGCCGAGAATCCGTAGATTACAAGCCGCCCCATCGGCCCCAGACATTCCGCGCTGCGCGCAAACGACTTTCCGCCGATCGGGTCCATCACCATCTCGATTCCGTCCGCCGCAAACTTGCGCACCACTTCTACGAAATCGCTTTTTTCGTAGTCAATCGGGTGATCAACACCCATTCTTCGCAAGAACTCCTGCTTCGTGCGTCCAGCCGTGCCGAATGTTACGAGACCCCGTCCTCGCGCCAGTTGAACCGCCGCGATTCCAACGCCGCCCGCCGCGCCGTGTATCAGGACGCGGTTGCCGGGCTGCAAATTGCCCATCGTGAACAAGGAATGGTAGGCGGTGAGATAGTTAACAGGGATGGCCGCGCCATCCTCGAAGCCCATTCCGCGCGGCAGCCGGTAGACGCTTCGCCCGGGAACGGAGAGCCATTCCGCATAGGCACCGTAAGGAACGAAAGCCGCGACGGCGTCGCCCGGCCTGACCTGCTCCGCCTCGCTCGCTGCGTTGCTATGCTGTTCGGCGATTTTTTCCACCACTCCGGCGATCTCAAGTCCCGGAACGAACGGCGGCTTTGGCGCGCCGGGATAGAGGCCCATGCGCTGCAGTAAATCGGCGAAATTGACGCCGATTGCCTTTACGCGGATCACCACCTCGCCGGGTTGAGGCTGCGGGTCCGGCATGTCTCGCGCCTCAAAAACCTCGGGTGCTCCATACCGCCGAACGACCATGGCCCGCATCTAAGCCTCCTTTGCCGATTGCCGTAACCGGTTCGCGCGTTGCGGCGCGCAGGATCGCCGGGCGCGCTCTCGTTTCGCTTTTCGCACCGGGTCCATTTTCGTTAGGGAAATCAACGCTTCGTACCTTAAACTACTGAACTTCGCGCAATGATAAAACGCAAACTGACGAACCGAATCCTGTTGGCGAGCTTGGTCCTGCTGGCGGCTGCTTCCACGCCTCTCGCCGCGGGCCGCGCCGTAGAACAAACGGTCACGCCTGACATCCTGAACGCGATGCAGGACGAACTCAACCGTTCCTTCGCGGCGATGTCGCATGCCGAGCCTCCCGCTTACTTCATCAGTTATACGATTTCCGACCGCCAATATACGAACGTTTCCGGCTCGAACGGCGCGCTCCTTTCGAGCAGCGATACCCGCGCGCGCTGGCTCGAAGTTCAGACGCGCGTGGGAAGCCCCCAGCTCGACAATACGCACAAGGTTGGCGACCGTCCTCCGAGCTGGACGAGTCCCGGCACGACGGTTGCGCTCGATGACGACGTTCCCGTTCTTCGCCGCGAGATCTGGCGCGAGACGGATCGCCAATATCGTGCCGCAGTCGAGGCGCTCATCAAAGTAAAGACGAGCCAGCAGGTTCAGGTGCAGACCGCCGAAAGCCAGGCGGCGGATTTCTCCCACGAAGCTCCGCACACATACGTCGGCCCGCGCGTTGAGATCAGCGTGGACCGCAAGCCCTGGGAAGCTCGCGTTCGGCGCTACACGGCGGAGTTCAGCAAAGCGCCTGCAGTGCTGAACTCGATAGCAACGTTCACCGCTCTCGGCACGAATCAGTATCAGGTCAATACGGAAGGGACGAAGCTCGCTTTCGGCCAGGTGCACTACCGCCTCGAGCTTTTCGTGCAGAGCAAGGCTCCCGACGGTATGGACATCGACCGGTACGCAAATTTCGACTGGCTCGATCCGAAAGGCGAACCGAGCGACAGTGAAGTCTTCGACACCATTCACCGCCTGGTCCGTGAGACGGTGGCCCTGGATGGCGCCCCTCTGGTCGAGCCCTACGCCGGCCCCGCGCTGCTGAGCGGCCGTGCTGCCGCCGTCTTCTTCCACGAAGTTTTCGGCCACCGCATGGAAGGATTCCGTCAAAAGGACATCTCCGAGGGACAAACGTTCACCAGCAAGATCGGGCAGCAGATCATGCCCAGTTTTCTTTCGATCAAGGACGATCCCACCGAGAAAACCTTCAACGGCCAGATGCTGCTGGGCAGCTATCCCTACGACGACGAAGGCGTTCCCGGCGAGGACACGGTTCTGGTGGATCACGGAATCTTGAAAACGTTCCTGATGTCGCGCAATCCCCTGGTCGGCATTGCGCACTCGAATGGCCATGGGCGGCGGCAGCTTGGATATGTTCCCATCGCGCGCCAGGGAAATCTGATCGTGTCGAGCACCAATACGCTCACCGGCAAACAGCTTCGCCAGAAATTGGTTGACCTCGTTAAAGAGCAGGGAAAGCCTTTCGGCCTTTTGATCGACGATATCGAAGGCGGCTTTACTTTCACCGGCCGTGCGCAACCCCAAGCCTTTCAGGTGACGCCGCTCGTCGTTTACAAAGTCTTTGCTGACGGACGGCCCGATCAGATCGTTCGCGGCGTCAATATCGTCGGGACGCCCCTTGTCTCGCTCACCAAAATCGTCGCCACCGGCGACAAGCCCGAGATCTTCAACGGCTATTGCGGCGCCGAATCGGGTTCCGTCCCCGTTTCCGCTGTTTCTCCCGCGATCCTGATTTCCGAGATGGAATTTGCGAAGAAAGAAACCTCGACGGACAAGCCGCCCTTGCTTCCGCCTCCGGCTCACGATCCCGAGGCCAAAGGGCAACAACAGTGAGAAATCTCGCCTTATTGTTTCTGCTTTCTACGTTCGCGCTGCCTGTCCCCGCAGCGGGGCCGCGCGCCCGGCGCCCGGCCGCGTCCGCTCCGGCCTTGATGCAGGCCCCCATCCCCTCGGGCGAGACCGACAAAACGCTCTTCGCCCTGCACGACGAGATGCAGCGTTCCCTCGCGCGCTTGCGCATTCCCGGGATGGATAAGCCGTTCTATATCGAATACCGCTTGCTGGATTTGGACATCCGCAGCGTCACAGCTTCGTTCGGAGCGCTGGTTGCCAGCAACACTTCCCGCAGCCGCTTCATGTCCGTGGACGTGCGCGTCGGCAACTACCACCTCGACAGCTCGAATTTCATCAGCGAGGACGGCTTCCAGGGCTTTCTCGGTTCGACCGGCCAGGTCGGCATCGACCGCGACTACAATTCGCTGCGCCAGGATTTGTGGTTGGCCACCGACCAGGCTTACAAATCCGCAGTCACGCAGATGTCCCTCAAGCAATCCTTCCTGCAGAGCCTCACCAAGCCGCCGGAAATCGACGATTTTTCCCAGGTGCCGCCGCTCGTTGACGTCGAGCCCCGCCTCGAACCGGACTGGACCTCCCGCAACTGGGAAGATGAGGCGCGCAAAGCCTCCGAGGTCCTCCGGACTTTCCCTCAGATTTACGGATCGCGCGTCAACTACTACCTGATCTACGCCACGCAGTACCTCATGACGAGCGAAGGCACCATTATTCGCACCTCGCGACCCCTTGCCGCAGTCGAGGCCGCCCTTGACACGCGCGCCGGCGACGGTATGCCTCTGCACGATTCTTACGCCGTGTATGTCCGCCGCCCGGCCGATCTCCCCGGCCCGGACGTTGTCAGCCAGGGACTCGCTCGTGCCGGTACGCAGTTGATGGAGCTGCGTGCGAGCCCCCTCGTCTCCGACTACGACGGCCCGGTGCTCTTCGATCCCCAGGCTGCCGGCGCGGCGCTCGCGCAAATGCTGCTTCCCTCGCTGTCTGGCGCCCGCCCGCCTCTTTCAATGGTCCCGGCGTTCGATCAGCTCATGGACCGCATCGGCGGCCGCAGCGAATGGACCGGCCGCATCGGCACGCGAGTGCTCCCTCCCGCGGTCTCCCTCACCGATGATCCGTCCGCGACCGAGTTTAATGGGCAGCCTTTGATCGGCGACTATCAGATTGACGACGAGGGCGTGAAAGCCCAGAAGGTAGCGCTCGTCCAGGATGGCATGCTTCGCAATCTGCTGATGTCCCGCCGCCCAGGCCCCGATTTCGAGAACTCGAACGGTCACGCCCGATCGGCGCTGCTCTCCGATCCTCGCCCGCTTCCCAGCAATTTGTTCCTGCAGTCGAGCGACGAGCTCGCGCCCGCGGATCTGGAAAAGAAATTTCTCGAAACCTGCAAGGAAGACGGCCAGCAGTGGTGCATTGAGATCAAGCAGATGGACAATCCCGCGCTCACTTCTCTCAGCCAGCAGGATTTCTCCGATTACATCGGCGAGCTCGCGGGCGGCATCTCGAGCGGCGAGCGCCTGCCTTTAATCATGTATCGCGTCTACGTCGCGGATGGCCGCAAAGAACTTGTTCGCGGCGGGCACATTGACGGCCTTACGTTGCGTTCGATCCGAAATATGGTCGCCGTGGGAAACGACGCGACCGTGTATAGCTACATGCAGAATCCGGCCAACGGCTTCGCCGGCACTGCTCTCGGCGCGTTTGGCAGCGCCGAAGGCGGCATCCCCAGCACGGTTGTTACGCCGTCCCTCCTGCTCGACGAAGTTGATGTCCGCGGATTCCGCGGCGAGCCGCGCCGCTTGCCCCTGGTCCCGCCGCCGCCCATGCCCGCGAAATAGCTTCGAGCCGCCATTCACCGGGCCCGCGTCCCGCTCAACCCTCCATCAGTTGGACACGCTCTCGGGATGAATCGTGAAGAAACTGATCTCCGGCCGGCACAAAAATCGTATCGGCAAATTGGACATTCCCAGCCCCCGGTTAACGTACATCTTCGTTCCGTTTTCCTCATACCATCCCTCGAGAAACCTTCCGGAGTCTCTCGGAAGCCAGAACGGCTTTACAAACGGGATGCGAACCTGCCCGCCGTGCGTGTGTCCCGCAAGACAGAGATTCACGCGCCCCGCAATCTGGTCGAAGAATCCCGGCGAATGGAACAGCGCAATTTTATAAACGTCCGCCGGCACGCCCGAAAGCGCTCGTTCGAGGCGCGGCGTCCCCGAAGAAAGATCGTCGAGCCCGATCACTACGAAGTCGGGCCGCGGAGAGGCGTGCTGGTTGACCAGCACGTGTACCCCCGCCTTCGCATAGAACGCCCGCTCGCGATATACCGGACGGTCGTTCTCCCAATTCCCTCGCACCACCCACACGCCCAGCGGCGCGTGCAGCCGTTTGTAGAATTGTTCGCACATCTTGTAGTTTCCCGCGCCGTTCGCCAGGCAATCGCCCGTGATCGCGATCACGTCCGGCTTTTCTTCCTCCAGGATTTGCAGCGCGTGCCGCTCGTTCCCGCCCATGCCGTGGGTGTGCAGATCGCTGAGCTGCGCGATTTTCAAGGGAGCGGCGACATTCCCCGACAGATCGTAATGCGTCACCTGGATCCGGAACGGCTCGACGAAAATGCTGTCAATGCCGGCGGCGATTCCCAGCAGAATCAGCAACAGGATTGCACCTGTCGCCCATTTTGACCGCGGCGCTTCGTTGCGTTCCCGCGGGGCGGAAGGGTTGGTCAGGGGTTCAGTGGATGAAACCATTCTCTCTCGATGACTCTTCAATGGCTCCACTTAACTATACAGGTTTGCGCTGCCGCGTGAATAAGGCCGTTGCGTTGTTTTCCGCGCTCGTGCTTCGCCTTGAACGGCCGATAGCTGCTCAAGGGTATAATCGCCCGCTGTGACTCATATTCCCGAGCGCGCCACCCACGAGAAACGTCTGGCTGCATTGGCCTCTGTGGGCTCGGCCATCCTGCTGGTCCTGCTCAAAGTGTTTCTGGCCGTCGTGACGCACAGCCTCGGCGTTCTGTCGGAGGCTTTGCACTCGATTCTCGACCTCGTCGCCGCTGTCATCACCTACCTTTCGATCCGCGTCGCCGACAAACCGGCCGATGCCGAGCACCTCTACGGCCACGGCAAGGTGGAAAGCTTCTCCGCCTTCGTCGAAACGGGACTCCTGCTCCTCACCGCTCTCTACATCATCTGGGAGGCTTTTCAGCGCCTCCTCTTCAATGCCGTCCATATTTATCCCAGCGTGCAAGCCATTGCGATCCTGGCCCTGGCCATGCTCATTGACGCTCTCCGCTCGCGCGCGCTTCGCCGCATCGCCGCCAGATATCCCAGCGAAGCTCTCGAAGCCGACGCTCTTCATTTTTCGACGGACGTCTGGAGCACCTTCGTCGTCATGCTGGGAATCACCGCCGCGTGGATCGGCATGCGCACGGGAATCAAATGGCTGAGCAGGTTTGACGTGGTAGCCGCGCTCGGCGTCGCTGGCGTGATCATCTGGGTCGGTTCACGCCTCGGCAAACGTACTTTGGATGCGCTGCTGGATGTTGCCCCCATCGGGCTTCGCGAGCGAATCGTCGGCGCCGTTGACACCACGGAAGGAGTCCTGCAGACCGAGCGCGTGCGCGTTCGCCGCGCCGGCCAGCGCTATTTTGTGGACGTCACCATCAGCGTCCCGCGCACGGCCACTCTCGAACAAGCCCATTCCGCCAGCGACGCCGTCGAAAAAAACATCGGACAGATCGTTCCGGCTGATGTCGTCGTTCACGTCGAGCCGCGCGCGCCCACCAACGAGCATCTCTTCGAAACTGTTCGCGCCATCGCCCAGCGCCGCGGCCTTTCCGTCCATGAGCTCTCCGCCCACCATCTCGATGGCCGCCTCTTCCTCGAAATGCACTTGGAAGTGGACGAGAAATCCACGCTGCGCGAGGCCCACCGCACCGCCACCGAGCTCGAGCGCGATATTCAGAAGGCTACGGAGCCGCAGGCCTTCGTCAACATTCACATCGAGCCGCTCGGCGCGCGTGTCCCGGGCGCCGAGGAAGTGAAGGAACTCTCGAAATCGGTGCAGGAATTCCTCAATTCGCTTCATGGTGACTTTCGCGACCTGGCCAACTGCCATGAGGTTCATGTCCGCACGGTCGAGCGCCGCATCCTCGTCTCCTGCCACTGCGCCATGGAGGGCAGCCTGCCCATCACGGAGGTCCATGACGTCACCGCCGCCCTCGAAGACCGCGTCAAAGAACGCTTCCCCCAGATCTTTCGCGTTACCATCCATCCCGAGCCGCTCGAAGAAAGCTGACCGGGCGTTTTCCCGCCAATTCTCGAACGATCCCTCGGACCACTTGCGCGTGCTCTGTTGCTTGCCGGCTCCCGCGCTTCAAATGTGTAAAGAAAGCACGCTTCAGGAATGCAAAGGAGTCGCACTTCCGGCCTGCGAAGGCTTTCCCCCGAAAACCTGCGCGCCCAGCGCAATCACCGCGGGGAAGCACTCCAGCACGTAACGAGGCTCGGGAGTCTCGACCGCATACGCAAAGAAGATCGTGCGCACCAGAATGAAGACCACCAGGAAGTAAAACCAGGAACGCCGCCGGACGATCCACAACCCCACAAGCGCGAGGACCGTGTAAATCGCGCTCGCAATCACCAGAGACGATGTCTCCAGAAAGTCCCGCCGGTCGTCTTGCCACGCCTCTTTGACCGGCCAGAGATCACCCGATACCGGAAGCAGAACGATTCGCGGCGAGAACCAGAGCGTCACACAGCGCAGAAACGGAACCTTTGCGTACGTGCGCAACGGGTCGCGTGCCGTCCGCTCGCGCGCGATTTCCTCGAATTTCGCGTCCACATTGGGATCCATGGTCGTGGTCTTATCGTATTCTTCCAGCGCCTGCGCGATTCTCGCGCGCTCACTGGGAGAATCGAATGCCGACGAAGGCAGGTCGTCGATCGAAATCGGCTGGTCGTCCAGCCGCCAGTGCGTGTAATAGACGTCTCTCATCCTCCACAGCCACGTGTTCGTCCAATCGATGAATCCGAGGGAAGTGTATTCGCCCGGCAACTCGCTGTGGCGCGGAGCCAGAAATTGCACCTCGTGAAGTGTGCGCCAGTTGCGCGCCGCCCACGGCAGCAAAGGCAATAACAGCCCAAGCCCCATCAGCACGCCCGCGCGCGTTAGCTTTGCCCAGTCTCGCGGCCTCCGCCACTTTACGGCCAGCGTCAATCCCGCAGCCGCCAGAATGAGAGGCGTTTCCGGCCTCACCAGAGTCCCGAATCCGGCGATAATCCCCGCCAGAAACCACCGGCTCGAGAAAAATCCCCTTTCTCTCGAACTCCAGCCCACCCCTGCGTCCGTCTCGATCAGGATCAGAATTGCGAGCGCCGTAAGAAATGTTGCGAGTGTTTCGGTGATCAAAACGGCCGCGTAGTTCGCCGTGAACGGGCAGAGCGCCGCAAGCCAGAGCGCCGCGATGAACACTCGGCGCCGCGAAGCAGCCGGCGCCAGGCGAGCGGCGATCAACGCGATCACGAAGCACGTCGCAACGTCCACCGCCGCCTGCGCGAACATCACCGCTCGCGGAGACCTTCCCGCGAACGCGAACACCACCGCCACGAACGCCGGATAGCCCGGAGTCCGCATGTCCACCGGCGTCAGCACCCCGTTTACTGCGAAACCGTAGATATGATTCCTCAGCCAGTTCCAGGCCAACTCAATGTAAAATGGCGCATCTCCGGAGTCGGTGACTGGAAACTTCAAGATGAAGAACGCCCGCAGGGCGAACCCCGCCAGAGCAGCCAGAACCATATTGATCCGCATCACAGTAGATGCATTCCCGGCCGGCTTGCCGCCCGTCACCTCTAGCTGTGGAGCTTCCTGGCTACTCATTCCGGCGCTGTGAGGAACGATTTCGTGGTGTGCATTGCAAATCGGTGAAGTTGTACATAGGCTCCCGGCTGGAGCCGTTTAGCTTGGATTGACTCGTGCACGAACGCAAGCCAATTTTCTACGATCAGGAACGCCGTCGCTGGCGGCGCACTCGCCTGTTTTTGGAGCTGGGCGGCGCTTTTTTCACGCTGGTGCTCATCATCTTTCTGATAGACGTTGGGCGCAATCCCGAGCTTCCCGATATTCTGCGTCCCGACATTCACGCCGGCCTGCATCCCTTCCGCTCCCATTCGAAGAAAAAACTCGCCGCCGCGGGCCGCAAACGCAAGCTCGCCGCTCTCGGTAAGATTCCTCAGAACTACGACCCGCTGCGCGCCGCCTTTTACGCCGGATACGACCCCAACAGCCTCGCCTCCCTCCAGGCGCATTATCGTGACATTGACCTGCTGATTCCAGAAACGCTCCACTCCGTCAGTCCCGACGGCACGCTTGATGTTGTAACGCCCGACGGCAAGCTTCATCCCGTGCCTCCCGACGGCCGCATCTCCATTGTTCCCGACCCCAAGCTTCTCTCCTGGATGGAGACGAGCGGCGTCGAACTGCCTGTCATGGGCCTGATGAACAATTCGGACGGCACCGTTTTCCAGACGGACAAACTTACCGTCATGCTCACTTCCGCAGCCGCGCGAAAGCGTTTGATTCAGACCGCCGTGCTCTATACCCAAGCGCAGAAACAGGTCGGCATCGTTCTCGATTTTGAAAGCATTCCCGACGCGAATCAGGAAGATCTCACTCGCTTCGTCGAGGAACTAGGCAAGGCCCTCCACGCCGCTAACCTCAAGCTCATGGTGGCCCTGCCCGCCGCGGACTGGGCCTACAACTACAAGGCAATCGCTCAGCATTCCGACGCCATCATCCTGATGAACTACGACCAGCATTGGCAAACTTCGTCTCCCGGCCCCATTTCCGCGCAGGACTGGTTCGTCACCAATCTCCGCAACATCCTCAAGCTCGTCCCGGCTTCCAAGCTCGTCATGGGCATCGCAAACTACGGCTACGACTGGACCGCAAAATCGAAGAAGGACCCTCATCCGGTGGCGGAGCCCGTTAGCTTTCAGCAGGCCATCGTCACCGCCGATGAATCGGAAGCTGACATCGATTTCGACGGCGACTCCCTCAATCCGCACTATTCCTACGAAGACGAAGACAACCATGTCCATAACGTCTGGTTCCTGGATGGCCTCACGGCCTACAACGAATTGCGTGCGGCTGAGCGCGCAGGCGTCCAGGGGACTGCTCTGTTCCGCCTCGGTGAAGAGGATTCCTCCGTCTGGGACATCTGGAATACCACGCATCCCAACGATGGCGTCCGCGCCAAACTCCACGAAGTCCCGCCCGGATACGACCTCATCTTCGAGGGACACGGCGACATTATAAAAATCACCGCCACGCCCCAGAATGGCCGGCGCACGTTCGACTATGATTCTTCCCAGGATCTCTTTACCGATGAGGAGTTCAAGAGCTATCCGCTCTCCTGGCGCATCGAGCAGATGGGCGCGGCGCCGCACAAGATCGCGCTAACGTTCGACGACGGGCCCGATCCGCGCTGGACGCCCAAGATTCTCGACATCCTCGAGCAGAAGCACGCGCCCGCCACGTTCTTCGTAATCGGCGAGCCTGCCAACCTCGATGCGCAGCTCGTCCGGCGCGAGTACAAGCAAGGCGACGAAGTCGGCAATCATACTTTTACGCATCCGGATTTCGAGCAGGTCACGAAAGAACGCCTCCAGCTCGAATTGAACCTCACGGAATTGCTGCTCGAGAGCAGCCTCGGCGTAAAAACATCCTTATTCCGTCCGCCTTACGGCATTGACCATCAACCCGAAACCGCCAGCGAAATTCAGATGCTCCCCGTCCCCCAGCAGATGGGCTACATCCTCGTCGGCGGTCGCATCGATCCCCACGATTGGGGCGAAGCGAACGACGTGCCTCCTCCGCCTGCTGAGACTATCGTTCAACGCGTGATGAGGGACGCCGGGAACGGAAAGGGCTGGAACATCGTCCTGTTGCACGACGGAGGCGGCGACCGCAGCCACACCGTCGCGGCCTTGCCGCAGATCATTGACGGCCTTCGCGCCAAGGGCTTTCAGTTCGTGCTCGTCTCCGGCCTCCTTGGCCAGACGCGCGCGCAGATCATGCCGCCCTTGAGCACGCGCGAATGGCTCCTCGCTCGCGCCGATGCCTTCATCTTCGACGTGTTCCGGCTCTTCCGCACGAGCATTGCCTTCATTTTCATCCTCGGAATTTTGCTCGTCAGCGCTCGCGCTCTGGTCATCGGGCTTCTTGCGCTCGTCGAGAAATTCCGCCCTGCGCCGGCGGAACATCCCGAGTACAAGCCTCAAGTTACTGTTCTGATTCCCGCCTACAACGAAGAAGCGGCGATCGTGGATACGGTCAGCTCGGCGCTCGCGTCGAGCTATCCCCATCTCGAAGTTCTCGTCGTCAACGACGGCTCCACGGATCGCACTGCCGATCTGGTCGAGCAGAATTTCGGCAGCGATCCGCGCGTTCGGCTGCTTCTTCAGCCCAATCGTGGAAAGCCCAGCGCCCTGAATCATGGCCTGGCCGAGGCTACAGGCGAGGTCACCGTCTCCATTGATGCGGATACCGTCGTTGATCCCGACGCAATCCCACGATTCGTCCGCCACTTTGCCGATCCGAAAGTTGGCGCCGTCGCCGGCAACGTGAAAGTCATGAATCGCAATCGCTGGCTCACGCGCTGGCAGGCTCTTGAATACATCACCAGCCAGAACCTAGAAAAACGAGCCTTCGACTTGCTGAATTGCATCCCCGTCGTCCCCGGCGCGGCGGGCGCCTGGCGCACGGACCTTTTGCGATCCTGCGGCGGTTTCTCCGGCGAAACGGTCGCCGAAGACACCGACCTGACTCTCACCATCCGCCGCGACGGCTGGAAAATTCTCTACGACGAAGATGCCATCGGCCGCACCGAGGTCCCCGACACCATCGACGCCCTGATTCGCCAGCGTTTCCGCTGGACATTCGGCACGCTGCAAGCCGTCTGGAAGCACCGCGACGTCACCGGCAAGCCGCGCTACGGCACGCTCGGCTGGATCGCCATTCCCAATATTTTCCTGTTCCAGATCATTCTGCCGCTGGTCTCGCCGATCATCGATTTCCTGTTCTTGCTGTCCATCGCCCTGTGGGGACTCGCTCAGCTCCGCATCGCCCACCTGCCGCAGCTCTGGACGGTGCAGGACGTCGAGCGCTCGCTCTTCTTTTTCGCCGCGTTCATGGCCATTGACTTCTTCACCTGCGTCGTGGCTTT